>CALZKF010000066.1 GCA_945787955.1 uncultured Acidobacteriota bacterium | reverse complement strand
GGCGGCGCCGGCGATCATCGGAGCTGCCGAAATGGTCCCGTTGAACAGCCCGGTGTAGTCCTGGTACGGGTCGCCCCCGCCATCGAAGGCATCGCCGTAACCGGTTGGGACGACATCGTCTCCCCAGCCCTGTAGGTCGAACCGGGAGCCGTATGACGAGAAATCGAGGCGGGACCGGTCCGGCTGGTCCACGTACCAAAGGTCGGCGCCGGCGCCGACTATCAGGGCTCCTGAATCCCGAACCGTGCGGTCGAACGCTCCCCCGAACGCCGGATCGTCCAGATCCTCCCCACCGTTGCCGGCTGCCTCTACGACAATGATCCCGGCGGCCGCCGCGATGGTGATGGCGTCGTACTCCGCGGCATCCCATTCAACCGGAACGAAGTTGCTGTTAGGCCCTACGGTCTGGGCTTCGATCAGCAGAACGTCACCGGCTTCCATCAGTCCGGTGGCGCATTCGATGGCCCGGGCCACGCTATAGGTCATGCCGCTGGGGAGATGGGTCACCAGGCCCACATCCACCTGGTTGGCGATGCCGGTCACGCCGTAAGCGTTGTCACCACCGGCGATCATCCCGACCACCGCTGTCCCGTGTTCGATCTCACCCGGAGAGTTTGGAGTGAAGCACATCTGGGTCCCCAGAACCGAATCCAAATCCTCGTGGGTATCGCGCCAGTCATACTCGATATCCACCAGCAGGACACCCTCGCCCCGGCCGCCGGGGCGGGTCCAGGCGATCCGGGCGTCGATCCCCTCCGGCGCCGGGTCCAGGTACAACTGGTCCGGCTCTCCGTCCGGTGTTGGCGGCGAGATATCCACTGGAGACGGGACAGGCAACGCCGACCGGTAAGCCGCCTGGATCGGATCGAGCCCGCCAAGGCCTTGCAGCAACGCCGCCGATGCGGAGACCGGAACCTGGATCTCATAATACGAATTGAGATCCGGCAGGAACCGGCCGGTTGCGGCTTCCAGGACGATACGCCTGGATTCGATCCGTTGTTCCGGCGAATCAAATAACGGCCGGATGTTCGTGACGCCGTACCGCCTCATGAGATCTTCGATGCGGTACAGGTCGACTCCCGAGAGGGAGACCAATCGGCCGGACCGCAGCCGTACCCGGGAGGCATCGTCAAACCGGACGGTCAGGGCATTCGCGGACCTGTACGACTCGGATTCGGCCCCCGCGACCGTCCAGGGAAAAACCGAAAAAAGGACCAGGATGGCGGCCAAATGCGCAGTTCCAGAACTGTTCATGATTGTTCCTCCGGGTTATATACGATCCCGGAGGAACGAATTGCTCAATCAGGCGGCCATGCCGGTATCCAGAACCTCCCGGACCCTGGACAGCAAATGACTCAGGGTGAACGGTTTGGTCAATAAGGCCATGTCCGGGTCTATGCCGGATACGGCGTCGGCGGAATAGCCGGACATGAACAGCGCCTGGACATCCGGGTAGCGCTTCACGACCTCCTCGAACAGCCTGCCGCCGCTCATCTTCGGCATGACCACATCGGTCAGGAGAAGATCGATGGGCCTGTCCTGGGAATCGCAGATTGTCAGCGCTTCCAACCCGTTGCTGGCGTTCAAGACCGAGTACCCTTTCTTCTCCAGGACCTCCATGACGATTTCCCGGATCGTCTCGTCGTCCTCCACCAGCAGCACCGTTTCGGTCCCACCGGAGTGTTCAACCGGTTCCGGGCCGCGCACCGCCACAGGATCGGCTTCTTCCAGGACCTGGGGCAGGTAAATCTTGAATGTGGTGCCCAGACCGGGCTCGCTGTAGACCCAGATGTTGCCGCCACTCTGTTTGACGATGCCGTAACAGGTGGATAGACCGAGACCGGATCCGCCCTGCGAGGCCTTGGTACTGAAAAAAGGCTCGAAGATGCGGGCACGGGTCTGTTCGTCCATGCCGCACCCTGTGTCACTCACCGACAGCAGGACGTAGGGACCGGGGTTAACCGATGTTTTTTCGCGGACATCATTCTCATCCAGGTTCACGTTGCGGGCCTCGATGGTGATCCTGCCGCCTTCCGGCATGGCGTCCCGGGCGTTGACCACCAGGTTCACCAGCACCTGCTCGATCTGGCCCCGGTCGGCGCGGACATGCCACAGATCGTCGCCGTCTCCGTTCACCACCAGTTCGATGTTCTCCTCCACCAGGCGTCGCAGGAGGTCGTCCATGTCGGCGACCAAGGCATCGATTTCAAGGACCGTCGGCTCCAGGACCTGCCTGCGGCTGAACGCCAGCAGTTGCCGGGTCAGGGAGGCGGCCCGTTCCGCCGCCTTGTCGATGACCTGCAGCTTCCGGATCAGCGGCGCTTCCACGTCCAGGGCATGGAGCAGCAGCTCGCTCTGGCATTTGATGATGGTCAGGATATTGTTGAAATCATGGGCGATACCGCCGGCCAGCAGTCCGACCGATTCCAGCTTTTGAGACATGTGCAGCTGATTCTCGGCAGCCTTGAGATCGGTAATCTCAGAGCCGTACAGGTTGACGTACTCTTCGCCCTCGACAGGGCAGTACGTCACCAGCCAGCAGCGCTCACCGGCCTGAATTTCCACGTTCTGGACTTTTCCGGATTCAAGAACGGATTCAAGGGTTTCCCGGTATTGCGCCGGGAGCAGTTCCCCGATCCCCACCGATACCCCGTCCAACATCACCCCGGCCGGTTGGTTGGAATACAACAGCCGGCCCTGGTGGTCGAGCCGCAGCACCGGGCCGCGGTTTTCCTCCGGGAACCGGGCCAGACTCCTGGCCTGTTTCTCGGCTTCGACCAGTTGATCGAGCTGGAACTGCATCTTCTGGGACATGAGCCGCTGGCGGGTGACGTCCCGGGAGTTCAGGACGATCTCCGTTTTCCCCTCCTCATTGATGGTAGCGGTCCCCTTGCCCTCCAGGTAACACCACGATCCCTCGGCGTCACGGTAACGGTAGACCAGGCTCTGGGCTGCGTCCGGAGTGTCCACGACCATGCTCAGTGACTGTAGCGCGATCGGGGCGTCCGCCGGGTGCAGGTAATCGAAGACATTGGCCCCTGCCATTTCCTGCGGTTCGTAACCGAGGACGTTGCGCACCGCCGGGCTGGCATAGTGGATCGTGCCCTCCATGTCCAGCACCGTGATGACGTCCCTGGAGTTTTCGATGAGCGAACGGAACCTGGCTTCGTTGCGCCGAATCGCCTCTTTGGCCTGCCGCTGCCGGCCGAGCTGCCGCTGGGTATCGGTCCACCTTCGGAAGGCGAACAACCCCAGGAAAAACGGAAGGAGGGTCAGTGCAAAGTAGAGATCTTCGTGAAACCATCCCTGGTAGCTCTCGGCCAAATCGTGCAGCCGCCGGGGGGCGTCGTAAGCGTGCGCCAGTATCAGGCACAGCAGGTACAGCGCCGCCAACAGGATCACTTCCAGGGTGACTTTGGATGGCCGCCAACGCTTCAGCCCGCTGTTCTGCTCGACCATGCGGCTACTCCCGACGAAACCTCATCCGTCCGCTACGGGTTTACTATCCGGCCATATTCAGTTCTCAAACTTGGACGAAACTCAATAGCAGTTATTTTTACTACATAACATATACTATTTTGCAATTATAAAAACACAAGCTTTTCTTGCTCTGAAACGACAATAATTTGAGTGTTTCAAGGTTTGAAGCGTACGCCAGAATCCTGCGCTAAAGATCTAAATACATTATTTACAATGAGTTAGATGCAGCTCGCTCTGTAGATATGAACACTCCAGCAAATCGAGAACATCACGATTTGCCAACCGGCAACTAATGCACCCCAGTCGGCATACTTGAAGCCGTCCAGTCCCGGCTCCTGGACGGTACGGCCGGTAACCGACACGTAGTATCCCCGGCAGTTGAGCAAAGTAATGAACTGCTTGTCGGTTGATGTTTGGCTCCCTAGGCGACAAGCGGATCATAATTCTAAGAGCACTGAATACGGTTCTCCCCGATGGCTTTACTCTTGACTCTCGCCAATCTCGCACAACCAAAGTCGCTGGACCGGCATACGGAACCAGCACAGCGGCTCCTCCTACTGGCAGTCTCCTGCTCCCGGCGCTCTTTGCTTCTGGGCACTCTCCGTTCCGTAAGAGCTGGTATTTCCGTCATAGTACTCAACCAGATAGAAAAACCCCTCGCCGGAAATCGGTAGTACCGCGTCCTCCCAGCCCGGAGTACTCGTATCCTGTGAGTCTTTCTCGATACAGATCACCGTCCCCAAGTCGATGACGACCTCTGTCTCCACAATCCGGCCCAGTGTCCCGCGGATAACGTTGTAGGACAATGCACCTGGTACTTCGGTCCACGACGCCAGAGTGCCGTTTCCGTTCTCCACCAGCAACAGATCGATCGGCTCCGTGATCCCGCCCTTATCGTGGGGTATGACCGCCAAGCCGGCAGCGGCAGCGCTGTTGCCCCATTCGTCGATCGCAAAATAGACTGCGGTGTAGATGCGGCCGGCTCCTTCTCCCGCACGCTCGGCGCGTAGTGCGAACTCGTAGTCGGCGGTCCCGATATCAACACCCTGGATATCGTTGACGGTGTTGCCGTCCCCATCACCGTTGTCCGCCTCATTGCTGGTGACCGATGAGAGCGTTACGCTCGTCGTGCTGCAGGCATCACCTGCCGTCACCGAAGCCTCAATATCAAACATCCGATGGTTCGGCGGCCAGAGATTGTCGGGGGTCAAATGAACCGAGAGTTCCGGCGGTGTCGTATCTTCGACGGTCACGTAGGAAGTGTCGGAAACGACGTTTCCGAAATCATCAAGTGCGGTGAAGGTAACCGTCGTTGTTTCGACCGGGAACACAGTCGGTGCATCGTCGGTGAGGGTAACACCGCCGCAAGCCGAGAAGCCGGCGGCCGAAGCCAGCCAGGTCTGGATCTGCGCGTCCGAAACCGGGACCCCACCCTGGCTGTTGCACTCGACCGTGATCGGGACTGGTGGGGCTACAATCGGCAACTCGCTGCAGATCGTGTCGGATTCCCCTGGCGCGATTTCGGACACCTCGCCTCCAACGACGACAAGGATCGTGACATCCACCGAATCGTTCGTGACCTGGACTTGTTCATTCCCGAGCTCGGTGACCGTGACAATGCCCCCGTCGGGCACGCTCACGAACGTGTCCTCGCTCAGCTCGATCTCCACCGGCCCCACGATCACACGCATCGTCAAATCGCTGCAGGTGATCACGATGTCGTCGCCGGCGGTAAGCTTGATAGGCTTGCGGTTGCCGCATCCCTTGAGCCTGGCATTGCCGGTCCCACCGGTGGCCTGGACGCGGAACCCTTCCGGGTTCGGCTCGTCCAGGACCGTGAGTGTGAGGCCACCGCGGTTCACGATGAAACCGAAGCTGGTTCCCCCCAAGTGCTGGTCGGTGAAACTTTCGTTGAACGGATCGGAGCTCATGTCAAGGAATGCTAACCCCACAATATCTCCGTCGATGACGTCCAGGATTCCGTCTCCGTCCTGGTCATCGGTGACCACCACCGTGTTGTCGTTATCGATAACCGAGGGCATGAGATCCGCGAAGGTGTTTGCCGCAAACGCCGAGGTCAGTTCAAGATCGAGAGACGAGGTCGTCCCCGTCGCGCCGATGACATCGAAATACACGCACAGAACCTGGACTTGACCCATGGAGCCGGTGGCATCGGCGTCGGAGAAGACCAGCGACCCGCCAGCCGTGCTCGACTCGTTCACGATCGGCGTGTCGAAGGGCGAATCACCGCCAGAGAAGCTCTGGTAGTTCAGAATGGCTGCATCCCATGTCAGAGTCGCCGCATAGTTGCCGAGCGAGCCCGAGGTCGCATCAATGTCAATGTCGACGCAGGCCACGATAGTGCTTCCCGGCGTCGGATATTCGTTCGAGGGCCGAACCGTTGCCAGGGTGATCGTGTTTTCGTACCAGTAAAGCAAATTGCCCGATCTTGGCAGAACGAGATCCGGGTCACCGTCTCCGTCAAGATCACCGGCGGCGACCCCCGTCCCAGGACCCGATAGTGTGTGCTTGGTGAACGAGGGTGCCGGATCTCCGCTATTCTCGTACCACACCGCCGCAGTACCGGCATCTGAGACAAGAACGTCCACGTCATCGTCTCCGTCGATGTCTTGCGCGGCAATGTTGTAACTCGGAGCTGTGATCGTGCCGTCGATGACACGTTCGGTGAACGACGGTGGACTGCCTCCGTCGCTCTCGTACCACACGACCTTGTCGCTGCCGCTGTACGCGGCTACAACGTCCGGATCACCGTCCTCGTCCACGTCCACGACACGAATACCTGTGTTTATGCTGCCAGTTCCGATCAGCCGTTCCGTGAAGCCCGGCGGCGTCAGGCCGTCGTTTTCGTACCAGCTCACGCGCGCGTCGTTCCAGGTTCCCGCAAGAACATCGATGTCGTCGTCGCCGTCGAGGTCCGCGGTCTCGACCTTGAAGAAATCGAGATTGCCCTGCTTGATGTTGCGCTCCGTGAACACGGGGGGCGTGCCGCCGTCGCTCTCGTACCAGCTCAGCCGGTCGTTGGTCGAGCTTGCGGACAAGGCGTCCAGGTCTCCGTCGCCGTCAACGTCATCAACATGCACGTCGCGAAAATCGTCGGTGCCGGCGCGCAGCGTGTGGTGCGCAAATGTGGGCGGCGAGCTGCCGTTATTCTCCGACCAGACCAGGTCGTTCCCGTGTAGCAGACCCGATACGACGTCCATATCGTTGTCGGCGTCGAGATCCGCGGAGTAGGCCGCATCAAAAATATTGCCGGCTTGCGTTCGGATCGTGTGTTTTGTGAACGTAGGTGGCGAGTTTCCGTCGTTCTGGAACCAGGCGACCTCGTTCGTTCCGGTGCACACGATATCCATGTCCGTGTCGCCATCGAAATCCAGGACGGCGGGTCTCAACCCCCCGGCGAATGTCGCCGCTATGTGTTCGACGAACCTGGTCGCGGCCGCGCCGCCATAAAGGGACTGAATCTCGGGTTCAGTCAAGATCCGATCATAGATGCGAATATCGTCGATTTGTCCGCTCCAGTAAGTCCTTTGCAGAGTATCCCCATGGACACTGTATCCCACTATTATGTCAATGCCATTATTAGAGGATGACATTTGATTTGAAGTTCCTACTAGCTCGCCGTCAACCCACATCTCTCCTGAAGTACCGGACCTATTCATCACAAGGTGATGCCATTCACTGTCCCTGAAATCATGTTCTGCATAGTGGATGCAAACCCAAGGCATGGATGTACAGTATTGAATCCCGCCATCCGGATACACATCTGAATAGAAGTCCGAGTACCAGGTCGCTTTGGTGATGATCTTCTGACCATATCCAGTCCAGCTCCCTCCACCGTTGTTGAGGAACCACACACTTACCGCATTGCTGCTCCATGAGGGGAAGTTGGGTTGTTGACCTATCAGGATGTAGTCACCTTGTCCATCAAAACTATAAGCACTCTCTGCATTCCCGAACCTGTCTTCACCTAGAGTGGCATTAATCACGGTTCCATGATGACCATTACCCGACGCGTCGTCAGCATTCCCGTTGAACGGATAGTGCGCAGTCAGTCCATCATTCAGGCTGGCAAATGTTTGCTGTGGGAATACGAGGAGAAGGCTCACTACTATGAACAGTGATATCGTCGTTTTCATCTTCCTATCCTCCTAACATTCGAGTTTGTGAGCGACGCGGGAAGCCTGAAACGCGCGGCCCTTGCCAGACCGACGAATTGCCAAGCGCTGTGTGTGACGCCCCTGCTCAGGCTGTTTGACTCTCATCTCTAAACAATCCGCAGTTTGTGAATTTGTCCGTTACGTTGCGCACTACGATCAGCCCCCCGGGAACGGAGGCATATGTAAGCTTGGACTCGTTGGATCGGTCGGCCTCGTGTGCGTCGGACGATACATCGCAAGGCACCCGGGATGGAAGCCTTCAAAGAAGACGATCCCGGTGGTGTCTCTCCCGGATACTCCGTCTGTGTTGATTCCGAGGAGCTTTCGTCTCTTTGGAACTACCTTGGTCTGGCCGGGAGGAATACTCGGCTCCAACACAGGTCGAGGATTTTCACGGGCCGCGCGGGCCGTCTCCATGTGGAGATCAAGAGAGCTGGAGAGCCTTTTGTGGCTCTATCCGGATTCAGGGTGCGACAGGATGTACCGAGGGGAGAGTCGCAGCGTTGCGCCCAGCATCCGACTTGTCGCGGAGTTGCGCGGATGGTGAGCGATCAGAGTGAGAATCCGTTCGTCAAGCGGAGTTTTGAAATGCGTATCACTTTTGAGGTTTGGCTCCCCAGGCGGGACTCTAACTTTTACTCTGGCGGTTATCAACCTCGGTTCATTGCTCTTCGTCGTCGTCCTGCTTCTCGGCCTCGTCGTCGAACAGCATGCGTACAGCCGGTGTTGTCGTGTCGTCGTACTGTCCTTTTCGGACCGAGATGATGAACAGAACCAGATAGCCGACGGCGATCAGCAGGGCCACGGGGAGCAGGATGTAGACTACGTTCATCGGTCCCGGATTCTCCGGAAAGTATTGGCGCGGTACGACAGGGTGATGACGGTCAGGGAACTGACCGGCATCAGGATCGCCGCCGCCAAAGGGTCGATCCGGCCTGCGATGGCCAGAGCGGCCCCGACCAGATTGTACAGCAGCGAGAAGATCAGGTTCAGGCGGATCACCCGGAATGTCCGCCTGGCACCCTCCAGCAGCTCGGCTACAGCTGAGAGCCCTTCACGCGTCAGAAAGACATCGGCGGCGGACAACGCCGCCTCGGCGCCTCCGTGAACGCCGACGCCGACATCGGCGGCGGACAGGGCGGCGGCATCGTTGACACCATCCCCCACCATCACAACCGCACGGTCGTCGGCAGCCACCGCCGCTGTGATGTACTCCAGTTTTTCTTCCGGCTGCCGGCCGCCGTGGGCATTTTCCGGCTCGATCCCCAACTCCTCCGCCACCGCCTGCACAACCGCCGGGTGGTCACCGGACAGTATCTCGGTTGTCCAGCCCGACTCTCGTATCCTGAGCAGCGTTGGACCACTGTCGCGCCGGACCGGGTCCCCGATCCCGGCCAGGGCCAGTACATCTCCACCCCTTGAAACCAGCACCGGCGTCAGGCCGGCGGAGGTGACATCGTCCAGAGCGGTCAACACCCATTCAGGAAACGATCCGGTGTAGGAGCGCATGTAGGAAGGCGAGCCGGCCACAACCGGCCTGCCGTTCACCGTGCCGCGGATGCCGCCGCCTCGTGCGTCCACCAACGTCGCCTGTAAAAGTTCTTTTCCAGGTTCGATGCCCCCGGCCAGCGCCCGGGCCACCGGATGGGCCGAATGCCGCTCCAGCGCCGCCAGGTCGGCTTTCACCGTTTCATCGCCGATCCAGCGCACCAGCCGGCTCCTGCCCTCGGTCAACGTGCCGGTCTTGTCCAGAACGATACGGCCCGGTTTCGCCAGCCGCTCCAGAACGTCACCGCCCTTGATCAGGATTCCCAGCCGGGACGCCTTGCCGATGGCGGCGCTTACCGCCAGCGGCGTGGCCAGCCCCAGGGCGCAGGGACAGGTCACCACCAGGAGGGCGACGGCGTGCTCCACCGCCAGAGCCGGTTCGATCCACCACCACAGCAATGCTGTCCCTGCCGCCAGCAGCAGGACCGCCGTGACGAACCAGCCCGAGATCCGGTCCGCCAGCCGCATCACCGGCGCCTTGCGCCGGCCGGCCTCTTCCACCAGTTGCATCAGCCGCCCCACCCGGGTGTCCTCACCGGTTCCGGTAACTTCCACCACCAGCCGGGACGACAGGTTCTCCGTCCCGGCGAACACCCGCCCCCCCGGCTCCACCGGTGCGGGGCGGGATTCTCCGGACAGGAGGGAAACGTTCAGAGATGAACTCCCCTCCAGCACCACACCGTCCACCGGAACCGAATCACCGGCACGGACTTCAACCACCGCCCCGGGGAGGATCGATTCCAGAGCGCTTTCCCGGATCTCACCGTCCACAATCAACCGTGCGGAGGCAGGAGCCAGGGAGTACAGCAGTTCGGAGGCGTCCGCCGCCCGGCGCTGCTGGTTGCGCTGCACCCAGCGCCCCACAAGCAGCAGGAAGATCAACAGGGTGACCGAGTCGTAGTACACCTCGCCCCGGCCGGTGACGGTGCTGAACACGCCCCACAGGAAGCCGGTGAGTATGCCCAGGGAGATCGGGATGTCCATGTGGGTGCTGCGCACCCGCACGGCTCCCCACGCCGAACGGTAGAACAGACCTGCACACCACAGGACCGCCGGCAGGGAAATGACGAGGCCGGCCCAGTGGAACAGGTTGCGGAACTCGGCGGCGATGCCGTGGAACAAGCCGCCGTACAGGGCGAAGGAGATCAGCATGATGTTGCCTGCGCAAAAACCTGCGACGCCGATCCGGATCAGGAGCGCCCGGTCCTCTTTCCTGCGCATGTCCCGGATCTTTACGCCGCGGAACGGGTGTACCGGGTAGCCCAGGGAATCCAGGTTCCTGGCGATGGAACAGAGCTGGACCCGGTCCGGATCCCATGTCACCCGGGCCATCGACTTTCCCAAGTCCAGTCGGACTTCATGGACCCCGGCCAGGAGCGACGGGGTCTTTTCCACCAGCCAGACACAGGCTGCGCAGTGTACGCCCTCCAGGTACAACTCCACCGTCTTCAGTCCGGACACGGCTTCGCGAAGGTATAGTTCCATGAATTTCGGGTCGTCGAACTCACGGTACTGCCGGTCGGTGGTCCGGGCCGCCTGCTTCGTATCCGACAGTTCCTGCAGGTCGTAGAACCGTTCCAGGCCGTAACCCTGGATCACACGGTAGACCATGCGGCAACCGTTGCAGCAGAACTGCTGTTCCGATCCCGGCTCCACCAGAGCGGCCGGAACCGGCAGGCCGCAGTGGGTGCAGTCCACCATCAATCCTGTGCCGGTGCGGCCGTATCCACCGGGTGGCAATGCTCTGCCGCAGCGTCGGCATCCAGTCGGCCCACCCCACCGGCCAGCACGACGACACCGACCAGGATCAGCGCCACGGCGGTGAGCACCGGAACCCGTTTCCGGAACCCTCCCGCCAGCAGCTGCACCCCGGTGCCGATACCGACCAGAATCGGAACCGTACCGAGCCAGAACACCGCCATGACCGCCATCCCTTTCCACGGCGAGCCGGTGCCTGCAGCCATGACGGCGTAGGCGTACAGCCAGCCGCACGGCAGGAAGGTGGACGACAGCCCCAGCAGGCCGGCGCGGACCACCGGCGTTTTGCGACCAAGGCCCTCAAACAGTCGCCGGCTGCGCTGCAGAAGGAAGGCCGGAACCGGAAGTCGCGGCAGGCGGACGTCAAGGGCCAGGAGCAGGGCCCAGATACCCCACAGGATCATCAGCACGGCGGCCCCGACGAAGGCGATGCGGCCGACGCCGGCCAGGGAGCCGGCCACGTCCACCGCCTGGCCCAGAGCGCCGAACACCGCTCCCAGGATCGCATAGGTGATCAGCCGGCCACCGTTGTAGGCAACATGGCTGATGCCGCGCCGCCACCCCCGGCTGGGGTCGGCCCCGGCGTAGAACGTAACGAAGCCGCCGCACATCCCGGCGCAGTGCAGGCTGCCCAGCAGGCTGGCCACGAAGACGGTGGCGACCAGGGCGGTCATCAGAACTCCCGCTCCAGAGTAGCCGTAAACAGATCGTCGCCGCTCCGGATCACGAACCGGAACTCCCAGATCCCGACCCGCCGCAGCGGCATGAACGCCTCGTAAACTCCGGGAGAAGCCTCAACCAGGGTTGCACGGAACCGGTCACCGGCCCTGGCCGCGTGGAAAGTCTCCACGGCGATCCCGGCGCCATCAAGCGCTGCGCCGTCGCGGTCGGACAACCGCACGCCGACCCGGGTTTCCCTGACCCCGGCATTCACCACGCGGTTCAACTCGAGATCCAGCGTCCAGCCCAGGGCCAGGCTCCTGGCTTCCTGGGCCTTGATGTCGTCATAACCCACCGCCCGCCGGTAATAATCATCGTCCACCGTCAGCGCAGGGTGGTTCCAGGAAACGAACAGTATCACTCCGCCTGCCAGAAGCCCACCGGCCAGGATGACGGTGACAAAGGCGATCCAGAACCATCCCGGCGCATTCATTCTCCACCTCCGCCGCCGATCGGCCCCAGGAGCCGGTAGGGATGATCATGGGAGAATCCGGCGCCGTCATCCAGCCGGACGACAACGCTCAGGCTGCCGTCGTCGAACACGGCCGCCTCGCACATGACGAACACGGTGGTGTCCCGAGTTGCACCTGCAGGAACAGGCAGCGGATTTTGAGGCGCCACCAGTTCCAGGCCGGCACCGCCGGCGACGGCGATGCGGTATTCACGGTCCGCATCGGTCCGGTTCACGATCTTGACCCGGATCTGGTTGGAAATCCTGCCGTCGGGGAGCTGAGCGTACGGAGCCCCGATCCCTCGCAGGATGGTCACGTCGGCGGCGTCTTTCCCCAGCAGGGCCCCGGTAAGGAGGCCGAACACCAGCAGCATGATCGCCGGGTAAATGATCACCCGGGGCCGCAGGATCTTCTTGTCCGCCTTGTCCAGTTCATCCTGGGAGGTGTAGCGGATCAGGCCCCGGGGCTTGCCGACCCGGTCCATGATGGCGTCGCAGGCGTCGATGCACTGGGTGCAGCCGATGCATTCCATCTGCAGGCCGTCCCGGATATCGATACCGGTGGGACATGTGATGACGCAGGCGGTGCAATCGATGCAGTCCCCGGTCTGCTCCACCTCGTCGGCAGGCATGACCTTCAACCGCTTCGGGCTGGCGCGGTTTTCACCACGATTGAAATCGTACCCGACGATGGTGGATCGCCGATCCAGCAGAACCGACTGGAACCGGCCGTAGGGGCAGGCGACGATACAGACCTGCTCGCGGAAATATCCGAAATCGGCCAGCATCAGGAGGGCGGTGGAAACCATGACCAGGAAAGCGACCGGGTGCTGGAACGGCGACTGCCGCACCCAGCGTGAAAGCGCTTCCACCCCGACGAAGTAGGCCAGGAAGGTGTGGGCCAGGTAGAACGAGAACAGCACGTACAGTACAAAACGGATCGTCTTGCGGCCGCCGTCGCCGATCCGGTTCATACCGAGCCGCTTGCTCCACTTGCTCCTGCCTCCGGTGATCCGTTCCACCGGACGGTACAGAAACTCCAGGTAGACCATCTGAAGCCCCAGAAGCAGCAACATGAGCAGAACCGAGTCGGTGGGCAGGAAAGTGGTCCCGAACAGGGTGAATTCCCTCGAAGGGATATCCAGCAGGATCAGCGGCCTGCCGCCAAGACGGATGTATGGAATGGCGGTGAACAGACCGATCAGGATCCAGGCCAGGACGACACGCTTGCGGTAAAACGCACCGGCGGACAGCTTCGGCTGCAGCCGGCGCCGGGAACCGTCCCGGTTCATGGTGGAGAGGACCCGCTCGGTTGCCTCAGGGGCGTTGGATTCGGTCATAGGTCTGCGTCAGCCGGCTCCTGCGGTGCGGCGGCCGATTCCTCGGCCAGGATGGCATCCAGATCGTAAACGAACGGATCGCCCTGGGGCTTCTTGGCGTTAGGCGGGTTCGCCCCCCGGATGGTGCCGACATAAGCCGACAGGGACAGGATGTCGCCTACTCCGAGCTGTTTATTCCAGGCCAGCATCCCCTTGGAAGGGACACCCTCGTTGATGGTGCGGTAGATGTCGGTGAGCCGGCCGCCATGCAGCCAGAACTCGTCGGTCAGGTTCGGTCCTATGCTCCCTTCGCCCCGCATGCCGTGGCACGACGAACACTTGGATACGAACAACTGGGCGGCGCCGGCCATCTTGGCCTCGTCCGACTGGAAGCCGGCCAGAGTGCCTTCGGTGATCGGGCCCATGGCCAGCATCTCGCCGGCCTGTCTGTCGAAGTGCGCCAGGACCTCGGCGTTGTACTTGTCCACGGCCGAGCGACCCTCGCCGCCGTGGTAATAGATGATATAGAACGGCGTCAGGATGATGGAAATCCAGAAGATCGCCACCCACCACTTCGGCAGCGGGTTGTCGAATTCCTGGATACCGTCGTAGAGGTGGTTCAGCAGGCGGTCTTTGTTGTCACCATTTTCAGCCATCGGCCTCGTCCTTTCCTGCGTCGGCGGAAGTCACCGTGCTCCGTTGTCCTCGTTGCTTGTCCGTATCCTGCAGCGGCATATAGCGCGCCGCATCCCAATCAGTTCGTTTCTTGAGGAATACGTAAATGCAGATGCTGAAGAACACCAGAAGGAACAGGATCAGTGCGACCTGAGGGTAGAACGCCAGCCCTGCGTCCCGGTTCCACCGCCACCGGACGATTCAGATCGGTGCCCATCCGCTGCAGGTAGGCGATCAGGGCCACAATCTCCTTGTCCTCAAGGTTCGCCGGTCCGCCCTGCTCCACGATGCGTGCGCCGATCTCCGCCGCCTGTTCCCGCGCCATGGTCTCGGCCCGGTTCAGGGCGTCGCCGTACGGAACTCCCAGCATCGCCATGACATCGACTCTCCTCTGGATCTTGCCGTAGGCGGTGTCTTTTTTCAGCAACCAGGGATACACCGGCATAACCGACCCGGGGGTAACCTCCCGGGGTTCCCGCATGTGGCGGACGTGCCACAGGTCCGGGTACTTGCCGCCGATCCTTTGCAGGTCCGGCCCGATCCTCCGGGAGCCCCACTGGAACGGATGATCGTAGACGAACTCTCCCGGCTTGGAGTAATCACCATAGCGGTCGGTTTCGGCCCGGAACGGCCTGATCATCTGGGAGTGGCAGTTGTAACAGCCCTCTGTGATGTAGATATCCCTGCCGTACAGTTCCAGCGGCGTGTACGGCTGCACCGATTCGATAGTCGGAACGTTGGACTTGATCAGGAAAGTCGGAATGATCTCGAACAGGGACGCAACGATCACCGCCACCGCCACCCAGACCGAGAACAGCAGAGGCAGACCTTCCCAGCGCCTGTGCCACGCCGCCCGCTTGAAGCGGTCGATCTTGTAGGCCAGCTGGGGGAAATGGGCCGGGTTGTCCTGGAGCGGCGAAGATTCTTCCTCCGGATCCCGGTAGGACCGGTCCAGGGCCGGGGCTTCGTATACCGGTTCCTCGTAATTCTTCGGCCGGTTTTTCCAGGTCATGAACATGTTCACCACCAGCGCCAGGCCGCCGGCCAGGAACAGGATACCGCCCAGTACACGGACCCAGTACATCGGCATCAACCGCAGCGTGGTCTCCACGAAGTCGGGGTACAGCAGCCGGCCGGTCTGGTCGAACGCCATCCACATCAGGCCCTGGGTGATGCCGGCCGCCCACATCGAGACGATATAGAGCAGGATGCCCACGGTGCCGATCCAGAAGTGGACCTCCGCCAGTTTCTTGCTCCACAACTTCGTCTGATACAGCAGCGGCATCAGCCAGTACAACATGCCGAAGGACATGAACCCGTTCCAGCCCAGGGTGCCTCCATGGACGTGGGCGATGGTCCAGTCGGTGTAGTGCGACAAGGCGTTGACGCTCTTCACCGACAGCAGCGGGCCCTCGAAGGTGGACATGCCGTAGAAAGTCACCGCCACCACGAAGAATTTCAGCACAGGCTCTTCCGATACCTTGTGCCAGGCGCCCCTCAGGGTCAGGAGGCCGTTGATCATCCCGCCCCACGACGGCATCCACAGCATCAACGAGAACCACATCCCCAGGGTGGAGGCCCAGGCCGGCAGGGCGGTGTAGTGCAGGTGGTGGGGGCCGGCCCAGATATAGATGAACACCAGGGACCAGAAATGCAGTATCGACAGCCGGTACGAGAACACCGGCCGGTTGGCCGCCTTCGGCAGGAAGTAGTACATCAGGCCGAGGAACGGGGTTGTCAGGAAGAACGCCACCGCGTTGTGGCCGTACCACCATTGCATGAAGGCGTCCTGAACCCCGGCATAGATCGAGTAGCTTTTGAATGGACCGGCGGGGATCGCCAGGTTATTGAATATGTGCAGGATCGCCACGGTGATGATGGTGGCGATGTAGAACCAGATGGCGACATAGAGGTGCCGCTCCCGCCGTTTCCAGATGGTGGCGAAGAAGTTCACGGCGAACACCACCCATACCAGGGCGATGGCGATGTCGATCGGCCACTCCAGTTCGGCGTATTCCCGGCTCGTGGTGATCCCCAGAGGCAGGGAGACGGCGGCGCCGACGATGATCAGCTGCCAGCCCCAGAAGTGGGTCAGGCTCAGGCCGCGGCTGAACATGCGGGCCTTCAACAGGCGCTGGGATGAGTAGTACATGCCGGCGAAAATCGTGTTCCCGGCGAAGGCGAAGATCGCGGCGTTGGTGTGCAGCGGCCTCAGACGCCCGAAGGTCAGCCACGAGATCCCCAGGTTCATTTCGGGCCAGGCCAGCTGGATGGCGATGATGATCCCGACCAGGAACGCCACCACGCCGAAAACGACGGTGGCCACGCAGAACTTCCTGACGATGTCGTCGTCGTAGGTGAATTTTTCCAATTGAGCGCTCATAAACTCCCCGTCCGAAATTCAATACCGGTCCATCATAAACATACCCTGCAAATCCGGCTCATGGAAGATCGGCTCTTCCGTTCCACAACAGGGCCGCCACTGCGAATCCGAACAGCAGGGCGCCGCACCACTGGTGCATGGTTGCCGCCGTAAGGGCAAACAGGGAGGAGGTGTCCTGCCCTTTCAGAACGATGGTGCCTGCGAAGGCGGCGATCCCCAGGAAAACCTGGGTGGCGGTCACCGCCATCAGCCACATCCCCAGCTTCCTCCGGACCGGGTGGAGCCGGTTCAGCATCCAGGTCCTGAGCCCGTAGCCGACCGCAAGGGGGGCAATCACCGAAGCCATGGTGATGTGGACCCACAACAGCACTTCCATATGCCGCTGCAGAGCTCCCAGCACCAGTTGGACCACCATCAGCACTACCAGGATCCGGCCCAGCAGAAGCGCCGTATCCGGCTTGGGGTCTCCGGACGTACAGCCCGAGGGCTGCAGCCAGCGGCCGGTTGTCACCACCCCCAGTCCGACCAGGGTGGCGAAAAACAACTGTCCGAATACTCCGTGAACCAGCGCCAGCATCAGGGAGGGGTTCATATCCTCCTGGGCTGTGCTCAGGGTGAACGAACCGGTGACCCGCAGTCCGCCCAGGATCCCCTGCGCCACCACCATGGCTACGGCGATCCAGCCCACCCTTCGGACCCAGGCCCTCGTATCGCAGCGCTGCAGCAACACCGCCATAACCACGGTGGTCAGCCCGACCAGGGAGCCGAACAGGCGATGGGCGTGTTCGTAATAGATCCCCCCGGTCATCCGGGACAGCGGGTAGAGGAACATGTTGTAGCCGTAGGAATTCGGCCAGTCCACCACCGCGAGGCCGGCCTGCTTGCTGGTGACCAGACCACCTACCGCAAGGAGCAGGAAGGTCGCCGCCGCGGCAACCCACACGAACCGGGACGGCCCGACAATCTCCACGGGCGGTTCAGGTACACGGACCAGGCGGCCGACCAGCGCGCCGGACAGCACCAGCGCCACCGAGACCAGGATCGAGCCGGGGATCCATATTGCAGCCGCCGGCAGGGAGACCGACTGGCCGGATCCGGACAGCACGCTTCCCAGGATCAGGAGGTTCAGGAGACCGGTGACCACACCGCCCAGGACGCCGGTGCGGATCGGGTCGGTCGCCCGCATGCCGGCGATCGTTCCGCACACGAAGCCGCATGCCAGGAACAACAGCAGGATGACCTGGCTCGGCAGCATCACCGCCGGCAGCCTGCCCACATACCCCACTGCCCACATCGCCACGGTGGTCCCAAAGCCGAGGGTCAGCGCTTCAACCGTGCCGGTCTTCATGGTCGGCCTCCAGTCGCGGTATTATGGTCCTCCTCCGGAGGGAACCGATGACCGCGAATCGCATGCTCCAGTTCAAAACCGGCGGGTGGGTGATCCTGCTCGCCGTTCTCGTCAGCGTCGCCCTGGGTGCCCGGATCCTTATCCCCGCCCTGAAATCCGGCCGCGGCACACCGGTAGGCGACAAGAAGAACATCGACACTTACGGCTTCGATCTGACGAACCTTGAGGTCGACCGGGCCCGCCTGGTGGCGGGCAACATGGTCAAGGACGCCATCCTGCCCCTGACGGAGCCCGCGACCCTGACTCCCGCCGGGGTGCTGCAGCGTAATGAGGCTCAGCGGGGTAAATATCTGGTCCCCTCCGACTGGGTGCTCGGCCTGAGCCTGAACGGAGAGAGCCGGGCGTACCCGTTGCGTGTTCTGAACTGGCACGAGATCGTCAACGACAGACTGGGCGGCTTGCCGGTAGCGGTGACGTTCAATCCGCTGTCGTTCACCGCCGTGGCGTTTCTCCGCCGGCTGGGAGAGCGGGAGCCTCCATTCGGCGTATCCGGTCTGTTGTACAACTCCACCATGGTCATGTACGACCGCCGGGAGGATGGTGGCGGTGAAAGCCTGTGGCTCCCCCTCACCGGCCGGGCCGTGGCCGGGCCGGCTGCCGGGACCGGTCTTGTGACACTGCCCGCCTCCCTGGTGACCTGGTCGAACTGGGTAGCGCGGCACCCGGAGACCACCGTCATCGACGGCCTCCCCAAATTCAGGAAACATTACGGCATGGATCCTTACGGGTCGTACTACCAGCGGGGGCTGTTGCGATTCCCGGTCGCGCCGGCGGTACCGGAGAACGGCCCCGCCGCCATGACCCGGACGATGGCGTATCGCACCGCGGACCGCCTGGTTTGCATTCCCCTCGAGGATGACGAATCCCCTGCACTGCCGCAAGAACTGGCCGGCGTGGAATTGAGCCCGGTGCAGGGCGGGGCGGAGGTCTGGGTGCCGGAGGACGACAGCGTCCCCGGCGACCTGTTCTACACGTTCTGGTTTGCCTGCAACGCCGAACATCAGGGCCTGTCCGCCAGGTAGAGCACCGCAAACAGCACCAGCCAGGTCAACCCCAGGAAGTGCCAGTAGATCGCAAGGGACCGGATGCCGTGGTGCGATGCCTTGGTGTACCGCCCGGTCCCCACACGGGACACCGCCACCGCCAGCGGCAGGAGGCCGGCGATGACGTGAACCGCGTGCAGCATGGTCAAAACGAAGAACAGGAAGCCGTACATGCCGTCG
>CALZKF010000065.1 GCA_945787955.1 uncultured Acidobacteriota bacterium | reverse complement strand
AGGTCGGCCACCCGGGTGCCGTCTTCTGACTCGGATCCAGGGGTCGCTTCCCGGGCCGCACGCGCCAGGCTGGCGGCCTCCTCGAACACCGCCAGGGCCTTCTGAAGCTGTGGGTCCAGGGCGGCCAGCACACGGCTCTCCGCCACCTTGTCCCAGGCTACGAACGAGATCCGTGCCTTCAGGCGCAGGGCGATCAGGTCCCGGTGTTCGATGAACGCGTCGTTCTCGTATTCGAATCCTTTGGAGTTCAGGTAATCCTTGAACGATTCGAGGACCTCTTCGCCCACCGGGAACGCCGGCGTCAGGTCCGGATGCTCGGCGCTGAATTGGACCGAAAAGTCGAAGATGTGGTTTTCCCCGATCATGCGGGAGACCAGGCCGGGCATCCGATCCACTTCGACAATGTAGTCCGGGGTGATCCCGCCGCCGCCGTAGACCTTGCGACCGGAAGTGGTCCGGTACACTTCGCGCTGCTCCAGAGGTTTCTCTTCCATGGTCTGTTCGGTTCCGGGATCGATGATTTCAGGAGCGTCCTCACCGTTGTGCCCCCGAGTGAAGAAGTACTCTTCAAGGTCGGAGTAGTCCCGCTGGATCAGCCGGCCCGAAGGGGTGTAGTACTTGGCAGTGGTCACCGCCAGGGCGCCCCGGTTCCGGAGGGGGATGACCCGCTGCACCAGCCCCTTGCCGAAGGTGGTCTGGCCGACCACAAGGCCCCGGTCCTGATCCTGGATGGCACCGGAGACGATTTCGCTGGCCGATGCGGAGCCGTTGTCCACCAGGATCACCACGGGGATGCCAACCCGGGATCCCGCTTCGCCCGAGTGGTACTCCTGGTCAGCGCCGGGGATCCGGCCACGGGTGTAGACCACCATCTGGCCTTCTTCCAGAAACCGCTCGGAGACCTGGACCGCCTGGTCCAGCAGTCCTCCGGGGTTGTTGCGGAGATCCAGGACCAGTTGCTCCATTCCCTGGGAAGTCAGGCTGGCCAGGGCGTGGTCCAGTTCGGCAGTGGTTGTGGACGTAAAGTTGATAATCTGAATGTAGCCGGTGTTCGGTGTGATCAAGTAGGCCAAACGGATGGACTCGGTGCGGATCTTGGCCCTGATAATGGTGACATCGAAGCTGCTGCCGTCAGCGGGCCGGTGGACGGTGATGGTCACCGGCGTACCTTCTTCGCCTTTCAACAGCTTGACTGCGTCCTGGACCGTCATGTCGATGGTGTCGTCGTCTTCGATCGCCGAGATGATGTCGCCGGAGACGAGGCCGGCCCGCTGAGCCGGCGTGTCCTCGATCGGCGCGATGATGGTCAGCGGCTTGTCCGGACCGCGCTTGGCGATCTGGATACCGAGTCCGGAGAATTCACCCCGCTGTTCGTCACGCATTTCGCTGAACGCTTCGGGGGGCAGGTAGCTGCTGTGGGGGTCCAGGGTCTGAAGCATGCCCTGGATGGCGTCGGAGACCAGGTCCTTGGTGGTGGCGTCGCCGAAGCTGTGGCTCTCCACCAGGGACAGCACCTGGCCGAACTCCCTGAGCTGATCCTCCGGTTTTTTCGCCTCCGCCCGGGCGGTGTCCACCAGCAGGCCGCCGACGAGACAACCCCCGCCGATGACGAGAAGCGCTATTAGGCTGACCCTGAAGGTCGTTCTGTCCATATCGTCGTCCTCAAACCAGTGCCGGGTGGGTCCAGCGATAAGTCTGGCCCTCAAAGTATAGGGTGAGGTTCCGGGGCCGGCAACCGGCGATTTCTTGACACCTCATGGACTGCACAGTAGTCTCGGGACGGTTTTTCGCCATGAGGGTTTCCACATAATGATCGGTATCGGTTCCATCGGCGGCGGTGAGGTCATGCTGATCCTCGTCATCGCACTGCTCCTGTTCGGGCCCCGCAAGATCCCGGAAATAGGGCGAACGCTGGGAAAGACCATGGCGGAGTTTCGCAAGGCTACGCGAGATTTCAAGCTGAACCTGGAACGGGAGGTGGACATGGAAAATCTCAGTGCCGCCGGTTCCGAGATCCGCAAGGCCCGAACCGATATCCAGAACGTGGCTCGGGACACGATGAACCTCACGCCGGTTTCCTCCGACCCTCCGGAAGCGGACAGGGACCAGGTCAGCGATGACGGAAACAACCGGAAAGACTGACAGCAAGTCGGAGGACAAAGGGACCATGTCCCTCCTGGGCCACCTGGACGAATTGCGCACCAGGCTGTTCCGGTGCGCCATCGCCTTCGTGATCATGTTCATCATATGCTGGACCTTCAGCGGGAAAATACTGGCATTTCTGCTTGTGCCGATCCAGGAAAACCTGTTCGGGGACGGCGAAATCATCTTTATCAACATTACCGAGCCGTTCATGATCTACATGAAGGCCTCGGCGCTGATCGCCGTGTTTATGGCGACCCCGGTTTTCCTGTACCAGATGTGGCAGTTCGTTGCGCCCGGGTTGTACAAGAAGGAACAGAGCATGGTGGTGCCGCTGATGTTCTTCGGCACTCTGTTTTTTGCCGGTGGTGGCGCGTTTGCGTACTATGTTGCGGTCCCGGTGGCCTCCAGGTGGCTCATCAGCCTGGGGGGCAACTTCACCGCCAACCTGACCCTGCGGTCCGCGTTCGCCTTCGAGAGCCGGATGCTCATCGGTATGGGGGTGGTCTTCGAGCTTCCTATCGTGATCCTGTTCCTCTCCCGGGTCGGGATCGTCACTCCCCGGTTCCTGATGAAGCATTTCCGGACAGCGGTGCTGATCATGGCTGTGCTTTCGGCGGTGATAACGCCTACCGGCGACATGTTGACTATGAGCATTTTCGCCGGGCCGATGATTCTGCTCTACCTGCTTGGTGTGTTGGTATCCTGGATCTCCACACGGGGCAAGGGCGACTGAGGCGGCGGTGGCCTCCCGGATACCGACCCCCGACGGCTGTGGCGCGATTGAAGGCGATGGTGTGATCCTGATCGCGCCTCGCGGGATGATTGACGAACTCAAAGAGGCTGGTCTTCATCGCCTTGAGTCGTGGAGCGGGACCACAGCCGGTCGGCGGGGCGGACCCGGGCGCGGAGCGGTGGCGCCTTTCGAACTGCCCTGCGGCAGACGGCTGATGCTCAAGAAGCTGCGCCGCGGCGGTTTGGCGGCCCGATTCAGAAACGACCGCTTCCGCGGCACGGCCCGGCTCCTGGCCAACCTGACGCTGCCGGTGGAACTGGCGGCCCGCGGCGTGGCCACAGCCGAACCGGCCGCTCTCCTCCTGCAGGAAGGTCCGTCCGGCCTGTTTCAGGGCTGGCTGGCCACCGCAGAGATCCGGAACGCTATCGACGCCATGACCTGGCTGGAGGGGGCCGAGCCGGCCGGTCCCGGCCTTCTGAATCCGATCGTGCGGTTCGTCCGCTCCATACATGACGCCGGACTGCAGCACCGTGATCTGAACCTGGGGAACCTGATGGTGCGGCCGGTAAAAGGGATCGCCGAAAACGCGGCGGTCCTTGATCTGGACGGCGCCCGGTTGCATGGCGGCGGCGTTCCGTTCCGCCTGCGCATGATTTCTCTCTGGCGCCTCGAACGGTCCATGGTGAAGCGGTTCGGTACTCGCGGCCCCCTGGGGACGGACTATCGCCGGTCGTGGGCCGCGGCTTATTCAGCGGGGGACGCGGCCCTGGCCCGGCGGATCATGCGTTGGTGGCCGGTCGGAAAAATTCTGCTGGCCGTGCACCGGGCAGGCTGGTAGCTCTCAGGCTTCCAGGCCGGCCAGGAGCCGTTGCAGTCCTTCGACCACCATCGCCTCGGTCAAGCCCCGGAAGCCGCCGGCGCCGCGGTCGACTCTCTTGATGCCGGTGTACGTCCGGTCCCTGGGGAAAACCGTTTCGTGAGGGACGTTCCAGGGCGCGTTCACCGCCGGGTCGGTCGGCCCGTACAGGCCCAGCACCGGCGTGCCGACCGCACAGGCGACATGGAGCGGTCCGGTGTCGCCGCCGATGAACACACAGGCGTTCCGGATCAGATGGAACAGCAGCGGCAGGGAGGTCGGCGGAGCGACGACTGCCGCACCGCAGGCCAGGGCCGCGACCTTTTCCGCGTCGGCCATCTCTCCAGGGCCGTGGGTCAGCAGCGCTCCGATCCCTGATTGCCGCAGCCGCCCGGCCGCCGCTGCCAGCAGTTCCGGTGGCGGTTTCTTGTACGCCTGGCCGGCGCTGACACCGGGGCTTATAACCGCGTAGCGCTGGAGGGTCCCCAGGGCGGCCCGGACCAGGTCGCCGGCCTCGGCATCCAGCTCGGGATTGCGGGGCAGGCCCCCGTCGGGGATCGTTGCCGAATCGATTCCCAAAGGGGCCAGGAGGCTCATGTTGCGGGTCATGCGGGAACTCCTGCGGAGGCCGGGGGGGACTTGGAGGGTGGTGAACAGCCGGTTGCCCTCCTTTTGTTGATGGCCGGCGTACCCTATCCGGACCTTCGCCCCCGAAACGGCTCCGATCAGACCGCTCCTGAGGTTCCCGTGGAAGTCCAGGGCGATGTGGAACCCGGCTGCCCTTAATTGCCTGCGGTATCCCCGAACCAGACCTGCGGCCCGAAGCCACCCGCCGGGGGAGGACCGGCTCGCGTCCAGATCGCGCCGGGGAAAAAGGAGGAGTCCGTCCAGATCGGGATGGCCGTCAAGGAGCTGTCTCCAGCGGTCGTCGCAGGCCCAGTGGATGGTCGCCTCGGGAACAGCCCGTCGCAGCAGCCGGACCGCCGGCAGAGTTCGGAGGATATCTCCCATCGCTCCCAGACGGATCACCAGAACCTTTCGGAGACCTGCCGGGATTCCGCCTTTTTTTGACATGATGGTCATGGGAGGTGTATATCACGGGTGTCAAGGAGTTCGGCAGGAGACAAATAAGGTGGCGCTGGACCGAAAATTGCTTGAAATACTGGCGTGTCCCGGCTGCCATGGCCGGATTCGGGAGCGGCCGGAGCCGGACCGCCTGGAGTGCGTCGGGTGTGGCCGGCGTTATCCGGTCCAGGGCGGAATACCGATCCTGCTCCTGGAGAAGGCGGAAGATCTTTCGACAGACGATACTTGACGCAGAATCACATGGGAATAACTTACAATCTGGAAGGAATTGCTTTCGGGATAACTCCCGATTTCCGTACCCGGCTCCAACGCCGCCCCGATGGCGGAAGGTGTAGATCGATGCAGGAAAGCAGTCATAAGGAAGCCTCGCCAGGGCTTTCGGCCGGCCGTCTGGAGGGCATAAGCGTTCCGGACCTGCTCTGGGCGTTCAGTCTCAGGCAGAAGTCCGGCGCATTGATGGTGACCCGAAACGGGATCAAGAAGACCGTGTATTTCGAGGGCGGCCGCGTTGTCTTCGCCTCGTCCAGCGATCCGGATGACCGCCTGGGCGAACTGCTGCTTCGGGAAAACATGATCACCCTGGCGCACCTTGAGGAGGTCCTGACCCGGCTGAACACCGGGAAACGGATCGGCACCCTGCTGGTGGACGCAGGGTACCTGCAGCCGGATGATCTGGTGAACGGGGTCCTGCTCCAGGTCCGCAACATCATTACCGACCTGTTCTTGTGGGAAACCGGTGAGTACCAGTTCAAGGAAGGTCCCCTTCCGGCGGTTGAAGTGATCACTCTCGGGACCCACACCGGCGACATCATCCTCCAGGGGGTGCGCCGTCTTCGTTCTTTCGTCATGATCCGACGGGGAGTCGGCCCGGCCCGGGCATGGTACCGCTTATCCGAGAACCACCAGGAAATCCTGGATAGCCTGAACCTGACCGAGGGCGAGCGCATGCTGGTGGCCGAACTGGCCGGCGACGGCGCTTCGGTGGAGGGGCTCTGCCGGCAGGTCTTTTTGTCCAATTTCGATATCTACCAGGCACTTTGGGCGTTCAAGGTCCTGGGCGTGGTCCACGAGGTGGAGCATCTCGGCGGTGAATTCTCAAACGCGGTGATCGAGGGCAGGTTCGGCAAGGAGACGGTTTCCCCGCTGTTGTCCCGTCTGTGCCACAACGAGGAGACCGGCGTACTGCAGTTGGTTCGAGGAAGCATGGAGCGGACCATCCACATTCTGGAAGGCCGTTGCGTGTTCGCCACCAGCAACTCGGCGGACGACGGTTTGATGGCCTATCTGCTGCGCCGGGGAGTGATCTCCCTCAAGGATCGCGAAGAGACCGCCCGGCGGCTGTTGTCCAACAAGCGGGTCGGCACCATCCTGTTGGAAATGGGTGTCATCGACGAGCACGATCTACAGGCTGTGGTGCGGGAACACCTGCTGGAAATCATCTACGATTGCCTCAACTGGGATCAGGGTGATTTCACCTTCATGTCCGGCGGCCTGCCGACCATGGAGGAGATCACCCTGGACGAGCCGGTGGAAGAACTGGTGGCCCGGGGTATGGAACGGATCGGTTCCTGGTCCCGGATCCGTGAAGGACTCGGCGGACTGGACCTCGTCCTGCAGTTGACCCCCGGTTTCCTCGAAATTCTGGACCGCATGAGCATCGGACCCGAGGAGTGGGAGGTTGTCTCAGCCCTGAAGGAACCGGCCTCCGCCATCGAGATCTGCTCCCGGGTGAACCTGGGTGATTTTCGCATCTGCCAGATCCTCTGGACTCTGCGGATCCTCAGCGCCGTTTCGCCTGCCCCTGAGGTCGAGTTGGCCGAAGACATCCCCGAGCATCCGGACGGAGAGCCGGTAGCGGTGACGACTTCGGCGGATGAGCTTCCGGAAAACGAACTGTTCGGCTATGCCGACGCCATGGCGGAAGCCGAAGCCCAGGTCACCGACGATCTGGCGGAGGCGTTGGAAGAAAGCACGGCGCCGATCGCCGGGGAAGAGGTCGATTCGGACTATGAGGACGAGCCCCCGGAGGCTTTCGACATCGAAGCCGAACCGTTCGATGCCGGCAGAACGGTGGCGATCTCCAGGGATGTGGTGGAAGCGGCTATCGCCGCCGGACCGGAAGCTGCCGGTGAATCGGACGAGCCCGACCAGGACGAGGAGGATGAACAACAGGAATTCGAAGAACCCGAGGATTGGGACGAACCTGTCGATGAGGAGATTCCGGAGGACTCGGAGACCACACTGAGGCTGTCCCGGGAACAGCTGGATGATGCCGTCGATGAGGATGAGGCGGTGTCCTGGGAACCGCCGCTGGATCTTGACCGCCAGATCAGCGTGTTCAATGCCGGGCAGCGGGTGGTATTCAGGACCATCCGGGCCGAGGTCGGGGCGGGCGCCGCCAACTTCGTCCGTTCCTGTTGCGGAGACCAGGGCACCGATATCGCCGGCCTGTTCCGCCACGCCGAGTTGCAGACCGACGGAACCTGGGAGGTCGATGGACTTCGCCGGGCGGTGATGGAGAACCGGATATCCGACCCGTCTTCAAGGTATCGCCTGCTCCTGGAGCAGGAAATGGAGATGTTGAAGCTTCACATCGGGGAAGCCAGGATCAGCATGCTGCAGGAACAGGTGGACGCCCTGCTCCAGGTGGAGCGCTGATCCCCCGGGGTCAGACCGCCCTTCCCCCGGTGTAGGTGTCGTCGTCCTCATCGTCGCTGGATCCGTATACCGGCGCAGATGGCGGATCCAGAGCCTCCTTCCGCCTGCCGGGAACCGGCCGGGCGGGCTGGATGTCGTCCGGTTCGGACCGGCTCTGAACCGGTGGCTGGGTCCTGAGGTAGTTGATCTCGGTCTCCATCTTTTGGACCTGGCGGTTCAGGCGGCGGTTGGCCAGGCGAATGTTGGTGCCTTCGGCGACAGCCGCCACTCCGGCGGTTACCACCCCGACCAGGATGGAAATAATCACCACCATGTACAGCGGGACGTCGGCCAGCGGTCTGTCCCACAGAGTCAGGTCGGTGACGACGCCGGCATTCGTGATCATGAATCCGATAATGACGATGAACAGGCCCAGGATCAGGGCGATGATCAGAAATCGCATGCTCCGCCTCGTTTCTATTCCAGGAAGCGGGAAGTGACCTTGTCCCACTTCCCGGTAGCCTGCAGCAGGATGTCCACCAGTTCGCGGACACAGCCGGCGCCGCCGTTACGGCCCGTAATGTAATGTGCGGTCGAAAGGACCTGTTCGATGGCGTCGGCCGGCGCCGCCGCAAGTCCCACGGCCCGGAGCACAGGAATATCCACCAGGTCGTCTCCCATGAAGCAGACCTGTTCCGGCTGTAGTTTGAGGCGCTGCAGAATCTCACGGAACTTTTCCAGTTTGTCGTAGATCCGCTGGTGCACCTCGGTGATGTACAGTTCTTCGGCGCGGTCGGCGACAACCCTGGATTCCCGGCCGGAGATCAGTCCGATCATGATCCCGCCCCGTTGGGCCATCCGGATTCCCAGGCCGTCCCGGGCGTGGAAAGACTTGAGTTCCGCCCCTTCGTTGGACATCGTCAGGCGGCCGTCCGTCAGGACGCCATCCACATCCAGGAGCAGCAGTTCGATCTTCCTGGCGCGTTTGAGGATTTCAGGCTTCACGGTCTCCTCCCTAGAACAGCTGGGTCCGCCACAGGTCGTGAATCTGAATGACGCCGGCCAGCCTCCCGTCGGCGTCAACCACAGGCAGTGAAGTGATCTTCTTTTCTTCCATACTCATCAGCGCCTCGGTGGCCAGAGCATCGGGCAGGATCGTGACCGGGTCCGAAACCATCACATTGCCGGCGGTGCCGATCAACGGATCGGCGGTGCTCAACAGCAGGCGGCGCAGGTCGCCGTCGGTGAGGATGCCGGCGAGGCGGCCGCCCTCCCCGGTGATGCAGACCATTCCCAACTTGTAGTCGTCCATGATCCGGATGGTATCCGACAACGGCAGGTCGGCGCGGGCACACGGGATGCCGCCATCCCGATGCATCAGATCCGAGACCCTGATCAGCTTGCGGCCCAGTCGGCCGCCGGGGTGGAAGCGTGCGAAATCTTTTTCGGTAAATCCGCGCTGTTCGTAACAGGCGATGGCCAGGGCATCGCCCATGGCCAGGGCCGCCGTGGTGGATGCGGTAGGCACCAGGTCCAGACTGCAGGCTTCCTTGCTGATGCCGACGTGGATATGAGCATCGGCGTTCCGGGCCAGCGTCGATTCCGAATTCCCGCTGAGAGCGATGATCTTGGCTCCCAGCCGACGGATCAGGTCCAGCAATTTGACGATTTCGTCGGTTTCACCCGAGTTGGACAGCGCCAGTACCAGATCGCCGGAAGCCACCATCCCCAGATCGCCGTGGAGTGCTTCCGCCGGGTGCATGAATAAGGACGGCATACCGGTAGACGACAGGGTGGCGGCTATTTTCTGGCAGATCAGGCCGGATTTTCCCAGACCGGTCAGCACGATCCGGCCACGGCAGGCCAGCATCATCTCTACCGCCTTCTCAAATGAACCATCCAGGCGGCCGGCCAGTTCCCGGATCGCTTCGGCCTCGATTTCCAGGACGCGGCGGGCAGTATCCAGAACCAACTTCATCCTCCCGCGCCACAGGGGCGCCGGCCCATAATACCCCGAAACGGGAGAACGCAGGCAGGTTCCAGGTGTAGCGCAAATCAAGGTGGATGTGCAACGATTTGACCATGCCGGCCCGGCGGCCGGCCTCCTGGGAGAGATCGCATGTCGTCAACAGCGAAGAACGCAGCCCTGCTCGATACCGCCGTACCGTTCGCTCGAAGACACATCGGGCCCGGCGAGGCGGAGACAGGCAGGATGCTGCAGACCCTCGGCCTGGATTCCCTGGAAGCGCTGATCGAGCAGACGGTGCCCGGCTCGATCCGGATGACCGGCGACCTGGCGCTGGGAGCGGGACGCTCCGAGCAGGACGTTATTCAGGAAATGCAGGACCTGGCCGGGAGCAACCAGGTTTTCCGGAATTTCATCGGACTGGGCTATTCGGAATGCTTGCTGCCGCCGGCGATCCAGCGCGGGATCCTCGAGAACCCGGGCTGGTATACCGCATATACACCGTACCAGCCGGAAATCTCCCAGGGCCGTCTGGAAGCGTTGCTGAACTTCCAGACGATGGTAACTGACCTCACCGCCCTGCCGGTGGCCAACGCTTCATTATTGGACGAAGGAACCGCCGCCGCCGAAGCGATGACGCTGTGCAGCAGGGTTCGAAAACGGGGCCTGGGCGGCAACACGTTTTTCGTATCGGAGACCTGTCACCCCCAGACCATCGCGGTGGTCCAGGCCCGGGCGGAACCGCTGGGAATCGAGGTGCAGGTCGGTGACCACCGCACCCTGAACCATTCGGAAGAGATTTTCGGAGCCCTGCTGCAGTACCCGGATACCGACGGATCGGTTCACGATTACCGGCAGTTCTGCGCCGACGCCCACAAGGCGCACTGCCTGGTAGTGCTTGCGGCCGATCTTCTCGCCCTGACCATCCTGGCGCCACCCGGGGAGATCGGCGCCGACATCGCAGTCGGAACAACCCAGCGCTTCGGCGTGCCGATCGGTTTCGGCGGGCCCCATGCTGCGTACATGGCGACCCGGGAAGAGTACAAACGCCAGATCCCCGGCAGGCTGGTCGGGCTGTCCCGGGACACCGACGGCAACCCTGCGGTGAGGCTGGCCCTGCAAACCCGGGAACAGCATATCCGGCGGGACAAGGCCACCAGCAACATCTGTACTTCCCAAGTCCTTCTGGCGGTGATCGCGTCGATGTATGCCGTTTACCACGGGCCCGACGGACTCAGGAACATCGCGCAGAGGATCCGGCGCCGGACCACGGATTTGGCGGCTCGATTGTCCTCGGCAGGACATACCGTCCTGACTCAGGTCTGGTTCGACACCTTGCGGGTCCGGCCTGTTGCAGGGAGCCGGGACGGCATCCTGGAGAAGGCGCTGGACCGCAGGATCAATCTTCGGTTCTATGAAGGAGGCGATCTGGGGATCAGCCTGGCGGAAACCACATCCGGCGCCGACCTCAAGAACCTGGCGGCGATTTTCGACGCGGAGATCGGTGATCAGGGCGAGGAACCGATCCCGGAGCCGGTCCGCCGCCGGAGCGATTACCTCACCCACCCTGTATTCCATCTGTACCGTTCCGAGACCGAGCTGATGCGGTACATGCACCGTCTGGAGCGCAAGGACCTGGCCCTGAACCAGGCGATGATCCCCCTTGGGTCCTGCACCATGAAGCTGAACGCTGCGGCGGAGATGCTACCGATCACCCTGCCCGGTTTTGCGGCGCTGCACCCGTTTGCGCCCCGCTCCCAGACCGCCGGCTACGACGAACTGTTCCGTCGTCTTTCGAACTGGCTGGGGGAGATCACAGGATTCCCGGAAGTATGCCTGATGCCCAATGCCGGCGCCCAGGGAGAGTACGCCGGCCTCGGCGTGATCCGGGCCTACCACCTGGCCCGTGGCGACCGGGACCGCACCGTCTGCCTGATCCCCGAATCGGCTCACGGCACCAACCCGGCCAGCGCCATCATGGCCGGCATGCGGGTGGTGGTGGTGAAGTGCGACGTGCAGGGCAACATCGATGTTGGCGATCTCAAGGCCAAGGCTGCGGAACATGGCGGGAGCCTGGCTGCGCTGATGGTGACCTACCCGTCCACCCATGGGGTGTTCGAGGAATCGATCCGTGAGATCTGCGCCACGATCCACGAGCACGGGGGACAGGTTTACATGGACGGCGCCAACATGAACGCCCTGGTGGGAATTTGCAGAGTGGCGGAACTGGGCGCCGATGTCTGCCATCTCAACCTGCACAAAACGTTTTCCATCCCCCATGGCGGTGGCGGCCCCGGGATGGGCCCGATCGGCGTTGCGGCCCACCTTGCGCCTCATCTCCCGAACCATCCACTGGTTCAGACCGGCGGAGAGCAGGGCATCGGTCCGGTCTCGGCGGCTCCGTTCGGGAGCCCCAGCATCCTTCCGATCTCCTACGCGTACATCGCCATGATGGGAGCCGACGGGCTGAAGCAAGCGACCCAGGTCGCGATTCTGGCCGCCAACTACGTGGCCAGGCGGCTGCAAGGGCATTACGAGCTGGTCTACCAGGGCAGGAACGGCCGTGTGGCCCACGAGTGCATCCTGGACATGAGGCCGTTCCGGTCCGCCGGAATATCGGTGGAGGACATCGCCAAGCGCCTCATGGATTACGGTTTCCACGCCCCGACCATGTCATGGCCGGTGGCCGGCACGCTGATGGTGGAGCCGACGGAGAGCGAGTCCCTGACGGAACTGGACCGGTTCTGCGAGGCGATGATTTCCATCCGCAAGGAGGTCGATGAGGTGGAGTCCGGTGCAGTCGACCGGCACAACAACGTACTTGTGAACGCGCCCCATACCGCCACGGCGGTTATTTCGGACAGTTGGGACCGGCCTTACTCGCGAGAGAGGGCGGCGTTTCCCACCGCAGCGGTCCGTCATGACAAGTTCTGGCCGGCGGTAGCCCGGGTGGACAACGCCTTCGGAGACCGCAATCTGGTCTGCAGCTGCCCACCGATGGACGCGTACGGTTCAGACGACTGATTCGGGATTACCTGCAACAATTCGGCCGGTCCTGCGTTAGAGTATTCCGATCATCAGAGAGGGGGGCGTCTTGGTTCGCGTTGATCGTCTGCGCAAGGAGTACGGCGACCTGGTGGCGGTGGAGGAGATCTCCTTCGAAGCGGAACCAGGGAAGATTTTCGGCCTTCTAGGTCCCAACGGTGCCGGAAAGTCCACAATCATCGGATGCATGTCCGGCCTGCTGCAACCGACCGCCGGAGTTGTCCACATTCTGAATCATGACGTCGTCCGAGAGCCGCTGGCGGCCAAGCGGCAGCTCGGGGTGGTTCCCCAGGAACTGGCGCTGTATGACGATCTCTCGGCCACGGAGAATCTGAATTTCTGGGGCGGGGCGTACGGGCTCCGCGGCGGCTCTCTGAAGCAACGGGTCGGTGAACTCCTGGAGTTGATCGGGCTTCAGGATCGAGCCAAGGAGCCGGTTAAAAAATATTCCGGCGGGATGAAACGCAGGCTGAACTTCGCATGCGGGATCGTGCATCAGCCGAAAGTGCTGCTTCTGGATGAACCGACGGTCGGCGTGGATCCCCAGAGCAGGGTGCGTCTTCTGGACCTGGTTCGGGAACAGGCAAGCACCGGGACCTGCGTTCTGTACACGACCCACTACAGGGAGGAGGCCGAGGCGCTCTGCGACCGATTGGCGATTGTGGACCACGGCAAGCTGATCGCCTCCGGTTCCCTGGCGGAACTGAAGGCGATATTGGGGGAACGGGACCTGCTGAGGCTTTCCGGCCGGTTCCCCGATGGCGAGATAACCGTTGCCCTCCATGCGCTGGAGGGCCTGGAAGTCGTCCAGGCCGAGGAGGAACTGCTGACCCTGGCGATGCGGGACGCTTCGGAAATGTTGCCGGAGGTGTTTTCCGTTCTGGAGCGGGCCGGTGCGACGATCCGGGAGACCACTGTCACCAGGCCCAGTCTCGAAACGCTGTTCATCAAGCTGACCGGCAAGGAACTCAGGGAATAGCATGCGGTTGGCGTGGATCACCCTGCTGAAAGACCTGCGGCAAAGCGTCCGGGACCCGTTCAGCATCCTTTTATGGGCCGGAATCCCGTTCGGCGTGCTAGGGAGAGCTGGCCGATCTGATCGATCTCGAGCCGGTGTCCCGGGAGGATGGCGAAGAGAGGATCTCCAGGGGGGACGGCACTGCGTTGCTCATCATCCCTGAACGGTTCAGCGAGGCGGTGTTGAAGGACGAACCGACCACGCTGCGGCTGATCACCAACCCGGCGCAGCGCATCCTCCCCGGTATCGTTGAGGGCATCCTGGCGACATTGGTCGACGGGACCTTTTATGTCCAGCAGGTTCTGGGGGAGCCGGTACGCGAGATCATGGAGTCGACCAATGATCTGGCCGACCCGCCCTCCAGCCTTGTGGTCTCTTCGGTCAGTGTGGCATTCAACGAAACGATCCAACGCATGGGAGAGTATGTCTTCCCTCCCGCCATCGAACTGGTGGTGGAGATGGAAGAAAAAGAGGAAGAAACCACCTCCGTCGATTTCGGTACCATCTTTTTTCAAAGCATGCTGTTCATGTTCCTGCTGTTCGGCGCCCAGGGCATCAGCGATGGTTTGTGGCGGGAGCGTGAGGAGCGGACCCTGAGCCGGATCGTTTCCACACCCGGCCGGTTGAGCGGATTTCTGCTGGGGAAGGTTCTGGCAGGTGTGGTCGTACTGGGAGGGATCCTGGCGGCAGCGTTGGCTTTAGGAACCTGGTTATACGATTTTCCATGGGCGACCTACCCGGCAGTTCTGTTCTGGCTGCTTCTCGTGGCCGCTCTACTGATCGCGCTGTTCAGTCTGATCCAGCTGGTGGCCGTCAGCAGACGGGGGGCTTCTCTGATCCTCAACGTCATCGTGTTCCCGATGATGATGCTGGGCGGCAGTTTCTTCCCTCCTGAAGGGATGCCGGATTGGCTGGCGGTCATCGGGAGGTACACGCCTAACGGCTACGGCCTGCACATCCTGAAGATGCTGCAGGCAGGCGCACCGGACCCACGGACGGTTGTGGTCGCGTTCGCCCTGTTCGCCGCCGTGACCGGGCTGTCCCTGTGGCTGGCGTCGGTAAGGCTGCGCAGCAGCTTCGCCAAGGCGGCGTCATGATCCGGGAAGCCCGGTTCATCGCCGGAAAAGACCTGCGCTACATGCTGGGCCGCAAGGAGACGCTGATCTGGACCTTCGTCATGCCGATCCTGTTCTTCTACTTCATCGGTACGGTGACCGGCGGGTTCGGGCAATCCACGGAACGCAAGGACAACATCGCTCTGTTGACCGCTTCCGACGAGTCCGGGTTCCTGACCGACCAGCTGACCCGTCGTCTCGAAGATGAAGACTATGTGGTTCATGTGCTGGATGACGAAGAAGAGTTCGCAAGGTATCGCCGCCGGCTGGTGCTTCCCGACGGTTTCACCGCGAAGGTTCTGGCAGGAGAGCAGGTCGAGATCCGGATGGTCGGCCACTCAGAGTCTCTAACGGGGGATTACGACAGGATCCGGGTATCCAAGGCGGTCTATTCGGTCCTGGCGGATCTGGTTGTGACCGGGGAGGACGGCCAGGTCCCTTCGCCTGAAGCGTTCCAGGTGTTGAACGATCGGACCAGGACCCTGGTCCTGGAGGTCACCCTGGCCGGAGAGAGGAAGGTGATCCCTTCCGGCTTTTCACAGGCGATACCGGGGAACATGGTGATGTTCACCATGCTGGTGCTCCTGACGTCGGGCACCGTGCTTCTTGTGCTGGAGCGCAAGGAAGGCCTTCTCCGAAGGATCGCCTCGGCGCCGATCTCCCGTTCCAGTGTGGTGCTGGGCAAGTGGGCGGCCCGTCTCGTCCTGGCCCTGGTTCAGATCGGTTTCGCCCTTGCGGTCGGCACGTTCCTGTTCCACATGGAATGGGGGGAGAGCTTTCCGGCGGTGTGCGGGCTGCTGGCGGCCTGGGCCGCGTTCAACGCAACCTTGTCGATCCTCATGGGATCCCTGGCACAGAGCCAGGCGCAGGCCTCCGGCGTGGGGGTCGTACTGTCCATGGGCCTGGGAGCTTTGGGCGGCTGCTGGTGGCCGATCGAGGTCGTTCCGGGATGGATGCAGAAGCTGGCGTTGTACCTGCCATCCGGGTGGGCCATGGACGGCATGCACAAGCTGGTCAGCTTCGCCGCGCCACCGGCTGCGGTGATCGTGAATGTAGCGGCGCTGCTGGCCGGCACCCTGATCCTCGGCATGCTGGCGACGCGGTATTTCAGGTATGAATAAGGTTGCAGCCGCCCTGGCGCTGACATGCCTGCTGCCGATGGCGACTGTGGCGGCGCCTGCCGAGCTGATCGACTTCAAGGTCGAGGATCAGTTCAAAAAGATCCACACAAGGGACGAGGTCCGCGGCAAGCTGTTCATCATCGTCGGCGCCGATCGTAAAGGGTCCGAATTCACCGGCGCCTGGAGTGACGCGATCATGTCGGGAATCCGCAGGCTCGGGGTCCAGGACCGGGTCGTAGCAGTCGGCCTGGCCGACCTTAGAGGTCTGCCGTTCTTCCTGAAGGGGATGATCCGCGGGAAGTTCGCGGAGAAGTCGAAGGGATGGTCGATCATGGACTGGAAAGGTGTGTTCCCCAAGGCTTACGGGTTCGAGAACGACAGGGCCAATATCCTCGTGTTCGGGCCGGACGGCGGCCTGTTGCACCGCACGTCGGGGCAGGAAGTTGTGCCTGGAGAGATCGACGTCTTGCTCGGGAAGATCGAAAAGGCTCTGCAGTGATATCCTGAGGCCCCGATGGCGAACCTCCGGATCAAAAAAATCCTGTTCCCTCCGGCCGCCCTGACAGTCGGCTTCCTGATCCTGTTCCTGTTCCTTGAGATCGGGTTCCGGTTCCTGCCGGTCAACCAGGGCCTGGCCAGCATGCCGGTGGATGCTGATAACCCGATCCTTCATTTCCAGCCCGATCGAACCGCTACCTGGTCCAAGGGATGGAACTTCTCCATCGTGAACAGGATCCACAGCAACAATTGCGGCTTCATCAACGACCAGGACTATGACCCTGCCGGAGATTCCCCCTTGCTGGCGGTGATCGGCGACAGCTATGTCGAAGCGGTGATGACGCCGTTCCCCGAAACCGTCAGCGGCCGGCTGGCGGCCCGCGCCCGGTCCGCCGGCCGGGTGTATTCGTTTGCATCGTCCGGCTCGGCGCTGAGCCAGTACCTGGCTTATGCCCGGTACGCCCGGGACAATTTCCGGCCGGCCGGCCTGGTTGTTGTGATTGTAGGGAACGATTTTGACGAGAGCATGCTGTCCCCGGGATCTCCGCCCGGCTACCACTACTTCCAGGATGATCACCAGGGGAGCCTGGAATCGGTGCGGCTGGATCTTGACTACGGGTTCGCCAGGAGGATGATCCGGCGTTCCGATTTCCTGATGTATCTGTTGCTCAATCTGAAGCTGACCTCCCTGCCGGCCCGGCTCGGTCAGGCCGGTGGGGATTTCGCCGGCAACACCAGGCGGGCGGCGGATCCGGAGCGGGTGGCGGCATCGGAGAAGGTGATCGCAGCTTTCCTCGATGAGCTGCCGGCTGCCGCCGGGCTCCCATCGGATAAAATTCTACTGGTCCTGGATGGCATAAGACCGGACCTGTACGACCCGCCTGCCCGGGATGCGGCGTCGTCAAGCTACTGGGGAGTCATGCGACGGCACCTCTCGGAGCGGGCCGCGACCTACAGGTACCAGGTCCTGGACATGGAGCCGGTGTTCCGCAAACGATTCGACCGGGACGGCCTCCGGTTCGAGTTCGAAGCCGATGCCCATTGGAACGGGTATGCCCACGGTCTGGTGGCCGAGGCGGTGGCGGGCAGCGGAGTCTTTACCGATCTTTTTCCCGAAGTAGGCACGGAATAGTTGGAAACCGGTCGGCGCTTGCCGTATGCTTTGCTGCACCATGCCATCAATACTCGGAATTTCGGCCTATTACCATGATTCCGCCGCCGCTCTGGTGGTGGACGGCAGGATCGTCGCCGCCGCGCAGGAAGAGCGCTTCACACGCAAGAAGCATGACCCCGGATTCCCGGTTCATGCCATCCAATACTGCCTTAAGGAGGCCGGTCTGGTCCCCGAGGAG
>CALZKF010000064.1 GCA_945787955.1 uncultured Acidobacteriota bacterium | reverse complement strand
CGGGGAAGGATACAACGAACCGGGACGGTGGTGGTATGGTGCCCCAACCATGGAAGGAAGCGCTGGGATGAAAGCTATGGAAGCAACCGACCCCTGCCTGATGGTCATTTTCGGCGCCACCGGCGACCTGACCCGCAGGAAACTGCTGCCGGCGCTTTACAACCTGAAGCTGGAAGGATTCCTGCCGGATCCGTTCGGCGTGGTCGGCGCCGCCCGCCGGCCGATCGGAGATGACGGTTTCAGGGCCTCCCAGCGCGAAGGGGTGGAACGGTTCTCCCGCCGGAAGCTGGACGATGAACTGTGGAACTCGTTCTCCGGCGCCCTGACCTATTCTCCATGCCACTTCGATGATCCGGAAGCTTACCGCCTCCTGTTGGAGCACATTGAGCGGAGGGAATCGGAACTGGGCACCGGCGGCAACCGGCTGTACTACCTGGCGGTGCCTCCTTCCTCCTTCCCCGTGATCCTTAAGCGGATAGGCGAGGCCGGTCTGAACCGGCCGGGGAAGGGCGGGGCGTGGTGCCGGCTGGTGGTCGAAAAACCGATCGGCACCGACCTGACCACCGCCGGCGAACTGAACCGGATCGTGAACGACGTATTCCCCGAACGCGACGTGTTCCGGATCGACCACTACCTCGGCAAGGAAACGGTGCAGAACCTCATGGTCTTCAGGTTCGCGAACGCGATCTTCGAACCATTGTGGAACACCAAATACGTGGATCACGTTCAGATCACCGTGGCGGAGTCGATCGGCGTGGAAGGTCGGGGCGGATATTTCGAGGAGGCCGGCATCACGCGGGACATGGTTCAGAATCACATGTTCCAGTTGCTTTGCCTTACCGCCATGGAACCTCCGGTCTCCCTGGGCGCCGATGCCATCCGGACCGAGAAAGTCAAGGTCTTGCAGGCCCTGAGGCCGCTGTCACCGGAGGATGTTATGGACCACACCGTCAGGGCCCAGTATGGCGAGGGGGTCTCCGGCGGAACCGCGGTCCCGGCCTACCGGCAGGAACCGGGCGTGGACCCGGGCTCTAGCACCGAGACCTACGTCGCCCTGCGCCTGTTCATCGACAACTGGCGCTGGGCCCAGGTCCCGTTCTACCTTCGGGCCGGCAAAAGACTCCCCAAGCGGCTGACCGAAATCTCCCTGCAGTTCCGTGACGTCCCCCACCACCTGTTCCGGCAGGGATCGGGCGGCCCGGTCCCGAACATCCTGACCCTTAGGATCCAGCCCGATGAAGGTATCACCCTGTCCTTCGACGCCAAGAAACCGGGCAGCGCCACACGGATCAAGCCGGTTTCCATGGACTTCGCTTACGAAGGCTCGTTCGAACGCAGCACCCCCGAAGCGTACGAACGGCTGATCCTGGACGCCATGCTGGGAGACTCCACCCTGTTCATCCGCCGGGACGAGGTCGAGGGTTCCTGGGCCTGGATCGACCGGCTGTTCGAGGGCTGGAACCGAGAGGGCGGCACGGCCCCGGCGGAATACACCTCCGGCACGTGGGGCCCCGGGGAGGCCGACGTACTCATGGCCAGGGGTGGAAGAACCTGGAAACGTTCATGATTACGGAAAACGGTCTTGCGGCCGGTCCGGCGCCTGCCTTACGTTGATGTTGATATGGCCGAGACCCACAACGTGCTGACTATGGAGGATGCGGCTACGGTGGCGGAAGCCGCCGCCGAGATCTTTATCGCCACCGCCCTCGCCGCCGTGGAGATCCGGGGCCGGTTCGTCTGCGTCCTGGCCGGTGGGTCCACACCCCGCAAGCTGTACTCCTTGCTGGCCCGGCCCGAGTATTCCCGCCGTGTGCCCTGGGAGCGGAGCTTCCTGTTTTTCGGAGACGAACGGTGCGTTCCCAAAGACCATCCGGACAGTAATTTCCGGATGGCGGTGGAAGCGCTGTTCCACAAGGTCCCTGTTGTGGGCACCCAGGTACATCGCATCCAGGGCGAGTTGTCCAACCCTGCCCGGGCGGCCCTGTTCTACGAAGACAAGCTGAAGGAGCTGTATCCCGGCGAGACCTTCCCGAGGTTCGACCTGGTGCTCCTGGGGATCGGCGAGGACGGCCATACAGCATCGTTGTTCCCGGGCACCGACGCACTGGAGGAAACGGAACGCTGGGTGGTGGCGAACTACGTGGCGGCATTGTCCGACTGGCGGATTACCCTGACCCTGCCGGCGATCAACTCAGCCCGCCAGATTCTGTTTCTGGTCACAGGCGCCCACAAGGCCCGGATCGTGGCGGAGGCGTTCGGCGGAGCCGAACACGAGGAGGTCCTGCCCAGCGAGCGGGTGATGCCGATCGACGGCGCCCGGGAGGTGTTGCTGGACAGATCCGCGGCGGCCCTCCTGGGTTAGCCCAGCCACTCCAGGGCCAGCTCCGCCACCTGTGGCCTGCAGTTTTCCAGGCTGTGGTCGTCATCCACTTGCACCAGTTCCATTTCCGCCGACGAAGGGCGAAGACGGTTGAGCTCCAGGTAACGGCGGGAGTATTCCAGAGGAACGATGCTGTCCCGGCAGCCGTGGATGATCCGGGTCGGGCATTTCACGTCGGGATAAGACGGATGGTTGGCGGCGTCCTCCACGATCTTCCAGTCCAGGGGTTGCAGCTTGCCGCTGTGGTCGGCCACCTCGTGGAAACCACGCAGTTTCCACAGCCGGACCTCGTCCACTCCCAGAACCTCCTCCCACCTGGAACGGAGATCGAGACCGGGGCAAAGCAGCACCAGCCGGTCCACCTTCTCCGGATGGAGAGAAGCCCAGCGCGCGGAGATGTACCCGCCCAGGCTGGAGCCGACCAGACGCCAGACCGTGCCTTCGCCCTCCCCGGCGTGGATCCGGTCCAGTTCGCCCAGGATGGACGAGAACGTCATGGATGCGAAGGTCGGTACATTCAGGTCCGGCAGGAGCATCGTCAGACCCGAGGCGGCGAACGTCTCCGCCAGGTACAACCCTTTGGCCGACGACGGCCCCGATGCAAAGCCGTGGATGTAGGCGTAGCGGTACAACTCAGTCTCCGAGCCAGCTCCTGATCTTCGCCGTAACCGCGTCGGCGGTCATGCCGTACTCCTCCGCCAGCACCGATGCCGGAGCCGATGCGCCGAAGCGGTCGATGCCGATGGCGAGTCCGTCACGACCGCACAGCGCCCGCCAGGGTTCGGTGCGTCCTGCTTCCACAGTCGCCACCGGGACTCCATCGGGGAACAGTTCCCCACGGTAGGCCGGGCCCTCGGCCACGAATCTTTCCAGGCATGGGATGGAAACGACATGGATGCTCTTACCCTCCCCGGCCAGTGTGCGGGACGCCGCCACCGCCAGGTGCAGCTCCGAGCCGGTGGCGGCCACCACGGCGTCGGGAGAGCCCTGACCCAGGACCTTGTAGGCCCCACGCTTCAGATTCGGATCCAGGCTCCCGTTCATCCGGTCGATGGCCGGGAGTCCCTGCCGGGACAGCAACAGGCAGGTCGGCCCGTCGGTGCGCTCCATGGCATGACCCCAGGCCAGAGCCGTTTCAAGGCCGTCGGCGGGGCGATAGACATGGACCCCCGGGATCAGCCTTAGCGCCGCCGCATGCTCGATCGGCTCGTGGGTCGGGCCGTCCTCGCCGACAAAAATGGAATCATGGGTAAAGATGTAAATCGCCGGTATGCCGGCCAGGGCGGCGATCCGGATCGATGGCCGCATGTAGTCGGAGAACACCAGGAAGGTCGCCCCGTACGGCCGGAACGACCCGTGGTACAGCATGCCGTTCATCATGGCGCCCATGGCATGTTCCCGGATGCCGAAATGCAGGTTCCGCCCGCTGAATTCACCGGGCAATACCGAGGGGGAGCCTTCGATCACCGATTTGTTGGACGGCGACAGATCGGCGGAACCGCCTGCCAGGGCCGGAACCAGGCCCGCAACTTCCTGAAGCACCTTGCCGCCATGTGCCCGGGTCGCCCCGTTCCCTTCCGGAGCAGCCGCCAGCAGGCGGTCCACGATATCCGTCTGCACCGTGCGGTGGCAGTGCGAGTCCCAGGCTTTTGCTCGCTCACCGTCCTCTGCACGCCAGGCGGCCATCCCGGCCTCCCAGGTCGACCTGGATGCGGCGCCGCGTTCGGCCACCCCTCCGAACAGCTCCCGAACCTGTTCCGGCACCAGGAACTCCGGCTTCATTGGCCAGCCGAGATTTTTCTTGGCCGCGGCCCTCTCATCGTCTCCCAGGGGTGATCCGTGCACGCCGGCAGTGTCCTGCTTGGAAGGAGCGCCGTAGCCGATATGGGTCCTGAGGCGAACCAGGGTCGGACGGTCGGTTTCCGCAACCGCTTCCCGGATGGCGTCGCCGATCGCCTCATGATCGTGGCCGTCGGCCGAAATCGTATGCCAGCCGTACCCGCGGTAACGCTTCTCCACATCTTCCGTAAACGCCAGGTCGGTGCTCCCTTCGATGGTGATGCGGTTGTCGTCGTACAGGACGACCAGGTTGCCCAGCCCCAGATGACCGGCTGCGGAGGACGCTTCCGCCGAGACACCTTCCATCAGATCGCCGTCGCTGGCCAGGACGAATACACGATGGTTCACCGGCCGGAACGCGTCACCGCTGTTGAATCGGGCCGCCAGCATCTTCGCCGCCAGCGCCATGCCGACACCGTTGCCGACGCCCTGGCCCAACGGCCCGGTGGTCGCCTCCACTCCCGGCGTGTGCCCGAATTCAGGATGCCCCGGAGTCTTGCTTCCGATCTGTCTGAAGTTCCGGATCTCCTCCATCGAAAGGTCGAAGCCGGACAGGTGCAGCAACGAGTACAGCAGCATGCAACCGTGGCCTGCAGACAGCACGAACCGGTCCCGGTCGGGCCAGTCCGGCGCCGACGGGTCGAATCTCAGAAAGCGGGTCCACAGGACGAAGGCGACATCCGCCGCGCCCATCGGCATGCCGGGGTGGCCGGACTTGGCCTGTTCCACCGCATCGGCTGAAAGGAACCGGATGGTGTTGACCGCTTCCGCCGCCAGGCCTGGTTCGACTGCAGGACCGTTCATCGTTTTCCTCCAAGTTCCGCCCCCACGACGGCGGCGCCGTAGAGCGCCATGTTCGGATCGAGTATGACGCGAACCGGTATTTTCTCCATGTAAGGTTTCATTCTGCCCTTGTTCCGGAATGCATCCAGGAACCGCTTTTCGGCGAGAGCGGGCAGGATCCGGTGGGCGATGCCGCCGGCAAGCCAGATACCTCCGGTGGCGCCCAGGGTCAAGGCCAGGTCTCCGGCAACCGCTCCCAGACAGGACAAGTACAGGGACAAGGCGGCACGGGCGGCCGGGTCGGTTCGTTTCATGCCGGCCGCGGCGATCGCTGCATTGCGGTCGGAGGATTGTTCGAGGCGCCCCAAGAGGCTCGGCCCGACCTGGGCGACCCCCGTGGAAACCACGAACTCAAGCAGGACCTGGAAACCGTTTCCCGAACATACCCGCTCGACGCTGACATGGCGCCCGTACTTTTTCACGAGGAAGCGGTGCAGGCGGTAGCCGGTCTCGTCGGAAGCGGCAAAATCCCGGTGCCCGCCCTCACCGGCGAACGTGCGGTACCCGCCGGCCTCGGGCAGCATGCCTGCGGTTCCCAACCCGGTTCCCGGGGCGATCAGGGCATACGGTCCCTGCCTGCGGCGGATCCCGGGGGTCAGGCTGCGTGATTTCGAAATTGGGAGCATGGCCACGCCCCGCGCCGTAGCCTCCAGGTCGTTGACGACCTCCACCCGGCCCACACCAGGCAGCTTGGAGAGCTTATTGCGATCCACCGTCCAGTTCAGGTTCACCATCTGGCTGCGGCCGGCTGCCACCGGCCCGGCCACTCCGAAGACCGAAACCTTGATTTTCTCGTTCCCTCCGGCCAGAAAGTCCCGGACCATGGACTCCAGGGAGGAGCGCTGCCTGCTGTCGAACACATACTCCCGCACCAAAACCGGCTTACCGGCCCCACTGCGGAACAGCGCCAGAACCGTCTTGGTTCCGCCTACATCTCCTGCCAGGATCATGGTGGGCATTATAGGGGGGCGGCAGGGCGCGGGGATACACTCGCGGGGTGAAGCAGGCGTCTTTTACGAGCCGGGCTCAGAGGCCGGAATGGGTGCCGTCGCAAAACGGGCTGTTGCCGGTTCGTTTGCAGCAGCAAACCGCGTAACGCTTCTTCTCTTCCACCGTGAATGGTTTGGGGCGGAATTCCGTCCCGGCATGAGAGCCGTCGCAGAACGGCTGCTTCGACGATTCCCCGCAGGCACAGTAGAAATATTCTCCAGGTTCCAGCTCCAGGACCTGGGGGCGTCTAGCGGCGATCTTCGGTTCGGCCATAGTGCTCTCCTCCCGCCCTGCAAGGATACCACGGCGGCTTCAGCCGGTTACCACCCGCAGGTGCGGTCCCTGTTCTGCTCCTCCAGCCACTCCGAGAGCGGGGCGAAGTAGTCCAGCAATGCGCCGCCGTCCATCTTCGTCGTGCCGGCGATGGCGTGGAGCGCTTCGGGCCACGGCCTGCTGGCGCCCATGGCCAGCATGTCCCGGAGCTTCTTGCCGGCGGCATCGTTGGCGTAGATGGAGCACTGGTTCAGTTCGCCCTCGTACCCCGCTGCCTGGCACAGCGCCCGGTGGAACTGGAACTGGAGGATCTGGGCCATGAAGTAGCGGGCGTACGGGGTGTTGGCCGGCACGTGATACTTGGCGCCGGGATCGAAGTCGGCTTCGGTCCGGGTCACCGGTGCTTTCACACCCTGGTACTTCTCACGCAACTCCCACCAGGCCGCATTGAACCGCTCCGGCGGAGTTTCTCCCGAGAACAACTTCCAGCGCCACTGGTCCACCACCATGCCGAAAGGCAGGAACGCGATCTTCTCAAGGGCGTTACGCATGAGCCGACCCAGGTCCCCGGTTTCTTCCGGCAACTCGTCCAGAAGGCCGACCTTCACCAGGTAATCCGGAGTGATGGACAGGGCGACGGTATCCCCGATGCCTTCATGGAAACCGTCGTGGGCGCTGTTGCGGTACAGCGTGTCCTGGATGCTGTAGGCCCGTTGATAGAAGTTGTGTCCCAGTTCGTGATGCACGGTAGTGAAATCTTCCTCGTTGATCTCGATGCACATCTTGATCCGGAGGTCGTCCACCCAGTCGATGTCCCAGGCCGAAGCATGGCAGACCACTTCCCGGTCTTCCGGCTTGCTGAACAGCGAACGTTCCCAGAAGGTCGGCGGCAGTGGCTCGAAACCGAGGGAGGTGAAGAAGCCCTCGCCGTATTTCACCATGCCGATTTCGGTGACCCCCTTGTCCTTGAGGATTCGGGTGACATCCACATCGCCTCCAGCCTCTTCCGGTGTCATGACCAGGTCGTAGACGTTCAACCACGACTGGGCCCACATGTTGCCCAGGAGGTGGGCCGGGATCGGCTCTCCCGGCTTCACCAGCTCGGATCCGTACTGTTCGGCAAGTTCCGCCCGGACATGGCAATGCAGCGCCTCGTAAAGGGGGCGGACCTGCTCCCAGAGCCGGTCCAGTTCCGCTGCAAACGCCTCCGGCGGCATGTCGTACATGGAACGCCACATGGCGCCGAGATCGGCCATGCCCAGTTCCCTTGCTCCGGCGTTTCCCAGTTCGGCGAAGCGGGCGTATTTCTCGCGCATGGCCGGAGAGATGGTGCGCCAGCCGGTCCAGGCCTCCAGCAGTTCCTCCTCGTCCCGGCTGGACGCCATGGTGCGGCTGAGATCGCCCAGTGTCCTGCACTCGCCGTCACCGTCAGGGCAGTACTTGCCGGTGCTGTACATGCTGGTCAGGGACGCGGCGATGCCTGCCAGTTCCGATTGCTTCGACGGGTCGGCCGGCGCGGCAAGAGGCAGGGACAGCTTGATCATGCGAAGCTTCCGATCAAGATCGGGAGTCAGATCCAGGCCGGTGTACCGGGTCGCCTCCTTGGCCAGGGCCGCCGTCCGGGCCATCAGCTCCTCGTACGCCAGGGAAGCGATCCGTTCCGTATCCTGGGTGATGAAATTCGACTGGACCCAGGCGGCACGTTCGTTCCGGATCCAGAGCTGGAGGATCTCCTCCTCGGCGGCGGCGACAAACGCTTCCGCCTCGGCAGGCGTCGGCGCCGGAGCCGGGTCCTGGCCGGCAACCGGCAGTGCGGAGATCAGGATCAGCAGGGCGGCGATGGTCAGCACGTTCTTCATGATTGTCGGGTTCCTCCTGCCGGGATGATACCGGATTCACGGACCAGCGCGCTTTGACACTGCTTCACCTGCCCGCTTACAATCGGGCCACTTTTCGCCTGTCACCGGAAAGGGTGTGAACATGGCAGCCACAAAGAAGGTCCAGGAAGACCTCAACCTCCACAATATCGTCGACGGCCAGTTCGACATCGCCGCCGCCTTCTGCAAGCTCCCCAAGGGGTTGCTGCAGCAGATCAAGATCTGCAACAACGTGCTTTACGTGCAGTTTCCGGTGAAGTTCGGCAACAAGCTGGAGATTTTCGAGGGCTGGCGGGCGGAACACAGCCACCACCGCAAACCGCTGAAGGGCGGCATTCGTTACAGCCGCATGGTCAGCCAGGACGAGGTCATGGCCCTGGCGGCCTTGATGACCTACAAATGCGCCATCGTCAACGTGCCGTTCGGCGGCTCCAAGGGCGGCCTCAAGCTGCGGGCCCGGAATTACAACACGGAACATCTTGAAAAGATCACCCGCCGGTTCACGGCCGAGTTGTCCGCCAAACGGTTCATCGGACCGGGGAGCAACGTCCCGGCGCCGGACTACGGCACCGGCCAGCGCGAGATGGCGTGGATGGCCGATACGTACGACGCACTCCATCCCGGAGAGCTGGACAACATGGCCTGCGTCACCGGCAAGCCTCTCAGCCAGGGCGGCATCCAGGGCCGCACCGAGGCCACCGGCCGGGGCGTGGTCTACGCCCTCCGGGCGGTCTTTGACCGAGGCGAGCAATCCAAAGCGGTCGGCCTGTCAGGCACCCTCAAGGACAAATCGGTGTCGGTGCAGGGTTTCGGTAACGTCGGTTACCACACCGCCAATATCCTGCAGCAGGAAGACGGCGCACGGATCGTTGCCATCGGTGAATGGGACTGCACGTTGTACAACCCGGACGGCATCGATATCGCTGCACTTTCGAGGCATCGCAAGCGCACCGATTCGATCAAGCAGTTCAAGGGAGCCAAAACCCTTCCGAACCCGTCGGACTGCCTGGAGGTGCCGTGCGACATCCTGGTTCCGGCGGCTCTCGAGAACCAGATCACCCTCAAGAACGCCAGGCGGATCAAGGCCAGGATCATCGCAGAGGCGGCCAACGGCCCGACGACCCCTGGAGCCGAGGCGGTCCTGTCCCAGCGGGGCAAGGTCGTCCTGCCGGACATTTTCATGAACGCCGGAGGGGTGACCGTTTCCTACTTCGAGTGGACCAAGAATATTTCCCACATGCGTTACGGCAGGATGCACAAACGGCTCGACGAATCGTTCCGTTCTTCGATCCTGGACGCCACCGAACAGCTGACCAAGGGCCAGTTCCCCGACAGGGTGCGCAGTTCGCTGCAAAAAGGGGCCAGTGAACGTGACCTGGTGAATTCCGGTCTCGAGGAGACCATGTACGCCGCGTACAACGAAATCTACGACGTGTTCCGCCGCAAGAAGAAGGTTCAGGCGATGCGCACGGCATCCTACATCTCCGCCATCGAGAAGATCGCCACCTCCTACGAGGAGCTGGGTATCTTCCCCTGATTCCGGAGCAAGCCCTGTGAACGGCGGATGGGAGATCTGGGTCGATACCGGGGGCACATTCACCGATGCCCTGGGGCGCGATCCTGCAGGTGACCTGCACCGGATCAAGGTTCTCAGCAGTTCGGCTCTGCGAGGCACCGTGGAGGCCATGGCCGGCCCGGACCGGATGGTTGTCGCCACCTCGTTCACCATGCCTCGCGACTTCCCATCCGGGTTCCGGTTCCGGCTGCTGGGAAACCGAAGCGGTCAAAAGCCATTGGTCGTTCTCGGATATGAACCGCTGAGCAGGGTGCTCATCCTGGACCGGCCAACGCCGCCGGCCACCGCAGTGGGTGATCCGTTCGAGTTGCTGTGTCCCGACGAGGCGCCGGTTCTGGCCGCACGGCTTCTGACCGGCGCCGCCACCGGCACTCCTCTGCCGGTCGACCGATTCCGCCTCGCCACCACTTTGGGCACCAACACGCTGCTGCAACGGAAAGGGGCCCCCACCGCCCTGTTCGTCACCGAAGGGCTGGCCGACCTGCTGGAGATCGGTACCCAGGCCCGACCCTGTCTTTTCACACTGGACATCCGCAAGAGGCTGCCGTTGTACCAGGTCGCGGTGGAGGTGCCGGGCCGGCTGGGACCGGCGGGCGAGGAGGAACTTCCTCTGGATCTCGAGGAGGTGGAAGGTCCGGCAATAGAAGCCCTGGCCGCAGGTTGTCGAACGGCGGCGGTGGCGCTGATGCACTCCTACCGCAACCCGAACCATGAGCGGCAGGTTCGGGAATTCCTGTTGGAGCGGGGCTTTGAACATGTGTCCTGCTCATCGGACCTGGCTCCTGCGATCAGGATACTGCCCCGTGCGGAGACGGCAGTCGTGGACGCATCGCTGGCGCCGGTGGTGAAAACCTATCTGGACCGCGTGGCCGAGGCGCTGTCGGTTGCCGATCTTCATGTGATGACCAGTGCCGGCGGACTGGTCAGTCCCGCCGACTACCACCCCAAGGACAGCCTCCTAAGTGGTCCGGCCGGAGGAGTGGTGGGCGCCGCCTATGCCGGCAGGCAGGCGGGATTCGAGAAGCTGCTCAGCTTCGACATGGGCGGTACCAGCACCGACGTGGCCCGGTTCGACGGAGACTACGAGTATGTATTCGAGCACCGCATCGCCGACGCCCACCTGGTGGCGCCGGCCCTGGCGATCGAATCGGTGGCCGCCGGTGGCAGTTCGGTCTGCTGGTTCGACGGGGACCGGATCCGGGTCGGCCCCCAGAGCGCAGGCGCCGATCCCGGTCCGGCCTGCTACGGCGCCGGCGGTCCCCTGACCCTGACCGACGTCAACCTCCTCCTGGGGCGGATTGAATCATCTCTGTTCCAGATCCCCATCGACGGGGAGGCGGCCGAGACCGCCCTCCGGGAACTGCTGGAACAACTGGAACAGGCCGGCCGGCGCAGCCGGCGACTTGATCTGCTCTCGGGCCTGCTGGCCATTGCCGATGAACGGATGGCCGACGCCACGCGGCAGGTGTCCCTCCGGCGGGGATACGATCCGGCGGAGTACACCCTGGTCGCCTTCGGCGGCGCCGGTCCCCAGCATGCCTGCGGAGTCGCTTCCCGGCTGGGGGTCCGCCGGGTGGTTGTCCCGCCGGACACAGGACTGCTAAGCGCTGACGGACTGGGCCGGGCTGTGATGGAGCGGTTCGCATTCCGACAGGTTCTGGAGCAGCTTGAAGATTGCAGGACAACGGTGCCGGACATCGTTCGGAACCTGGAGGAGGAAGCCTCGCAGGCGCTGGCGTCCGAAGGGGTCAAACAGGATGAGATGGAGATACGCCGCCGGATCGCCGAGCTCCGGTTCACCGGCCAGGACTCTTCCCTGGAGGTGGAGATGGAAGGGGCGGGGCCGATCGAGAATCCGTTCCTCGAACGATACCGGGCACGATACGGACACCTGCCTTCGGGACGGCAGGTGGAACTGGTCTCCGTCAAAGTCGTTGCGGCGGCGATGACGACGGCCCAGGAGGCCTCCCTGCCGTGTTCACCTGCCAGGCAGCCCGAGCCGCCCTCACCGGCCCGGTTCCACCTCGGCGCCGCGTTGTTCCACCGCTCCGACCTGGTGGCCGGGCAGAAGATTTCCGGCCCGGCGCTGGTGCTTGAACCCCACTCCGTCACCGTGGTGGACACCGGCTGGGACGGCGCCGTCCATCCCGGCGGCGCTTTGATCCTGGAACGGCGACAGATATCGGTCACGGCGGGGGACGGCGGCATCCAGGAGGCGTGCGGTGCGGTGCGACTGGAGCTCTTCACCCACCGCTTCGAGACGATCGCCAAGGAGATGGGGGAGCAGCTGCGGCGGACGGCGGTCTCCACCAATATCAAGGAACGGCTGGACTTCTCCTGCGCCGTACTGGATCCCGACGGCGAGCTGCTGGTGAACGCACCTCATATTCCGGTTCATCTGGGCGCCCTGGGGCTGTGCGTGCGTTCGGTCCTTAAGGTGATGCCGCTGCAGCCGGGAGACGTCGTGATCACCAACCACCCCGGTTACGGCGGCTCCCACCTGCCGGATGTAACGGTGATCACCCCGGTCCATGCCGGCGAGCTGATCGGCTACGTAGCCAGCCGGGCGCATCATGCCGAACTGGGGGGCGCCCGCCCCGGATCGATGCCGCCTTCGGCAACCTGCCTGGCTGAGGAGGGGGTGGTCATACCGCCGATGAAGCTGGTCGAAGGCGGCCGGCCGCGCTGGGAGAAGATGGAGGAACTGCTGGCCGGCGGCCGGTTCCCGTCTCGATCCGTGGAAGACAATCTGGCCGATCTGCGGGCGGCGGTTGCAGCCAACCACGCAGGCTCCGTGGCGCTGGTCGGCCTGGCGGAACGGGCCGGTCGGGACACGGTCCTGTACTACATGCAGGAACTGAAACGGCTTGCCGCCAGTCGGCTCCGTGCCGCACTATCCGGGCTGGACGACGGCGAATACCGGGCAGTGGAGCGCCTGGACGACGGAACCGAACTGGCGGTCACGATTACGCTCCGTGGTGACCGGGCGGTTCTCGACTTCACCGGCAGCGGGATGGTTCACCCGGGAAATTTGAATGCCACACCGGCCATCGTGCACGGAGTCGTTATATTTTTCCTTCGCCTTCTGATCAAGGAGTCGATCCCGCTGAATGAAGGCTTCCTCCATCCGGTGCAGCTGGTCATCCCGAACGGCATTCTGAACCCGATATTCCACGATGACCCGGAGCTCTCGCCGGCGGTGGTGGGAGGCAATGTAGAGACAAGTCAGCGACTGGTGGACACCCTTGTACGGGCGTTGGGCATCGCCGCCTGCAGCCAGGGCACTATGAATAACGTCCTGTTCGGGACCGACCACTTCGGATATTACGAGACGGTCTGCGGTGGCTGCGGCGCCGGTCCCGGCTTCCATGGGGCCGGTGCGGTGCACTCCAACATGACCAATACCCGGATCACCGATCCGGAAATCCTGGAACAGCGCTACCCGGTCCGGGTGGAGCGGTTCGCCGTACGGCGCGGCTCAGGCGGCGGCGGGGATTACCGCGGCGGGGACGGGGTCGTGCGAATCCTGAAATTCCTGGCGCCGATGTCCCTGTCGGTCCTGACCCAGCACAGGGTGGAGCGGCCGTTCGGGCTGAACGGCGGCGAGCCGGGTATGGCCGGCAGGCAACAGGTGAAGCGGGCCGACGGCTCGGTCCTGGAACTCAAATCGGTTGACGGTGTAATGCGTGACACTTCCACGCAGGTTGTCCCGCAAAGACGTTTCAATGCCGTCACTGCGGCTTCGGTACAATGCCCACTCACGCGCCGGAACGACCTTGCCGTTCACAGTAAAATCGTAACTCACTTCGACCGGAAGAAAGACTACGCCCAGAGCGACGAGCGCGAGAATAGATATGACGGATATGTTCTTTGTCACCAGACAACGCCGCGAGATACAATGTTGTAGCTGTACG
>CALZKF010000063.1 GCA_945787955.1 uncultured Acidobacteriota bacterium | reverse complement strand
GGACACTCTTCCGACCTGGAACCCCAACGGCATCGACCGCAGCGTCAGGATCGTCCCGGGTGGGACCACGGTTCGCCGCGGGGCTTACCTGGCCGATGGTGTGGTGGTGATGCCTCCGGCCTACGTCAACGTCGGAGCCTGGGTCGGCCGGGGAACCATGGTGGACAGCCACGCCCTGGTCGGCTCCTGTGCCCAGGTCGGCGCCCGGGTGCATCTCTCCGCCGCCTCCCAGCTCGGCGGCGTTCTTGAACCGGTCGGCGCCCTGCCGGTGATAGTGGAAGACGACGTCTTCATCGGCGGGAACTGCGGCATCTACGAGGGCGCCCGGATCGGGACCGGGGCGGTCCTGGCCTCCGGAGTGGTGGTGACCCGGGCGGTGCCGATCCACGACCTGGTGAAGGAGACGGTCTACCGGGCCGGAGCCGACGGCGTCATCGCCGTGCCGCCAGGTGCGGTGGTGGTGCCCGGTACAAGGCCCACCAAAGGAGAGTACGCCTCCCGGCTCGGGATTCATCTGCAGGCACCGGTGATCGTGAAGTACCGGGACGGCCGCACCGACGCTTCATCCGAACTGGAATCCGCACTGCGATGAGGATCGTTCCCGCCGCAACCTGCGCCTGTCCTTCTCCGCCGGCGAACAGGACATCGTGGCCGGTATTGCCGGGCTGAGAACCGTGTTGTCAGGTTGAGGACCTAGATTTCAGGTTCGCCGGACTCGGACATCTCCTCGTCGAGCTCCTGCAACGCCCGTTCCAGGAGTTCGGTTCTGCGGCGCAGGCTGTCCAACACCGCCTTGTCGTCCTCGGGGTAGGCCTCCAGGTAATCGTACAGGAACGTCAGTTCGGCGGATCCTGCGGAACCGGCCAGGGTCCGGGCGGCGATCTCCCGGGTGGCACGGTCGTCAGACGTCAGATTCTCCCGGAGGGGAACCAGCGCCCTTTTGCCGATCCGCGCCAGGGCGATGGCGGCGGCCTGCTGGTGCTGGTTTCCCGGTTCGGACGACATCGCTCCCAGCCAGAACCGGGCCCGCTCGTCCTGCAGGACCGCCAGCGTCTCGATGACCACCGGAAGGAGCACTTCGTCCTCCTCGGCGGCATCGATAAGCGGCATGAGAGGCCGGGTGTACCTGAATCGCATGATCTCCGGAATGGCGGCCAGCCTGGTGTTGCGGTCCCCGAACCAGATGGCGTCGTACATGAGGGTGAGGTACTCCGTCGGGCGTCCACCGATTACCAGGGTGTACGCCTCTCGCGCGGCGTTAACCAGGTCGGCGCGGTATTCCATCGGGATGGTGGAGACCCTTCGGCGGAGGGTGGGGAATGCGTTCTTCCCGTACCCGACCAGATGTTTCCGGGCCACCGCCTGCAGCGCCGGATCGGCCGGCCCCTGGGGCCATACCAGATCTGCAAGGGCGGCGACCTGGCCGTCGGGATCGCGGGGATGGGCACTGAGGGCGCGCCGGACGATCTGTTCCGGGTCGTCGTTCTCGACGGCCATGGACAGGGCCGGAGCGACGCAACTCGCTATGATCAGACACGCGATGGCCGTGATTCCACGTCTCACAGGGCAGGCTCCTTTCCTCAACCGGAAAAGTATACCGTCAGCCCCTGGTATCTGCCATCAGCCCTTCAGGCCGTTCTTCAGTCGCTGGAATATTCCGCCGCCGGTCCGGCGGTCGCCGGGTCCGATCGCTTCCAGGACCTTTGCGGCGATGTCGCCGAACGTTTTGGAGTTTGCCGAATCCGGGTCGGCAACGCTGACCGGCCGACCGCTGTCCCCGCCGTCCCGGATGGCGCCGTCCAGTGATATCTCACCCAGGAACGGTACCCCCAGCCTCGCAGCCTCCGTCTTCCCGCCGCCGTGGCCGAAAATTTCCGCTCGGGTTCCACATTCGGGACAGCAGAAGAAGCTCATGTTTTCCACGATACCCAGGACCGGAACCTCGACCTTCCGGAACATCGCCACTCCCTTGACGGCGTCGGCCAGGGCAACGTCCTGGGGCGTGGTTACAATCACCGCTCCGGCCAGGCTGACCTTCTGCGACAGGGTCAGCTGGGCGTCGCCGGTTCCCGGCGGCATGTCCACCACCAGCACGTCCAGATCCCCCCAGTCCACGTCCCGCATCAGCTGCTCCAGCGCCTTCATGACCATCGGCCCACGCCAGATCACCGCCGAGTCTCGTTCCACCATGAACCCGAGGGACATGAACCTGATGCCGTAGCGCTCGAAAGGCAGCAGTTTCTGCCTGGAGCCGTCCACGGCAGGTTTGCTGTCGGCCAGGCCGAGCATGATCGGGATCGACGGGCCGTAAATGTCGGCATCCAGAAGGCCGACGGAGGCGCCGGTCCGGGCCAGGGCTATGGCCAGGTTGACCGCCACGGTGGATTTGCCGACACCGCCCTTGCCGGATGCAACGGCGATGACGTTGTGAACACCGGGAAGCAGGTCGTTCTCGAGACCGGTGGCCTGGGCGGTGCCGGGCGGGGCATTCGGTGCAGCCATCCTGAGGCCGTCGGAGGCGCCGATGGTCCCGACCTGCACACCGTCCACACCTTCCATGGCGGAGACGGCACCCTTGATCGCCTCCCGCAACGGCCTGAGAACCGAATGGTCGCCTGTGCCGAGATCCAGCTGGATCAGCACCCGGCCGCCATCGCAAGTCACCGACCGGACGATACCGAAGGAAACGATGTCCCGGGAGTACCCCGGGTACGGGATGGCAGCCAGTTTTTCGAGGACTGCTTTTTCCTGGATAGCCATTTTTTCGGGATGGCTCAGTAGGTGTAGGCGATGCCGAAGAACAGGCCTTCATAGGTCATCGACTTCAGTTCCCGGGTGGCGTCGTTGTTGTTCACCACCAGGTCTACTCCTTCAGTGACCTGGTTGCCGGCAGGAGCGATGTTCCGCGGACGAAGGTCCACGCCGATATTCTCATAATAGTGCTGCCGAAAACCGCCGAACAGATCCAGGTTCTTCCACACCCGCCAGCGCAGGCTCAACGCCATCTCCATGGCGATCGATGCGCCGGGATCGCTCTCCACCTTCAGTCCGGTCCGCAGGTTCTGCTGCCGGATCCGTTCCGCCACCGCCGCCGAGTTGGGGTCGCTGGGATTCTCATATTGCTCGAACTCATCGTACGGCGGCGCCAGTTCGTACAGGAAATTGCCGCCGGAGACAGAGTCCCGCAGGATGTAACGGTGGGTAATAGAGAAGTACTCGCTGGAGATCTTGCCGCGCAGCACCGCCAGGGAGAAGTCTGCTTCGGCCCAGACTTTTTTGCTGGATCCGAGATTCATCTTGAACGACATGCCGGTTTCAAGACCGCGACCGTTGAATGTGCCGGACTGCATGGCGGTGTCGGCCCTGGGCTTGAGGCGGAGGAACAGGGTCTCGCTGGCGATGTCGCTGATCGGATTAAGGAGGTTCGGAATATTCGGCGCCAGTGCAAAGTAGGTGGCGTCGATGCTGCGTTCGTGGATGACTCGGCGGTAGCCGACGAACCACTTGGAGCTGATGCGATGACCCTTGAACGCATCACGGTAAAAGTCCACTCGAAAATCCCGGGTCTTGAGTTCGGCCTCGGAGAGGAATGCATCGGCCAGACCGTCGTTGAATACGCCGGCGTGCCGCTGGCTGGGCAAAAGAATTCCGTAAACGAAAGAGCCTGGATTGATCCGGTTCAGGGCATCCAGGTGGTTCATGGACGTGTAGGTCACCATCAACTCGCCCATGTTGTCCTTGAGGCGGTAGCCGGTCCGGAACCTGAACCGGTTTTCGGTGCTGGGATCGATCCCCAGGAGCCTGGTGTTGAACACGTCGGTAGGGTCATGCAGGCTGGCCGGTTTGAAATCAGCTCCAATGGGCTGGACCGCCCAGGCCTCCACTTCGGCGTACAATTTACCGAGTTTGTCGAACTCTTCATCCGGCTCGGTTTCGCCCTGGGCCAAGGTCGCGGACGGAAGCCCGGAGAGAGCGACGGCCAGCGCTGCCGTTACGAGGATGGGGATGTTCCACCGGGACCGAGAGATGTGCTTGATCATGTTCGCTGGTTCCGTAAGGTCAATTGACCGTGAAGGAGAACGAGATTCCCGCCGCCTGATCGGAGGGGGAGACGCTGGTTCCGGTCAGGTTTGAGATTTGGAGGCCGTTCAGGTAAACCAGGCCCTGCAGGGTCGGCTCGGAGAACACTTCCACCCCATTGGGTTCCCCGATTTTCTTGCGGGCCTTGACCAGGATGGTGTCGCCCTTCTCCAGGCCCATTGTGAACGGCGACGGCAGGGGGGCGGCCAGTGTGCCGCTCATCCTGGGCTCGCCGTTGAGAAGCGGACTGCCTGGGCAGGCCAGATCCCAGCGGTTCAGGTTATCGACAAAGTTCACCGGCAGGTTCATGTTGTCTTGCGGATCGGCGTCGTATGTGCTGTCTATGACGATCCGGTTGGTGCCGAGCAGCCGGCCGATGGAGTTGCAGACCGCAGGCGGAAGGCAATCGTTGCCCGGTGGCTGGGCGCCGGTGGCGAACTCGTCGGAATAGGGCGTCATGTTGAACGTTGAGTTCAGCGCTTCGGTAGTGGTCAGCCGTTCGATGGTGGTGGTTCCGGCGCGAATGATGCTTATTTCCAGGGAGTATTCCCACGGCGTCTTGCCGGTGCCGCTGATCGGCTGACCGTTTTGGAATGCCCGTCGACAGGCGACAAAGACAGGCTGAGGCAAGAAATTGCCCATCGGGTCGGTTTCATCCGGAATGCCATCGAGGTTGGCGTCGTAATACTGTTCCCAGACGTCGTAAAGGCCGGCAGACGCGTTCCCGGCCTGGATCAGGACCTGCATGGTCTGGGCGTCTGATCCCTGGGGCTGTTCCGAGTCGCATCCGGCCATCGGAATCAGGCATAGTGCCAGTACCGCCAGACAAACCAGCTGTCGCATGATGACATGCCTCCAAAGTCGAACATAAAGAAGCAAAAAACTACCTGACTCCCTGATTGGAGTCAAGGACCGGTTCAACTGATCCTAAAGTGTTGCGGGGTAGCGTCCGCAACTCCTGCTTTACGGACCGGTTTTGTAAGTAATAGAGTTCGCATTAAGTTAGCCGGCCGGCTCAGTGCCCGGCAGGTTCCGGTGGCGTGGGGCGCCGGAACCTGAATCCCGGCCGCCGCCCGGCTCCTTTTTCCGGCGCATGACGGTCAACTTTCGCTTCCTGGTCCAGCAGTTCCGAGAACTGCCGCTGGATGCTCTCGGTGGTTTCGGCGTTGCGGGTCAGCATTTCGAGGCCCCGGACCTTCTCCTGGAGGGCGTCGATCTCGAGTTGCCTCCCTTTCAGCTCAAGTTCCGCTTTGCGGGCCTGGGTCCGGTACGGAGCGGAGGCGTCGTGGAGCTTCGCCTTGGACAGGGCTATCCGGGCCCTGAGGCTCTGGATCTCCTCTGTGCGGGCGAGAACCTCGTTCTGCAGTTCCATCACCCGCATGCCGGCGGCGCGGACCATGCCGTACTGCACCAGCAGCTGCTCATGTTTCATCTGGAGTTCCTGGAACAGGGTCAGGGGGACGGTATCCCGGGAATACGGCAGCGCTGCCGTCGCCAGGCCGGAACGGGCAGGCGCCAGGCCGGTTTCCCCCTTTGCCGGGCCGTCCTGGTCGGACAGCAGGCCGGACTCCTTGAGTTCATGCTCGGTTACGAAGTATTCCGGACCGTAGCGTCCGTCGATCTTTTCGGCCTTGAGGCGTCCGCTACGCAAATACCTTCGCAAGGTCGTTACCGAACGCAGGGTTCGATCGGCGGCTTCACGGAGGTTCATTCGCTTCATCAGGTTCGTCTCCGGTGGATCGGTCCATCACGTCGGTTCCGGGGCCGCCCCTCTTTTACCATAGGCCGCATCGGCAGGACAACAGGGGTGGGGGTCTGGTACCTTGCACCGAACAGTGCTAGGACGGGGGAACGTCATGAACGAACGGAAGCCGCAACACTGGGCCGATGCGGTTGCATTGGAGGTCGCCGCCTCCGGCAGGTTGCCGGTAATCTCCACCGGCATCTCACCTTCCGGTGAGATCCACATCGGTAACATGCGGGAAGTGCTCACCGCCGACGCGGTTTTTCGAGCCCTCAACGATCAAGGCGTGGAGACCGGCTTCCACTTCGTGGCGGACAACTTCGATCCGCTGCGCAAGGTGTCACCGTTCCTGGACAGGGAAACTTATACGGCACAGGTCGGGAAGCCGCTCTCGGAGATCCCGTGCCCGTGCGGCGGCCATGATTCCTATGCCGATCATTTCCTGGAACCGTTTCTGGAATCCCTTGAAAAGCTGCATGTCCGCGTCGATGTTGTTCGTGCCGACGAGCTGTACAAATCAGGTCGCATGAATCGGCGGATCGTCACGGCCCTGGAACGACGCGCCACCATCGTCGCCATCCTGAAAGAGTTGACCGGGAAGGACATGGGCGACGACTGGTCCCCGTTCGTGCCGATGTGCGGCGCCTGCGGCCGGATGAACGGGACACGGGTGTCCGGGTTCGATGCCGCGGCGGAAACCGTGGAGTACGCCTGTGACTGCGGAGCTGCAGGCACGTTGCCGATGGCCGGGGGCGGCAAACTGCAATGGAGGATCGACTGGCCGGCACGGTGGCGCACGCTGGGAGTGACCGTTGAACCGTTCGGCAAGGACCACAGCACCCGCGGAGGGTCGTACGATACCGGCATCAGGATCGCCCGGGAGGTGTTTGACTGCGAGCCGCCCCACCCGATCCCATACGAGTGGATCAGCCTCAAAGGGCAGGGTGACATGTCCTCCAGCAAGGGCAATGTCCTGTCCATCGGCCACGTCCTGAAGGTGGTGCCGCCGGAGGTGCTGCGGTACATGGTTATGAGGGCCCGGCCAGGGAAGACGATCAAGTTCGACCCGGGCCGCCCTCTGGCCCAGTTGGTGGATCAGGTGGATGACGCTCACGCCAGAGGAAGGGATGAACGGGCCATGGAGCTGTCCCGGGCAGCCGGCTTCGAACCGGTCGGTGTGCCGTACAGGCACCTGGTTATGGTTGCCCAGATCGCCGGCTTCGAACTGGACAGGGTGATGGAGATCCTGGATCGTACCGGATATCCCGGTGTGTCCCGGACCGCAGTGGCCGAACGGCTGGAGTACGCCTCGCACTGGCTGGCGGAATTCGCACCGGAAGAAGAGAAATACACCGTCCAGGAGCGCCTCCCGAACGAGGCCGCCGGCCTTACCGGGGATCAGCGCAGGTTTCTCTCCGGCCTGGCCACCGGCTTGACGGATGGGATGGATGGAGCGGCGGTCCACGATCTGATTTACAATATTGCAGCAGGGTTCGAGTCGACGCCTCCGGCGGAGCTGTTCCAGGCGATCTACTTTGCCCTGCTCGGGAAGGCCAGAGGTCCCAGGGCCGGCTCGTTCATCGCGATTCTTGGGCCGGGGTTCTGCGCCCGGCGGTTTGCTGAAGCCGCCGGTGGTTAGGCGAGACAATGAATAAAAGTATCCTGATCCTGGTGATGTTGTCGCTCCTGCCGGCGGGCGTTCTTGCCGTCGCGGCCGAACAGGCGCCGGCGGCCGAGGATGCGGTCCCGGTTCTCAAGGTCAAGATCTATGCAGGAAACTGGTCCTGGCAGCCGGACCGGATCAGGGTCCGGCAGGGGACCCGCGTGATCCTTGAGATCGAAAACCGGGACGCTCCCCACGCCTTTTTACTGAAAGCGTACCGGCTCAAGGTCCACCTGCCCCAGGACAAGACCACCATGGTGGAGTTCATGGCGGACAAGCCCGGAAAATTCACCTGGCGCTGCGGACGTCCCTGCGGCAACGGTTGTCCCAAGATGCGAGGAACTCTGGAGGTACTGGATCCGGGAGAGGCCGGATCCTAGCCGTTTTTATGTCCCTTGTTCGGTTCCGGCAGAACCGGTGATGTTCTGAGACGGCTGTCCGCAACATCCAGAACCTGCCGCACCACCGCCTTCTGAATCCGGTAGGCGTCTTCCAGCAGTTTCAGCGTCGCTTCCGAATGAGCCGCCAGGGCCGCCGCCAGGGCGGCCGGATCGTTCACCAGCGACGAGTTGATCAGAGGCCCCATGATCCGCACCGCCTCTCTCACGATCCGAAGGGCCTCGTCCACCGCAGGCCGGTCACCGTCGAGGATCTCACGGAGTACCGAGGCGGTGTCCAGGATGTCGGGGGAGAGCCGTTCTTGACGGGAAGATCCATTCTCCCAGTGATTTCCGGTGAGGATCCATTCGATGCTGGTCTTGCCGACCCGGGCGAGTTCCACCAGCCTGCGGGGCTCCGGCACGACCCCGTGCTCGTATTTGTGCACCGCCGATTGGGTGGTCCCGAGGAAATTGGCCAGCTCCCACTGGCGCAATCCGGCCTGGGACCTGATTTGCCGTATCCTCTTGCCCATGCCTGCTTTATCGAGATCCTGCATCCGATATCCTGTCTTCGATGGAGCCGTTCCACCTAGGGGGAATATAGGGATCGGTATACAGATGACAACCGGAAATTCTGATTGGGAATCGGCACGGGTGGAGTGCCGTTATTCAGGTCAGTTCGGCGACATTCTCGGCATTTTCGCTTTTTATCCGCGACGCGAGGAAAGTCGCGATGAGAAATGCAGGCGCCGTGACCAGCACGGCCCAGCGCTGGCCGCCCAGGAAGCTTGCGACAACTCCGAACAGAAGGAGCGAAAAGATCGCCCCGGCCTGACCGGCCAGGATGTAAAAGCCGAAGAATTCCGATTCCTTGTCCGGTGGGCTGAGTTGTGCCATGAACGACCTGGCGATCGCCTGGGTGCTTCCCATCCCGATCGCCACGCCGCCGGCCATGAACCAGAAGAGGGGCTTGCTGGTGATGATCGAACCGTACAGGAGCAGAACGAACCAGAACAGGAGTGTCGCCATCAGCGCCCGCTTCATGCCGATCCAGTCGGCAAGATAACCGGCGAACAAGGTTCCTGGTACGGCGACCAGGTTGGACACGATCATGAGGGTCAACAGTTCCTTCATGTCCATGCCCAGGGTTTCCCGTGCGTAGATCGCGCTGAACGCGATGATGGTCTGGATCGCGCCGTAAAAAAAGAAGGAAGATGCGGTCAGTCGGGCGATGTTGCGGTACTCCCGCATGTGGCGGATCGTCGATTGAACGCGACGGAATCCCTCGACGACGAACCGTCCGAAAGGCCGCATCGGGCGGCGCACCGTCCGTTCCCTCAGGAAAACGAAGGTCGGAACGGCGAACACCGTGAAGAAAACGGCTACGACCACGAACGAGAACCGCCAGGAAGCAACGGCCTCCGGAACCAGATGTCCGGTCTCATCCCGCAGTTGTACTGCCAGGTACGGTGAACAGACCACGAGAGCCGCCAGACCGCCGAGGAACCCGGTGCCCCAGCTCCAGCCCGAGATCCTGCCGATCGTGTTCGGTGTGGAAATTTCCGGGAGGAACGCATTGTAGAAAACGTATCCACCCTCGAAGCCGACACTGCCGATCACGAAAAGAATGATGCCGAGGGCGATGGCGCCCGGCGTGACGAACCACAGGGAAGCGCAGGCCGCGATGGTCATCACGGTAGTCAGCAGCAGGAACGTCTTCTTGCGTCCCGAATGATCGGCCAGGGCGCCGAAGATCGGCGAGGTCAGGATCAGAACCACCATCGCCAGTGATTTCGCAACACTCCACAGGAAGTCCCCGTTTGACCCTTCGCCTGCAACGACCTCTTTGAAATACAGGGCGTAGGCGACGGTTGTGATCAGGGTCGTATAGGACGAGTTGGCGAAATCGAACATGCAGTAACCGAAAACCTCCCGTTTCCGGACGGCAGGTGTTCCCGTGGACTGGGTGGGGAGGGAGATTACCGTTCCCCCCATTTCAGCTTGGTCCGCAGCACCTCGTAGAAACTGCGATCCACCAGGCGCAGCAGCCGCACCGGCGCAGGGTGCCGGTCCACGTGCAGGATGTTCTGGTGGCTGATCGGGAACCCGATCTGGCCGTCCAGGGTGACGTAGACCTCTTCATGGGTCCCTTCCTTGAGGGCGACCTGGATGGAGGTGTTCCCCGGAATCACCGTAGGCCGGTAAGCCATGCTGTGGGGGCAGATCGGAGTGACCACGAAAGCGTCCACGCCCGGGTCCAGGACCGGGCCGCCGGCGGACAGGCTGTAAGCGGTCGAGCCGGTCGGTGTGGACAGGATCAGTCCGTCGCTGGTGTAGGACGCCATCCGGTTCCGGTCCAGCCAGAGGTCCAGGCCGATCATCCGGGCCAGAGCGCTCTTGGTGACCACCACATCGTTCAGGGCCATGTGTTCATTCAGGACCTGGTCGCCGTGCATCAGCCGGACCCTGAGCGTGGCCCGCTCCTCGATGCGGTAGTCGCCGGAGACAATCCTGTCCAGGTTCGGCAGCAGTTCATCCGGTTGCAGTTCGGTGAGGAACCCCATGCTGCCCATGTTCACGCCGAGGATCGGAATCCCCCGGGGTGAGACCGAACGGGCGATGGAAAGCAGGGTGCCGTCTCCGCCGACGGCGATGACCAGGTCGGTCTTCTTTGAAATGGCGTCACGGCGGACTCCGTTCCTCAGACCGAGGGCGGTGCTGGTGGCCAGGTCGAACTGCACCGCCACACCACGCTCCTTCAGCCAGCCTCCGATGCGGGTGGCCAGTTCCAGCGGCCGGTCCGAGCCGGTGCGGGCCACCACAACCACTTTCCCCACCGGCTGGTTCATGAGGACGCTCCTTCGTCGGCAGCGGTCAACCGGTTGATCAGCTGATGCACCGTTTCCCGCTCCAGACCATGAGGGTCCGCAGTCAGGCAGATGAAAAATTCCACATTGCCCTCCGCTCCACGGATGGAGGATACCGCAACGGACAGGATTCCCCAGCTGTTTTCAAATGCGAATGCCGCAATGCGCTCCAGCACTTCGCGGTGCACCGCAGGGTCCCGGACAATGCCGCCCTTTCCGACCTTGCTGCGACCGGCCTCGAACTGGGGCTTGACCAGGGCGACCACCCGGCCGTGGTCGGGGAGGCAGCGGAACACCGCCGGAAGGATCAGGGTCAGTGAGATGAACGAGACGTCGATAACCGCCATGTCGGGGCCGAACGGAAGGTCGGAAGGGTCCAGGTACCTGGCGTTGCACCCTTCAATAACCGTCACCCGCGGGTCGGTCCTGAGGGACCAGTCCAGTTGCCCCCGGCCGACGTCCAGTGCGAGCACCCCGGATGCGCCGGCTTCCAGCAGGACCTGGGTGAATCCTCCTGTGGAAGCGCCCACGTCCAGGGCGGTGCACCCGGTCACGCAGCCCTCCAGCATCGCCAGCGCCCCTTCCAGCTTCAGGCCGCCCCGGCTGACGTACCGTTCTCCCGGATCCACTGTAAGGGCGATGCCCGGGTCCACCCGGGCGCCCGGCTTTTCCAGGCGGATCCCGGAGCTGCGAACCCGCCCCGCCATGATCAGCGCCTGGGCCCGGGTGCGGGAAGGTGCCAGGCCGCGCTCCACCAGGACCTGGTCGAGGCGGGGCCTGGCCATCAGGACGTTCTCGTGAGTGTGTAGCGGGCCAGTCCGGCCAGGACCGTGGTGTCTCCAGGCAGTGCCTCAAGAGCCTCCTCCGCCGCCCCGGCCTGTCGTTCCGCCTCGGCCCGGGCCCCTTCCAGTCCGAGAAGCGCCGGGTAGGTGGTCTTGCCGGCTTGCTGATCCTTCCCGGGTGTTTTCCCCAGGACCGCCGCAGTGGCGGTGCAGTCCAGAACATCGTCGGAGATCTGGAACGATAGTCCCAGGGCGTCGCAGTAGCGCCTCAGTACCTCCAGGTCGTTGTCGCCGGCGCCGGCCAGGATCGCTCCCAGTTCCACCGAAGCCCGGAGCAGGGCGCCGGTCTTGTGCCTGTGGATCCATTCAAGCCGGTCCTGCCGGAGCGGTTTGCCCTCCGCTTCCAGATCGGCGACCTGGCCGCCTACCATCCCGGTGACGCCGGCGGACTCCGACACCAGGGTGACGGCCCGGCAACGTGCCGCGGCGAAGGCGTCTCCCGCCGGCTCGGACGCCAGTATCCGGAACGCGAGGGTCAGGAGGCCGTCGCCTGCCAGGATCGCCATCGCTTCGCCGAACATCTTGTGAGTGGTCGCCCGGCCGCGCCGCAGATCGTCGTCGTCCATTGCCGGCAGATCATCGTGTACCAGGGAGTAGGTGTGGATCATCTCGATCGCTGCGGCCGGGGCCAGGGCTGCGGAGTAATCGCCTCCGCAAGCCAGGCACGATTCCAGCACCAGAATCGGCCGCAGTCGCTTGCCTCCTCCCATAACCGCATAATGCATCGCCTGCTCCACAGTGGCGGCGGGGGAGTCGGACGGCGACAACAGACGGTCCAGTTCCCGGTCGATGATCTCTCTGCGTTCAGCGAGCCGGTTGTTCAGATCGATCATGCCGGATTTTCTCTTTCTTCAGTGTATTCATAGCGTTCCATCCGCACCGCCTGCCTGCCGCCTGCGCCTGTCTCGATGAGGATGCCGCACAGCCGGGCCGGTCCCGCCGCCGTCCGGAACCTGACTGGACGCTGGGTCAGGAACCGGGTCAGGACCAGGTCGGCTTCCACGCCGATGATCGAGTCGATCGGTCCGGTCATACCGACGTCGGTCACCGCTCCGGTCCCTCCCGGCAGGATGCGGGCGTCGGCGGTGGGAACATGCGTATGGGTACCGAGCACCGCAGTGACCCGGCCGTCCAGGTAGCGGGCCATGGCGATCTTCTCGCTGGTGGCCTCACCATGGATGTCCACGATGATGGTGGATGCCGCATCGCCGATTTCATTCAGAATCCGGTCGGCGGTGCGGAACGGGTCGTCGAGGGGGGTCATGAACACTCGGCCCATCAGGTTCACCACCGCGACCGTCTCGCCGCTGCGGGCGGTGGCGAGGCAGACTCCCGAGCCTGGAGTGCCCTCAGGGTAGTTGGCCGGACGGAGGATGTTGTCGGCCTGGTCCAGGAGCGGGAGAATCTCCCGCTTGTCCCAGGTGTGGTTACCGCCTGTCAGGACATCGATGCCGGCGGACAGCAGTTCATCGGCGATCTCCGGCGTGATCCCGGAGCCGCCGGCGGCGTTTTCGCCGTTGGCGATCACAAGGTCCGGCATGGCGGTGCGCTTCAGTTTTTTCAGCACCCGGCGGGTCACCCTGCGCCCCGGCTCTCCGACGATGTCACCGATGAACAGTATCTGCATGGCGGCTACTCAGACGGCGTAGTGCACGGCGCGGGTTTCACGGAGCACCGAGACCCTGATCTGGCCCGGGAAGACCAGTTCCTTTTCCAAAGCGCGGGCGATTTCGCCGGCCAGGACGTAGGCCTGGTTATCGTCGGCCACGGTTGCATCCAGGAGAACCCGGACCTCCTTCCCCGATTTCACTGCGATCGCCTGTTGGACGCCGTCGTAACGCAGGGCGATCGCCTCCAGGCGGGTCAAACGTTCAATGAAGACCTCCAGGTTGTCCTTCCTAGCTCCCGGACGGTTGTTGGAAAGCCTGTTGGCGGTGTTCAGCAGCATCGCCTCCATGCTGGCAGCCTCAACGTCCGGGTGCAGTGCCTGGATGGCATGAACCACTTCCGGCACCTCCCCGAATTTACCGGCCAGTTCGCTTGAGGTCAGGGCGGTATGGCCGGTGACGGTGTCATCCACAGCTCCGATCTCATGGAACAGGCCTCCCCGGTGCACCACGTCGATCTGGGCTCCGATCTGGGCCGCCATATGGCCGGCCAGGAGTGCGACCTCCAGGCTGTGCCGCAACAGATTCTGCCC
>CALZKF010000062.1 GCA_945787955.1 uncultured Acidobacteriota bacterium | reverse complement strand
GACGCCCGCGACCCAGGGCACCTCGGTTGCCTTGGAGTGGGTCACCCCGGATCAACTCAAACAACCTTAGAAAAACCTGAACCGAAGAAGGTCGAAAAGCAACAGGTCACTATCGGGAAATTCATGAACATCGACCTTCGGGTCGCGGTGGTCCAGGTGGCGGAGCCGATCGAGGGTGCGGACAAACTGCTCAGGCTCGAAGTCGATCTGGGCGAGGACGAACCCCGGCAGATCGTTGCCGGAATCGCCGGGGCTTATTCGCCGGAGGAACTGGTGGGGCGCCGGATCATCGTGGTGGCCAATCTCAAGCCGGTGACCCTGAAAGGTGTGGAGAGCCGCGGGATGCTGCTGGCCGCCGACCTGGACGGTGCGCCGACCCTGGCCACATTCACCGGGAACGTACCGCCGGGAACCCCGGTGCACTGATCAGTCGTCGTCCTCCGGCCTCATGTGCCGGATGTCCCGCTTGCGGATGAACAGGCCGGGACCGCTTGCGCCTTCGATCTTGATCATGTCCCGGTCGTAATACCGGATCACGCCGCGGACCGCCTTGCCGTCCAGGAGTTCCACCACCATCGGGACCTCCTTCTCCCGCTTGACGTTGAGGTATTGATCCTCGGCGCCGGTGGTCTCGGGCGGCGGCGTACGCCTGGCGGGGGGAGGACCGCCCCGGCCCTTGCGCCGCCTCCCGCCTCCCGGATTCATCGCTCCACCTGGAGCGCGGTGGCCGCCGCGGTCAGCACCACGTCCTCCACCGAACAGCCCCGGGACAGGTCGTTGGCGGGACGGGCCAGGCCGCCCAGGATCGGACCGACGACCTGGGCGCCGGCCAGGCGTTGCACCAGCTTGTAGCCGATGTTCCCCGAGTTCAGGTCGGGAAACACCAGTACATTGGCGCGGCCCGCCACCTTGCTGTCCGGCGCCTTGGAACGGCCGATCTCGGGAACGATGGCCGCATCCAGCTGCAGTTCGCCGTCAAAGAGAAAGTCCGGGTGCAATGCGGCCAGTGCATCACGAGCTGCAGTCACCTTGTGAACCATCGGATGATCGGCGCTCCCGGCAGTGGAGAACGAAAGCAGAGCGACAGCAGGCTCACTGCAGGTCAGCTTGCGGTAGCCCAGGGCGGTGCGCATGGCGATGTCGGCCAGTTCCTCCGGGTCCGGGTCGGGCACCAGGGCGCAGTCGGCGAATGCGAGTATCGACTGACCCGAGGGCAACGGCTCGCGCAGCGCCACCAGGAAGAAAGAGGACACGATTTTCACACCGGGCGCCGGCCGGATCACACGTAAAGCGGCCCGCAGTGTTTCCCCTGTGGTGTGGGCCGCCCCGGCCAGAGAGCCGTCGGCATCGCCGGCCCGCACCATGGCGGCGGCAAAGTACAACGGCCGGCGAAGGAGTTGCTCCAGTGCGCCGCGATCAACGCCCTTCTTCGCGAAGCCCTCCTCCAGCAGATCGAGATACCGGCTCATGCGCTCAGCTTCGGCGCCGGGATCCACATGACGCAGGCCGTCCAGATCGACATCCAGTCGTGCCGCGGCAGCCTTCAGGGCATCACCGGAACCGACCAGGATAGGCGTTACGATGCCCTCGGACTGCAGGCGCCTGGCGGCGGGCAGGATGCGGTGGTCGTCAACCTCCGGGAAGACCAGGGTTCTTCGAACCTGCCGTGCGTTATCAACCATCGCCTGGAATCGGTTCATGGTTCCATGCTAGCAGACCGGCTCAGGCTCCTGATGCCCTCGGGGATTATCAGAATCAGGGGCGCTCCATACTCGATCATGCGGACCGGCCAGCCGATGTCCTGCTCCCCGCCCAGGTACGCCAGGGAAACCGTGGCCCCCAGGAGGAGCCAGCCCGGCGAAGCGCAGGCCGCCGCGAACGGCAGAACCCACAGGATGTACCATGGGTGGATAGTGGGCAGGAGCAGGATCATGCCGCCCAGAGCCCACATGCCCTCGGAGGGCGGGTCCAGCCCCCGCCGAAAGGCCAGCCACAGGATCCAGAGCCCGGCCAGCATTACTACCGCCGCCTTGGCCAGTTCCCTGGGCCAGATCCAGCGATACAGCCGGTCCCGGCCCAGGCTGTCCACCAGCGGCTTCAAACGGGTGCCGGTATCGAGCAGTTCCGCCCCTTCCCGAAGGGCGGGATAGACCAGTCCGTTCCGTTCCCAGCGTTCGGCATAGTGGTACAGCCCCTCCCCCAACACCGGCCCGCCGACGGCGAACGGCAGGGCCAGTGCCGCGAGTACCGCCGCCAGCACGAACACCGCCGGAAGTTTCATCCGCCGGAGGTGGCCGGGGAGCAGGGCGGCGGAGAACAGCTTGACATGGATGCTCCCGGCCAGAGCAGCCGCCGACCAACCGGGGGCTTGACGGTCCGTCGTCAGCCACGCCACGGAAAGGACCAGCAGGACGATACCCAGCGGCTCCACATGGCCGCTGCCCGAGGACTCCATGACCGCCAGGGGGTTCCAGGCGTATAGCAACACCCGCTCCGGCGGCCTCCCGGTCCGGTTCAGGAGGAGCAGCAAAGCCAGAACCACCCCGAAGTCCAGGAGACCGAGGGCGAGCCGGAAGCTGCGCACCCCGGCGCCGGCGGCGGCCAGGCCTCGAAAAAGCAGCTGTGACAGAGGCGGATAGATCGTACCGATGGAGGGGTGGTTGATCTTTTCCCAGTCGGCATTCCGCAACGGCGCCAGTTCCTGCGCATCCGGAGGATGGAGATAAGGGTGGTGTCCTGCCGCCTGCACCCGGCCGTCCCAGACGTAGCGGTAGATGTCGTCGGACATGGCCGGGCCGCCGGCGGCAGCCACGATCCGAAACAGCAGGGCCGCCACGAGAACCACCCACGGCAGCCTGCGGCAGCTTCGTGACAGGACGACCCAGCCGGCCGCCATGATCGCCGAAAGAGCGGCGAAAATCGCCAGGTACAACAGCGGCCTGCCCCGGAGATCTCCGGCCAGCGCGACCCACAGGTACAGGCCTGCGGAGATCCCGGCGAGAATAAGCAGGGCTTTCGAACTGTTACGTTCCGTCATGGTATCTTCTGATGTCACAGGCGTTTTCCCCGCGGGAGCGTAACACAGGAAGGCTCGATGCAACTGGACGCATGGCTGCGATTACCGGTGCTGGTGTTGTACTTTTCGGCGCTGGTCGGGCTGGCCGGTTACGGACTGCATCGCTGGTACCTGCTCTGGCTCTACGCCCGCCTGAAGCGGGAACAGCTGCAGCCGGGGCCGTTCCCCCGTCAGGCGCCGGTCCTGACCGTGCAGTTGCCGGTTTACAACGAAATGTACGTGGTCGAGCGGTTGCTGCAGGCGGTCGCCGCCATCGACTATCCCAGGGACCGTCTGGAAATTCAGGTTCTGGACGACTCCACCGATGAGACCGTGGATATCGCCGGAAAGGCGGTGGACCGTCTCCGGGCGGAAGGGTTCCGCATCGTCCATCTGCATCGGACGGACCGCTCGGGGTTCAAGGCCGGCGCCCTGGAAGCAGGTCTCCTGGTGGCGGAGGGAGAACTGGTGGCGGTGTTCGACGCCGACTTTGTTCCCCGGCCGGACTTCGCGCGGCGGCTGGTGCCGTACTTCAACGATCCGGCCGTAGGCATGGTCCAGGCCCGCTGGGGACACCTCAACCGGATGTTTTCCGCATTGACCCGGGTGCAGGCGATGTTCCTGGACGGGCATTTCGTCATCGAACACACCGCCAGGAACCGCTCCGGCCGGTTCTTCAACTTCAACGGCACCGCCGGGATCTGGCGGCGCAGTTGCATCGCCGACGCCGGCGGCTGGCAGCACGACACCCTCACCGAGGATCTGGATCTGTCGTACCGGGCCCAGATGAAAGGTTGGCGTTTCGTCTACATCCCCGGCTATGTCGTTCCCGCAGAACTCCCGGTTGAGATGACCGCCTTCAAGTCCCAGCAGCACCGCTGGGCCAAGGGCTCGATCCAGACCGCAAGGAAGCTGCTGCCGTCGATCCTGAGGAGCAGGCTGCCGTTCAAGGTCAAGCTGGAGGCGGTCTTCCATCTCACCGCCAACGTCGGCTACCTCCTGGTGCTGGTGCTGGTCGCCCTGGTGGTCCCTTCCATCTGGCTCCGAAGTGACATTTCCCCCTGGCTCCTGATCCTGGTGGACCTGCCGCTGTTCTTCCTGTCCACCGTCTCCATCGGCATGTTCTACGTCCAGGCCCACCGCGAGGCCCTCGGCTCGTGCCGTGGGGTCCTGCGCTGGATTCCGTTCCTCATGGCGGTAGGGATCGGCCTGTCCATCAACAACGCCCGGGCGGTGCTGGAAGCACTCCGGGGGCAGGTCTCCGGCTTTCGCCGCACCCCGAAGTACAACCTGGCCGGCGACGAATCGGCGGCCACCCGCCGCTATCGCATCCGGATCAACCGGGACACCTGGATCGAACTGGCGCTGGCCGGATATTTCAGCGCGGCGATCGCAGGCGCGCTGGCGTCGGAGCTGTGGGCTGCCGTGCCGTTCCTGCTGTTGTTCGGCACCGGCTATGCGTACACCGCCGGGTCGACCCTGATACAGAGCTACAGGTCACGACAGAACGCCTAGAGCGGATCGTTCCAGAACAGCGCCGGCACCACTGCACCCTCAGGCGCTCCCCCAGGTTCTCCCGGCGTAATCGCAAAGGCGTTGGCCCGGGCCAGTGCTGCAACGTCGCCGGAGCCCCGGGAGCGGGTCGGGCGGACGGTGCAGAGACCGTCCCGGAACCCTGCTTGCACCAGGTGGTAGGTCGTGCGGCCGGGCCGGGCCGGCAGCGGCTCCAGGACCCGGGCGGCCACTTCCCGGTTTCGCCATTGCGACAACCCGCCGATCCGCCGCAGCAAGGGAGCTGCGAAGATCGCGAAACCGGTGAATGCGGATACCGGGTTACCCGGCAGGCCCAGGACGACACAGCGGCCGGCCCGACCGGCCAGAATAGGCTTCCCCGGCTTCACCCGCACCTTATGGAACAGCAGTTCCATCCCGATCTCCCGGAGCGCTTCGGCCACCAGATCGTACTCTCCCATGGAGACCCCGCCGGTCAGCAGCAACAGGTCGCTCCCGACGCCGTCCAGCAGCTGTTCCCGCAGGCGATCGGGGCGGTCCGGTGCGATCCCCAGATAACGGCCCTCGATCCCGACCTCCCGGAGCTGGGTCATGAGCGTGACGGCGTTACTGTTCCGGACCTGGTAATCGGCCGGAGTGATTTCAGGCTCCACCACTTCGTCACCGGTGGACAGCACCGCCACTGCCGGCCGCCGGAACACCGTGACACGGGATAAACCGACTGACGCCAGCGTCGCCATCTCGGCTGCCCGAATCCTGCAGCCCGGGGCCAGCAGGCGGGCTCCTGCCAGGGCCTCTTCGCCCCGGACCCGGATATGTTGTCCCGCGACGGATCGTTCCAGAATTCGGACCGTACCGCTCTCACGGTCCTCCTCGGTTCGTTCCACCATGACCACCGCGTCGGCGCCGGGAGGCACGATCGCTCCGGTCATGATCCGCACCGCCTGGTCCCGCCCGACGTTCAGTTCCTCCCCAGCCGCTCCGGCTCTGACTTCGCCGATCACCTTGAGGGTGCGGCCCGGCTGCGGCAGGTCCCCGGCCCGGACGGCAAATCCGTCCATGGCCGAACGGTCCGCAGGGGGCTGGTCCCGGTCGGCGAGGACCTCCGAACCGAGGATCCGGCCCGGGGCCTCGCGGAGTCCGACCTGTTCCGGTTCCAACCGCTCCGCCGCCGCGTCCAGTATCTTCGAAGCCTGTTGCACCGTGATCATGTCCGCATGCCCTTTCTGGCCACCAGCATCCGCCGGATGCCCTGAAAATCGGGGTGAACCGCCACGTCTTCGAACCCGGCGGAACCTGCAGCTTCAAGAGCGGCGCCGGCGCTGTCGTGCCCCAGTTCCAACACCATACCTCCGTGCTGTTTCAGTGTCCGGAAGGCTGTGGCGGCCAGACCGGCGTACATCAAGGCGGCGCCGCCTTCCGGCACCAGGGCCTGCCGTGGTTCGTGATCCCTGACCTCCACCGCCAACCCGGACCACTCCGTTTCCGAGACATAGGGCGGGTTGGAAACAACCAGGTCGAACCGTCCGGCCCACGACCGGGGAAGATCGGCCATATCGTATCGGTGCAACCGCAGCCGATCCTCAACCTGATGACGTTCCGCGTTGTCTGCCGCCACGGCCAGTGCCTCCCGGGAGCGATCCACCGCATCGATCTGCAGGTCCGGCCGTTCAGCGGCCAGGGTGACGGCGATACAGCCGCTGCCGGTACCCAGGTCGGCAGCTGCTGCCGCACCGGACGGCAGGAGGGCCAGGCCGAGATCGACCAGCTGTTCGGTTTCCGGCCGTGGAATCAACACCCGGGAGTCGACCAGGAAATCCCGGCCGTAGAACTCCTGCCGGCCGGTGATGTACTGCAACGGCTCCCGGCCGGCCCTGCGCTCGACCGCGTCCCGGACCAGCGGCAACAATTCTTCCGGGAACGGCTCCCCCTTCCGGACCATGAGTCCTCCCCGGTCCGTTTCAAGGTAATTCGCCAGCAGGAGCTCGGCCTCCAGGGCCGGGTCGGCCAGGGCTGCATCCGAGAGCCGGGCCGCAGCCCGGGACAGCAGTTCACCTACGGTCTCCCCGGCCACCGGGAATCAGCCTTTCACCTGCCGGAGCTGCTCAGCCTGATCGTGGGCGACCAGGGCATCGATCAGCTCGCCGATCCCGCCCTTCATGATGGCGGGCAGGTTGTGCACCGTCAGCCCGATGCGATGGTCGGTAACCCGGGACTGAGGGAAGTTGTAGGTCCTGATCTTTTCCGAGCGGTCGCCACTACCGATCAGCCCCCTCCGTTCGGCGGCGATGGACTCATGCTGCTCACGCATCATTTTGTCGTACAGCCTGGAACGCATGACCACCATCGCCCGGGCCTTGTTCTTGTGCCAAGACTTCTCGTCCTGGCACTGCACCACGATGTTGGTCGGCAGGTGGATGATACGGACTGCCGACTGGGTCGTGTTGACGCTCTGACCGCCGGGTCCCGAGGAACAGAACGTATCGATCCTGAGGTCCTTGTCGGCGATTTCCACCGTGACTTCGTCCGCCTCGGGGAGGATCGCCACGGTGATGGCCGAGGTATGGACCCGGCCCTGAGTCTCGGTGGCGGGAACCCGCTGCACCCTGTGCACTCCGCTCTCGAACTTCAGCCGGCTGTAGACCCGGTCGCCTTCTATCACCGCAACTACTTCCTTGATCCCGCCGACCTCGCTCTTGGACAGGTCGGTGGTTTCAACCTTCCATTTCATGGTCTCGGCGAAACGGCTGTAAGCCCGGAACATCTCCTCGGCGAACAGGGTTGCTTCGTCGCCGCCGGTTCCGGCCCGGATCTCCATAACGACGTTCTTCTCGTCAAGCGGGTCCGTAGGGAGAAGCAAGATCTTGAGGTCCTGCTTCAAGCTCTCCAGGCTGCCGGCCAGGGACCGGCTCTCCTCCGCGGCCATCTCCTTCATGTCCGGGTCGTCGGTGCTTCTCAACAATTCCTCTGCTTCTTCCAGTTCTTTGACGACAGCGGTGTAAGTCCGGAACTGCTCCACCACCGGTTGCAGTTCGGAATACGCCCGGGCGATCGGGGAGTACTGCGCCCGGTCCCCCACCACCCCCGGATCGGACATTTGACGCGCCAGATCCTGAAACCTGCCTTCCAGGTCCCTGAGCTTGGCTTCCAGTTTCGAGTCGAGTCGCTCACTCATGGGCACACCTTACCCCGGACCTAACCACGGCGTCACGCGGCTGAAGCGGTCTGTCCTGCAGGGATGTTCGGTGGTTGCGGCGGCCGCCGCTAACCTTCTTTCGCGGGGCTCTTCTTGCCGTATCTTTTCTGGAACCGTTCGACGCGGCCGGCGGAGTCCACCAGCTTCTGTTTGCCGGTGAAAAACGGATGGCAGCTCGAGCAGATCTCGACCCGGTACGATTCCTGGGTGGAGCAGGTCTTGACCACGGCGCCGCAGGCGCAGTTGATTTCGACTTCCTTGTACTCCGGATGGATCCCTTGCCTCATCGTCGTAGCCCTTTAACTGTCACAGAGAAGCGGGAATTATAGGGAAAGCGGTCCGGATGCGCAATATCAGCCTGCCATGCTCTCCAGGAATGCGGCGTTGGATTCGGTTTTGAGCATTTTTTCCCGGAGCAGCTCCATCGCCTCCACCGGGGGCATCTGGTGCAGGACCTTGCGCAGAATCCAGGCCCTTTCCAGCTCCCGGGGCGGCAGCAGGAGGTCCTCCTTCCGGGTTCCGGAGCGGCTCAGATCCATCGCAGGGAACACCCGCCGGTCCGCCAATTGCCGGTCCAGGTTGATCTCCATGTTCCCCGTACCCTTGAATTCCTCGAATATGACATCGTCCATGCGGGACCCGGTATCCACCAGGGCGGTTGCGATGATGGTCAGGGAACCGCCCTCCTCCACGTTGCGGGCGGAGCCGAAATACCGCTTCGGCCGTTGCAGCGCTCCGGAGTCGAGCCCCCCGGACAGCACCCGGCCGGACGACGGCATGGCGGTGTTGTAGGCCCGGGCCAGGCGGGTCACCGAGTCCAGGAGCAGAACCACATCTTTCCCCCCTGCGACCAGGCGCTTGGCCTTGGCCATGACCATCTCCGCCACCTGGACATGGCGGGCCGCAGGTTCGTCAAAGGTGGAGGCGATGACCTCGCCCTTGATCGAGCGGCGCATATCGGTAACTTCTTCCGGCCGTTCGTCAATGAGCAGCACCAGGAGATGAACCTCCGGATGATTGACCGCCATCGCCTCGGCGATGGACTGCAGAAGCATGGTCTTCCCCGCTCGTGGCGGCGATACGATCAGGCCGCGCTGGCCCTTGCCCAGCGGGGTCATCAGGTCCAGCACCCGGCCGGAGATATCGTCGCCGGGCAGTTCCACCCGGAGCCGGTCCTGGGGGTACAGCGGCGTCAACTTTTCGAACGGCTTGCGCAGCTTGAGCTGTTCCAGGCCGCCGCCGTTGACTTCCGAGACCTTGGCCAGGGCGAGGTACTTTTCCTTGGAGCGGGGCATGCGGACCTTGCCGCGGACCGTATCTCCGGTCAGGAGGCCGAACCGCCGGATCTGGGACGGGGAAACGTAGATGTCATCCGGCCCCGGCAGGTAACTGGACTCCTTGGCCCGCAGGAACCCGTATCCATCGGGCAGCCGCTCCAGGACCCCTTCGCACTGGATCGAGCCGTCCCGTCCGGCGTGAGCCTTCAAGATGCGGTACACCAACTCCCGCCGCGGGAGGGTGCCGTGCTCATGCAGGTCCAGGCCTGCGGCGATCTTGAGGAGAGCGGCTACATCCATCACTTTCAAACGGTTGATGTCGAGTTCGCCTCGCGGCTGTTTCTTCATGCGCTTGTCCTGACCCATACCGTCCTCAGGCCACCAGGAGAGCCTGGTCCAGATGTTTCCAGATATCCCGCGTGCCCAGGCCGTTCTTGGAGGACGCCAGCACGGCGCCGACGGCGTTGGCCGCCTCCCCGAATACCGTGCGGATCGTTTTCATCGAACGGCTGCGACCGTTGCCCGAGAGCTTGTCCGCCTTGGTGCCTACCACCAGGTAACGGATGCCGGCCGTTTCCAGCCACTCTCCCATGGTGCGGTCCAGGCCGGTTGGATCGTGGCGGGCATCCACCAGAAGCACCGCCAGGGCGATGTCGTCCCGCCTGCGCTGCAGGAACCCTTCCACCATCGGGCCCCAGGCGTCACGGACCTCCTGCGGCACCTTGGCGAATCCATAACCGGGCAGATCGACGAACCAGAACGTGTCGTTGATGCGGTAAAAATTCACGCTCTGGGTCCTTCCCGGCGTGGATGACGTCCTGGCCAGTTTCTTCGCCCCAAGCAGGATGTTGATCAACGAGGACTTCCCGACATTGGAGCGGCCCAGGAACACGATTTGCCGCCCGGGCCGGGTCGGCTCGTCCGACGGCTTGTAGGCCGATGCGACAAAATCACTGGATTCGATTTTCACTTCAATGCGTAACCGGGCGCCTCTCGGAACCGTCATTGATGCCGGAGTCGGAATCATCTTTGGGAATTTTCACGTTCGGCACGCTGTCCACCAACGCGATTTCCAATACCTGATCCATGTGGTCCACCAGGTGGAACTCCAGCTTCGATGCGATCTCGTCGGGGATCTCCGTAAGATCCTTCTCGTTCTCCTTGGGGAGCAGGATGACCTTGCTGCCGTAGCGGTAGGCCGCCAGCACCTTCTCCTTGATGCCTCCCACCGGGAGCACACGGCCTCGCAGCGTGATCTCTCCGGTCATGGCCACATCGCGGCGGACCTTGATGTTGCACAGCAGGGAAGCCAGCGCCGTGGCCAGGGAGATCCCTGCAGACGGGCCATCCTTGGGGATCGCCCCTTCCGGCAGATGGACGTGCAGGTCGTATTTGCGATGGAACCGGGGGTCGATGCCCAGCTGGCGTGCGCGAGTCCGGATGTAGGACAGAGCCGCCTTGGCCGATTCCTGCATGACATCGCCCAGCTGGCCGGTGAGGGTCAGCTGCCCCCGGCCTACCATGAGCGTCGCCTCGATGTTCAGCATCTCACCACCGGCCTCGGTCCAGGCCAGGCCGTTGACCACACCGACTTCCGATTCCCTGGTCTGGGCATGGGGTGAATGGTACCGGGGCACACCGAGCAGTTCCACTACCAGTGCCGGCGTGACTGCAATGGAATCCACAACCTCACCGGCTACCGTTTTGCGGGCCAGCTTGCGGCAGATCGAGGCGATCTCCCGTTCCAGGTTTCGGACCCCGGCCTCCCGGGTGTACCGTTCGATGATCTCCACCAGGGCGTCCGGCTGGAATGTGATGCCCTTCTTCTCCAGGCCGTGGCTTTCGAGCTGCTTTCGGACCAGGTGCCGTTCGGCGATGGATACTTTCTCTACCTGGGTGTAACCGGCGATCCTCAGAACCTCCAGGCGGTCTTTGAGGGCAGGCGGGATGGTGTGCAGCACGTTGGCGGTGGCGATGAACATGACGTCGCTGAGGTCGTATTCCGTATCCAGGTAATGATCCACGAAGGTGTGATTCTGCTCCGGGTCCAGAACCTCCAGCAGCGCCGATGACGGGTCGCCCCGGAAATCGGCCGCCATCTTGTCGTCCTCGTCCAGGAGGTATACCGGGTTGCGGGCGCCGGCTTTGCGCATCTGCTGGATGATCTGGCCGGGGAATGCACCGATGTAGGTCCGGCGATGCCCCCGGATCTCCGCCTCGTCCCGAACACCACCCAGGGACAGCCGGACATATTTCCTGCCGGTGGCCCGAGCCACCGACCGCGCCAGGGAGGTTTTACCGACCCCGGGAGGGCCTGCCAGACAGAGGATCGATCCTTTCGGCTTCTTGACCAGCTGGCGCACCGCCAGAAACTCCAGAATCCTGCTTTTGACCTTTTCGAGGCCGTAATGGTCCTCGTCGAGGATGACCTGGGCCTTGTTGATATCTTTCAGCTCACGGGACTTCTTCGACCACGGCACCGCAAGCAGCCACTCCAGGTAGTTTCGCGAGACCGTCGCCTCGGCGGAGACCGGCGGCATGACCTCCAGCCTCTTGAGCTCCACCATCGCCTTTTCCTTGGCATCCGGCGGCATCCTGGCCTCGCCGATCTTGCGGCGGAAGTCCTCGAGCTCGCTGCCCTTGTCGTCCTGGCGGCCCAGTTCCTGCTGGATCGCCTTGATCTTCTCGTTGAGGTAGTACTCCTTTTGCGCTTTCTCCATCTGCTTCTTGACCCGACCATGGATACGCTTGTCCACCCGGAGCTTCTCGATTTCAAGATCCAGCAGGCGGGCCGCCTCTTCAAGCCGGTCCGCCGGGTGCACCATCTCCAGGAGGAGCTGTTTCTCCTCCACACTGGCGGGCAGATGGGCGGCGACGGTGTCCACCAGCCGTCCCGGATCGGATATTTTCACGGTGGAGAGCATGGTCTCGTACGGCAGGCCCGGGGACTGCTTGACGTAGCGCTCGAACAGGCCGGCCAGGCGGTTCATGCGGTTCTTGAGCTCGTCATCAACCTCCGCTTCCTGCTCCAGTTGCTCCACGGCCACCATGAAAAACGGTTCGGGACCGCTTTCCACGGTCTGCATCCGGGCCCGGTACACCCCTTCCACCAACAGCTTGACGTTTCCGTTGGGCAACTTCAGATGCTGCACGATGGTGGCGACACACCCGATCTCGTTGATCTCATCGGCGGTCGGGTCGTCCTGCCGCGCCGACCTCTGGGTGGAGAGGAACAACCGCTTGCGATCGGTCAGGGCATGTTCCACCGCCAGCAGCGAGGATCGTCTCCCAACCACGAACGGAACCATGGTATGGGGGAACACGACGATGTCCCGTAATGGGACCAAAGGCAGAGTGAGCACAGCTTCGTCCGGATTTCCGGAGCGATGTTCCATTCTTGACTCCCGAGACGCCCCCCGGACGCTCTCCTGGACGGCGACGCCGTCCCGGATCAGCCGGCTTTTTCGATCAGCCGCAGGGGGTTGGTCTTGTTGATGACGACATCTTTCGTCACGACGACTTCTTTGATCTCATCCTGCGAAGGCAGCATGAACATCATTTCCAGCATCAGTTCTTCGAGGATCATCCTGAGGCCGCGGGCCCCAATCTTGCGCTCGATGGCCTGCTCGGCCACCGCCTCCAGCGCATCATCGGTGAACCGCAGCGTCACATCCTCGAATTCGAAGATCTTCTGGTACTGCTTGACCAGGGCGTTCCTGGGACGGGTCAGGATTTCCACCAGCGCCCCGGCGTCCAGCTCCATGAGGGAAGCCTGCACCGGCAGCCGGCCGACGAACTCGGGGATCATCCCGTATTTCACCAGGTCGATCGGCTGGGTCTGGGTCAGAAGTTCGTCCCGGCGCCGCTCGCCCTTGCCCCGGATCTCCGCCTGGAACCCCATGGTCTTGCGGCCGATCCGCTTTTCGATGATGTCTTCCAGTCCGACGAAGGCGCCGCCCACGATGAACAGGATGTTGGTGGTGTCCACCGGGACGAATTCCTGGTGGGGATGCTTGCGACCGCCCTGGGGCGGCACGTTGGCCACGGTCCCTTCCAGGATCTTCAGCAGCGCCTGCTGCACCCCTTCTCCCGAAACGTCCCGGGTGATGGACGGGTTCTCCCCCTTGCGGGCGATCTTGTCCACTTCGTCAATGTAGATGATCCCGCGCTGGCACTTTTCCACATCATTGCCGGCGGCCTGCAGCAACTTGAGGATGATGTTCTCCACATCCTCCCCTACATAGCCGGCCTCGGTGAGGGTGGTGGCGTCCACGATGGCGAACGGCACCGAAAGCAGCCGGGCCAGGGTCTGGGCCAGCAGGGTCTTGCCGGAACCGGTGGGGCCGACCAGCAGGATGTTCGACTTCTGGATCTCGACGTCGTTGCGTCGCTTGGACATTTCGTTGCGCTTGTAGTGGTTGTACACCGCCACCGCCAGGCGCTTCTTGGCGTCGTCCTGTCCGATGACGTACTCGTCCAAAAAGGATTTGATCTCCACCGGCTTGGGGAGACTCATGCCCTCGTCCTGCTCCTCGCTCTCACGCTCTTCGGCGATAATGTCCAGGCAGATATCGACGCACTCGTCACAGATGTAGACGGTGGGGCCTGCGATCAGTTTCCGCACGTCCCGCTGGCTCTTGTTGCAGAAAGAGCACTTCAGTCCGTCGGTATCGCTTTTCTTACGAGACATGCACAATCTCCCGTGCCGGTTTCTGTTCCGTCCGTCTTGTGTACGACCCTATTATACCGTCCGCAATCTACGAAATTGTAAGAATCAGCGTTCTGTGATGATCTTGTCGAT
>CALZKF010000061.1:18673-22077 GCA_945787955.1 uncultured Acidobacteriota bacterium | reverse complement strand
CGGCGACCTCGTAGCGATAGCTGTCCTTGAAGCGGGCTTCGATACGATTGTCGACCCTCATATATTTGGACAGGCTGACGTCTACCGTCTTGAATATAGCTCGGGCTTTACGATTGCCGTCCCTGAGCGTGATCCGGCTCGGCTTGGTGATGCCCTTGCCTACCTCCTCCATCAGGATGACCTCCGCCGTCAGCAGGAAAGTCTCCAGCTCACCCGGTTTCCATTCAGACTCGTTCTTTTCCGGGACCGGAACGGTTACGAGGTCCTGGTCGGGGTAGGCGACGCGAGTCTGGTTGTCCTCGAGAATCAATGCGGCGGGGTACCCGCCGAAAACCTGGCGGTTCATCCCGGTATCCAGCCGCAGGACTTTGCCGCCGAACCGACTGGCCACCCGGTTGTCGCTGGTTACCGTATGGCCGATAACCAGGCGATCCGCATCCAGCGCATCGAGAGCTTTGTCGACGGTGGCCGCCTCGTCGAATTCCTGATTGTGTGCAGTCCCCCGGTACCACAGGGGCCCGTCGGGCTGGAACAGGATCGAGTTCAACAAATCCAGGTAACGGAACCCTGTGCGCCTGATTTCAGGCTCGCTTGATTCCAGCTTTTCGAATAGCACCGAGGCCTGGAAGGCGAACCTGGTCTCCGGATCCAGCGTCCCGCTCCGAATCAGGTCCTGGCGCGACTCCATGAGGGATCGCAGGGAGGCAGCGTGGGCCCGGTTGATCTCATCGCCGGCGATCATTGCCGCGGTTGCGGATATCCCGGCGTGCACGAAGGCGGTACGATTGATGACGACCACGGTCGGGAGACCCAGGAGCCAGCGTCCGTACCGTCCGCTGTTGGAAAAGGCTGCGGTTCGGCCGAAAAACCCCGGCGGGAACTTATCGTCGAACCGCCGTGCGGCGGCCCGCTTCGTCAGTGCGGCCCCCTCCGGGCCGGACCGGAACCGGCTCAACGCCCGGTTCCGCAGCTCGGCATCCTCCAGGTCCTTCCAGGTCGCAAAATCCTCGCGGGTGGTGTGTCGCAGGTCGCCTGCTGCGGCCATGACCTCGTGGTCGGACAGCAGGACATGAACCTGTCCGCCTGCGGCACGCGCCTCATCCTGCAGGCGTATCAAAAGGTCCAGCACCAGCCGGGAATCCGGGCCGCGATCGGTGAGATCTCCCAGCGACACCAGGTGCGTCGAACCACCGACCCAGTGCAATGACGAATCCACAATGCCGCTGCTCTGCAACAGGGTCACCAACGGTTCAAAGGAGCCGTGAACATCCCCCACGGCGACCACCCGCTCCACGCCGTCCCAGCGGTACTGCAGGGAATTATCATCCGCTGCGGCGCCGCACCAGTACGCCACAAGGAAGACCGCCCATGGAATGCGGGAATACCGTTGCCTTGTTTGCATCATGCAGGAAGTATAGCGTTGTTCGCTGCATCGTTGTATCCGTCGACCCCTCATGAGATAATCGCCTATACTTTGGTGAGGGGAGATCGAAACCGCGGTCCGATGATCCTGGTCCGTTTATCACTGCTGATGTTGACCGTCCTGGGCACGGCATGCGCATTATCGCGCATCGAAGGGGTCGCTGTCCCCGCCACCGACCGCTGGAAGGAAGTGGTCGCCGGTGACCGGGCGGAAACCGTCTCCCCGGACTACCCCCTGGATGTCACTCCGGAAATGGTGCGGCTGGCCCGGGACGTTGCCGGCCGGGGCAGCCCGAGCCAAAAGCTCACAGCGCTGCGGACCTACCTGTTCGACCCGGAGCTGTTCCCGTTTCAGTACGAACGGAGTGGGACCTATACCGCCATTGAAGCGTTCGACTACAAGCGGGGCAACTGCGTATCGTTCACGATGCTGTTCATCGCACTGGGCCGGGCTGCCGGTGTGAATGTACAGCCGGCTCTCTGGAGAGCGGTCGCCGGGCGGGAAAAGGAAGAGGAACTGATCGTAGTGAACAACCACGTTGTGGCGGTCTACAAGAGCGCAGGCGGGGTCCTGTTGTACGATTTCGCCCAGGCCCGGGACAGAGCGCCGATCGGTCTGCGCATCCTTGAGGATAATTGGATCACGGCGATGTACCTCAACAACCTCGGTGTGGAAGACCTGCGTCAGGCCCGCCTGGCGCGGGCTCGGGAACGGTTGGAGATGGCGGTGGCGATGGCCGGCGATTTTGCTATGGCCTTCAATAACCTCGGCGTGGTCTACCGCCGGCAGGGTGATCATGACAGGGCGCTCAACGCTTATGCACTGGGGATAAACGGTTGGGGCGGCGGTTCGAGCAGCATGGACAACATACGCCTGTTGTATGCGCTGGAGTCCGGGCACGACCAGAACGAGCGCCTGCCGCTTCACGAGGATGTTCTCAGGGGCAAGACGCCTGAGGCCATGTTACGCCTGGGACATGCCTGGATGGCGCGCGGAAGAGCGGAGCGAGCACTGAAGCTGTATGACCGGGCGGCGAAACTGGCCCCCGTGAACGTCCAGGCGATGCTGGCGAAGGCCCGGGCCGAGTTGTATCGCCGGCGGTCGGGGGCGGCGATCAAGACCCTGTCCAGAGCGCTGTCCCTGGAGCCGGACCATCCTGTGACGATGCATCTGGCGGCTTTGCTGAAACTGCAGCTGACGGCGGCGGAGCCGGCCAGGGAAATGATCTTCCAGCCCGATTGAGCTGCCGGTTGGTGCAGGTGCATTGAGAGATCATGCGAAGTAACGGAATTGCGACGCTGTTGTCCGTGGTGGCCCTGAGCCTGATGTGCGGGTGCGGTCCTTCACACCGTGCAGTCAGCAACGAAGGGCCTGCTCTGGCCCCGAAGTTTTCGCAGTCGTCGTATATCGCACAAGGGGATTCCCTGGCGCTCATTGTAGGCACCCGTCTGGCGGTTATCGCCGAGGATCCGGATTACCTGCCGCTGGAGATCGGTGTGGCCAACAAAGGGCTGGCGCAGTTGACCCTGACCCCGGATTCGTTCGTTCTCATCGATGAGGACGGCAGCCGGTACTCGATGGTGACATCCGGGGAGATGTTCCGCGAGTACCGCCGGGTGGACGTCGACCGGCGCCTGGGTGAGATCTTACAGTTCATGCTGGGCAAATTCTCCGTCTACACACTCGTACCCAGTAACTTCACACCCAGTTTCGACTTCCCCACACCGCTGCGAACACCGGTGCTGCAACGCTACACGCTGATTCACGATCTGGTCTACTTTCCAAGACCTGCCACCGGTATCCGGGGCCACACGTTTGAACTGTTCCTGAACACTCCGGAATTGGAGTTGCCCGCAGTCGTAAGGTTCCGTGTCGACGGCAAAGTCAACTGAAGCGGATTAAAGGCACAGGCCGCTCAGGGCATCCCGCACCCGGCCGGCGGTGGTTGCGGCCAGGTTCACCTCCAGCACGACCCTCCCGT
>CALZKF010000061.1:0-18579 GCA_945787955.1 uncultured Acidobacteriota bacterium | reverse complement strand
AGCCCGACGGCCCGTTGTCGGCGAGCTGCTGCGCCAGGTCCGGTCCGTCCAGGCTGTTGATTATTCCGGCCAGGACCGCGTTTCCAAAGGCCGGATCGGATCGGTTCACACCGTTGCGGTCCGCCAGCGCAGAGAGATCCGCCAGCTGTTCCGGAGCCGAGGCTTCGAGGGCGAACTCCGGCTCCTGCAGTGGGGCGGCCTGCACAGGCCTGTCTCCTTCCCGGACCAGACGCAGGCCGACCCCCGGCGCGCCGTTGCGCTGCAGCACAACCTGCACCAGTTCTCCGGCCTGCCGGTGCAGGGCGCGCAGTTCCCGGTCCAGGATCTGTTCTTCATCAAGGATGAAGGCGCCTTGCTCCGGGCCGAGCCGCCGCCGGATCCCCCGCAGCCTGTTCATTTCGGACTGCAGCGCCTCTACCTGCAGCAGCCACGCTGCCGGTCTCTGCTCCGTCTCACGGCTGAAGCCGGGCGTTACCGTGACTCCCGGCTCGTCACAACGGTACTTGCCGCCGGCCAGCAGGGGACCGGCCGGCCCGTCCCCGAAAAGCTCGGCGACGGTGAGCAGGCCGGCAGGGACCGGCGCCGGGAAACGGCCGAAATGTCGTTCACCGGTGCGGGATTCCACCCAGGGCAGGATCACCCGCTGGAGGTAGATTGCCCCGGTCGCCTCGTCCAGGAACGGGATGCCGGCTGTTAGGCTCTGATGGCCGATCGGTGAGAAGAAGGTGCGCAGACGGGACCAGGCTGCCTGGGCCGGAGCCAGCCAGTCCTGTTCAAGGGTTTCGGCATCCGGCAGCGGACCGGCCAGAAGACGGTCTACCAGAACGGCGTCGGCCCGGGCCAGCCAGTCCGCCGCCTGCATGTCGGCACGGCGGGGCAGGAGGTGGGCGGTCGGTGCGATGGCGCCGGAGGAGATCGGTGTCCACGCGGTCCGCCGCTCCTGCCGGATCTTCTTTTCCACCATGGATGCGATCTCGGCCCGGACCGCCTCCGGAATTCCGGTATTCAAACGGCCGAGGGCAGCCTGGACCTCATCCCGGACCACGGTTCCCGTCGCTTCCCGGTAGCGCACCTCCACCCAGTGCCGGTAGGCAGGCATCAGGTTGAAGATCCACCGGGAAAAAGTTTCCCGGAATCCGGAGGTGACCCGGCCGTCGGTCCACCAGATCTGTTGCGGGCCGTCAGGCTGCGGATCGCCGGCCAGTCCGGGCACCGCGGGGATGGCAAATTGTCGCACGGTCGGCCGGAAATCGGTCGACAGCCTCTGCTCCATCCCGGTGACAAGAAATTCAGCTCCGGTGGACAGAACCGATTCCCAGAACAATCCGGGAGAGCGGGGCAGGGACTCCGGTTCAGGAAGCAGGATGGCGATACGGTCCGGCCTGGCCGATACACGGTTAAACGACCAGTACTTCAGATCGATCTCCCGGGGGTCGTCCGGAATCGACACCCTGTCGCCATAACGGGTCGGGTGGACCATTGCGCCCATGTCGTGGCCTACATCGATCCACCCCCGGACCGTCAGCTGCGGCGGTGTTCCCGGTTCCATTCCCACCTCCAGCGAGTGGTCGCAGTTCTCCCGCCGGGGACAGAGTTGCACCGGATACGGTTCGGTCAGACCGCCGGTTTCATGACGGGAATGCGGTACAGGATCGTCCGGTTGCGGCTCTGGGCGGTATCCGGTTTTGAAGGAGTCGAATTTCAGGCGCTTTGATCCGTACCTGATATCCAGATTGCGCCAGCTGTTGTCTTCCCATGGGCTAACCGGCCGGTAGGCCAGGATGAAGGTATTCCGCAAGCCGTCGGCGATCGTTTCGAATATCCGTAGAAAATCCTGGTCCCTCATGCTCCGGAACACCCGCCCGCCGGTCTCTTCCGCAGCATTTACCAGGTCTCCGAACCCGGAGGGGCTGACCTTGTGGCAAATGAAGAACAGTGGAATACGAGCCTTGCGCGCCTGATCGGCAATCTCTTCCATGGAACGTATGCTGCGGTTGTCTCCGCCGTCGGTGAGGACAACGATCGCCCGGGGGTCCGGCTCGTGTTGCAGAGCTTGAAGGCCTTCGTGGATGGCGTCATAGACTGCCGTATAGCCCCAGGGGTGCATCTCGGCCAGATTCCGTCGCAGTACCTGCCGGTCCGGTGACGGGCCGGACAACAACGTCACTTCCCGGTTGAAGGACAGCACGGCGACACGGTCCAGCGGTTTAAGGCGGTTGCCCAGTTTCCGGGCCGCTTGCCGAACCGAGGGCAGTGATTCCTCCATGCTGCCGCTGATATCCACCGCCAGCACCAGGGTAAGCGGTCTTCGTTCCAGGTCCACCGACAGCGGGGCCTGGTCCCGGCGGTTCTCACGGATGTGGAAATCCTCAATCCGGATCCGGGACAGGTCGGTCATATACTCCTGGCTTGCGGCGTCCCAGAGTCGGAAAGGGATCAGGACCTGCCGTTCCAGGTAGACCCGGGGATCCACCGCCGCCGCCGCCGCCGTGCAGAACAGCACAAGAACGAAGCCGGCGCGGAGCCTGGGCCTCACTGCGGTCTGACCCGCTGGTACCCCTCCCATGCTTCACGGTCTCCCCGGTTGAGACGCAGTGCCTCCTGGTACATCCGGGCCGCCCCGGACCGATCACCGTCCATCTCCAGCAGCGTTCCCCGGAAGGTGAATACCGGGGAGAAATCAGGTCTTTCCTCCAGTACCTGGCGAAACAGCGGCGCCGCAGCCTGGTGCTCGCCCAGCAGGCTCAGCGCCCTGGCCAGGTCGAAACGCACCGCCGTGTTCTCCGGCCGCCGGTCCAGCAGGATCCGGAACCGGTCCCTGGCCTCGGCGATCCGGCCCAGTTCCAGTTCCACCTGGCCCAGTATCGCCTCCGCCGTGAACCTTCCCGGCTCAAGGGTCAGGGCGGCCTGAAGCTCTCTTGCCGCCTCGTCGTAGCGCTGCAGCCGTCGCAGGATATCTCCGTAGGTGTTGCGGACGACAGCATCATCCGGGTGCTCGCCCACCAACGTGGCGGCGGCGGTCTCCGCCTGATCCAGTGTCCCCCTGGAGACGTGGTACTCCACCCAGCCGTCCATGTATTCCTGGTTGGAAGGCTCGCGGCGCACCGCCTCCAGGTAGGCTGCTGCGGCATCACGGTACTCTCCGATCTCCCGGTACATGGAGGCCATCTGGAAGTACGGTTCCCCACGAACGGTCAGCGATCCGGCCAGGCGATAGGCTTCCGCCGCCTGATCGATCTTGCCCTGGGCCGATCGCACACCGCCCAGCATCACCCAGGCGGCATTCATTTCAGGCTGGCGGTCCAGAAGCTTGAGCAACTGCACCTCGGCTTCGGGAAATCGCCGTTCCCCGAACAGTGCGCCGGCGTACTGCAACAGCGCCATGTGGTTCTCCGGTACCTCCGCCACCAGCGCTTCGAACAGGGCGAAGCCGGCTTCCGCGTCGCCGGATGCGATGATGCCGTGGACCCGGTCCATATCCTTGATGTACCGGACCATGTCCTTGGGGTCCCGGCCGCCGCTGCTGTCGGCTCCGGAACCGCCCCCGCCGGCCATATACCCCAGGCTGCGCAGGTTCGCCTCCGCCTCCGGGTCCAGGGATCCGGCGGCATGATCCAGCGCCTCAGGATCTTCCGCTGCAAGGATTTCGGCAAGTGTTGTCGTCAGGCGGTCCTGGTCCGGGTGGCCTCCTGCCAGATTTCGGAGTTCATCCGGATCCTGTGCCAGGTCGTATAACTCGGGGCCCGGGGCGTCGATGTACTTCAGGGCTCCGTCACGGACCATGCGGAGTTCGCTGAACGTGTAGTTATATTTCGGGAGGAACGATTCGCCGTACACCGGCCGGGAGGGCGCGCCGCCGTCCAGTCCGGCGGGAACCGGGTAGCCCAGGATTCCCAGCAGGGTGGGAACCAGGTCCACCAGGCTGGCAGGCGTCGCCACGGTAACGTCGGCCGGTTGGTGTCCCGGCCAGTGTATGATCAGAGGCACGGCCATGGTTGCCTGATACACGAACAGGCCGTGGGTCTTCTCGCCGTGCTCCCCCAGACTCTCGCCGTGATCCGAGGTTACTACCGTGATGGTGCCACCAGCGCCGATCCGTTCCAGAAGCCTGCCGATTTCGTGATCGGTATAGGCGATCTCGGCATCGTAGCGCCGGTCGCCGTGGGCCGAGCGGAACGGTTCCGGAGCATCGTACGGCGCGTGGGGATCAAAGTAGTGCACCCACAGGAATCGTCGCTTGCCGCCCTGGCCCAACCGCTCCCAGACCTCCAGGGCGCGATCGGTGACCGCTGTCGCGTCGCGCTCCGGAAAGAACCGTGCAGGTGCCTCGCCCGGGGGCAGCAGCGGGAACTCGTCGTCATAGATGTCGAAGCCCTGATTCAGTCCGAACCGGGAGTGCAGCGGGTAAGCGGCGACCACCGCACCGGTGGCCCAGTCCTGGTCTTTCAGGATCTCCGCCAGGGTGGTCTCACCGTCTGGCAGGACGAAGGAGCCGTTGTTCCGCACCCCGGTGTTGGTGGGGTAGCGGCCGGTAAAGATCGAGCTGTGGGACGGCAGGGTGATCGGAGCGGTGGCGGAGACGTCTTCGTAGCGCACTCCTTCCACCGCCAACCGGTCCATCACCGGCGTCAGGCCGGCGTCGCAGCCGTAACTGCCCAGGCGGTCGGCCCGGAGAGTATCCACGGTGATCACCACCAGGTCCGGAGGTTCGGGGCCGGCGCAGGCGGTTGCAAGCAGACAGAAGCAGATCATCAGGATTCGCATGTCTTCGATTATACCGTCAGCCGCTTCGGCCGGCCTTGCTCTATTCCTGGGGCAGCGGCGCCTTCCGCATGAAGATGCGCCGGAACAACAGCCGCAGATCCTCCAGGATCAGGTACCCGCAAGGCACCAGCACCAGGGTGATGACGGTGGAGAACAGCACCCCGAACGCCAGCGAGGTCGCCATCGGGATCAGGAACCGGGCCTGCATGCTTTTCTCCAGCAACAGCGGCGACAGGCCGGCGAAGGTGGTCAGGGAGGTCAGGATAATCGGCCGGAAGCGGTCGATGCCGGAGGTGTGCACAGCCTCCTCGAAATTGCCGGTCTGGCGCAGGCGGCGGTTGATGAAGTCGACCATCACCAGGCTGTCGTTGACCACCACCCCGGCCAGGGCGACGATGCCGAACATCGACATGATGGTCAGGTTCATCCCCATCAGGAGATGACCCCAGATCGCACCGACCAGGCCGAAAGGGATCGCCGACATGATGATCAGCGGCTGCATGTACGAGCGCAGCGGGATAGCCAGCAGGGCAAAGACCATGACGATTGCCAGGGCGAAACCCTTGAACAGGCCGCCCAGGCTGTCGCGCTGCTCAGCCTTCTGGCCTTCGAAACTGAAGAACACTCCGGGATAGCCGGCCAGTATCTCAGGCAGCACTCTGGACGACAGATCGGCGGCGATCTCGTCGGCGGACGCCTTGGCTGGATCGACGTCGGCGGTGACGTTCACCGCCCGGCGCCGGTCGACCCGCTTGATGGTGGAATAGCCCCGTCCCTGCCGGACCTCGGCGACCTCACGGAACGGCACCTCGGCGCCGCCCGGGGTGCGGACCCGCATATTCTCCATGTCCCCCAGGGAACGGCGTTCATCGGCGGGGTAGCGCACCATGACCCGGATGTCGTCTCTGCCGCGCTGAATGCGCTGGGCCTCCTCGCCGTAGAACGCCTGCCGGACCTGCCGGCCGAGGTCGGCCTGGGTCAGCCCCAGGATTTCGGCCTGGGGTTTGATCGCCAGCTTGACCTCCTTCTTGCCCTCACGGAACGAATCGGCGATCTGGGAGACGCCGGTGTATTCCCGGAGGCGGTCCTTGACCGCGTCGGCTGCGGAGCGCAGCCGGCCCAGGTCCGGGCCGGTCAACTGGATGTCGATGTCGTCGCCGGGGCTGAACAGCGAAGCGCTGAAGGTCAGCTCCACCGCGTCCGGTACCGTTCCGGTGATCTCCCGCCAGCGGTCCGCCAGCTCGGAACTGCTGAAATCCCGGTCCTCGGCCGGGGACAGCTCGATGGTGACTTCCCCGAGGTGGCCGGCGGTGGATCGTGTGGCGGCGGTGCCGGCGTTGCGTTGCTGGCTGACGGTGTACGGCTGATCGCCGACGGCTGCGGAGATGTGCAGGAACAGGTCCTGCCCCCCCGGCCGGTCTTCAAACTCCTTGCGGGCTTCCACCGCCGACGCCTCCAGGAGCTTTACCACCTCCGAGGTTTGCTCCGCCGGGGTTCCCTGGGGCATGGTCAGGGCGGCGGAGATGTAGTCCGCCTCCACAGGCGGGAAGAATTCGAACCGGATGTAGCCGCCCCGGACCGAGCCGACGGTGACCAGCAGGGTGGCCAGGCCGAATGCGACGGTGACGTACCTCCAGCGCAGGAGGAACTCAAGCGATGGCTTGTACATCCTGTGAGTTACCCACTCCAGGCCTTTGGCGAAGTAGCTCTGGAACCGGCGCCAGCCCCAACGGCGGGCAGGCCGGTCCGGCTTGATCTTCATGTGGGACAGGTGGGCGGGGAGAATCCACAGACTCTCCACCAGTGAGAAAAGCAGGCAGGGGATGACGATCAGCGGGATGGTCCGCATGACCTTCCCGATGGTCCCTTCGACGTTCAACAGGGGAAAGAACGCAGCCACGGTGGTCAGGACGGCGAAGATCACCGGCGTCGCCACCTCCTTCGCTCCCTCGATGGAGCCCTTAAGCCCCTGGCGGTGGCGCTGCTGGTGGGTGTAGATGTTCTCGCCCGCCACGATGGCGTCGTCCACCACGATCCCCAGGACCACGATGAAGGCGAACAGGGAGATCAGGTTGATGGAAACGTCCAGCATCGGCATGAGCCAGATGGCGCCCAGGAACGAGATCGGGATTCCCAGGCTGACCCAGAACGCCAGCCGGAAGCGCAGGAACAGCGACAGGGAGATGAAAACCAGGACGAACCCGGCGGCGCCGTTGCGCAGCAGCAGGTTGAGGCGGGCTCTCAGGACCTTGGAGGCGTCCTGCCACGGGGTCAGCACCACCCCTTCCGGCATACGGCCCTGGGCTTCCTCGATGTACTTCATCGCCGCCGCGGCGATGGTCAGCGCCGCCTGGTCCCCGGTGCGGTAGATCTGGACCAGGACCGCGTTGTTGCCGTCGAACCTTGCGAACTGGTCGGTCTCGGCGAAGCCGTCCACCACGTCGGCCACGTCCCCCAGGCGGATGTGGGTGCCGTCGGGCCTGCTGAGCAGGACCAGATCCTCGAACTCCCGGCCGACGTACGCCTGACCCTTGGTCCTGAGCAGGATCTCACCGCCTGCGGTGCGCACAGAACCGCCGGGGAGATCCAGGGAAGAGCTCCGCACGGCGGCGGCGACCTGGTCGAAGGTCAGGCCGTAGCGGCGAAGGTCGTTTTCCGAAACCTCGATGGTGATCTCATACGGACGGGCCGAGGCCAGTTCCACCACCGTGATCTCCGGGAGGGCGGCCAGTTCGTCCCGGACCTGTTCACCCAGCGCCTTGAGAGCGAACTCGTCGGCGTTGCCGGAGATCGCAACGTCCAGAACCTGCCGCCGGTTGGTGATCTCGGCGACCACCGGCTTTTCGGTCAGCTCAGGAAAGGTTTCGATGGCATCGACCCGGGCCTTGACGTCGTCCAGGACCTTGCGGGTGTCGGAGCCCAGCTCCAGCTCAACAAGGACCGTGCCGAACCCCTCGGAGGCGGTGGAGGTGATCTTCTTGATGCCGTCCAGCCCCTGGATCGCCTCCTCGCTCTTGATGGAGACCCCCTCCTCGACCTCTTCCGGCGCGGCGCCGAGATACGGCACCTGGATGCTGATCAGGTCGAGGCTGAACTCCGGGAAGACCTCCTGCTTCATGCCGACAAGGGCGAAACCGCCGGCGAACACGATCAGGGCCATCAGCAGGTTGGCTGCAACCGTGTTCTTCGCGAACCATGCGATAGCGCCTTTCATGCTCCGGCCTCCTGGTCCTGGTGGACCCGGACCTCCATGCCGTCAGTGACCGCCTGCAGCGGCGAGATGCAGATCCGCTCCCCGGCGGCCAGGCCGCCGTCGGCCACCACGTGGTCCCGGGTGGTTCGGACGACCGAGACTGTCCGGTACCGCATCCGGTTGTCCTGGCTTACTACCAGGACCTGGTCCGGTCCGCGCATCGCCTCCCGTGGGATCAGAAAGAGGTTGTCGACCTGATCGCCCTCTATCTCCGCCTCTACGAACATCCCCGCCGCCAGTGGTGGACGGTCCCTGTCCTTGCCGACCCCGTACGGATCGGCGACCTGTGCGATGGCGTGAATCATCCGGGTCGTGGGATCGATCTCTCCCTCGGTCCGGACCAGCCGGCCCTGCCAGGTGTGGCGTTTACCGGCAAACTCGGCGCTCAGGGTGACGGCGGCGCCCCGGGCCGGGCCATTGCCGCCACGGTAGGCGACCGGTAGATCGAAATAGGCCAGGTCACTGTCCGGGAGCGGAAGCCGGACCTCGGCGAAGTCGACGGCGTACAAGGTCGCTACCGGTGCGCCGCGGTTGACGAACTGGCCGACGTCCACCGACTTGCTGCGGACCCGGCCGGCGTAGGGCGCACGGATTTCGGTCCGGTCAAGGTCCCGTCCGGCCTTGTCCAGGGCGGCCCGGCTGGCTGCCAGCGTGGCCCGGGCATCCTGCAACTGGGGCGTCCGCAGCGTCAGCGCAGTCGGTTCTTCGTCCCGGCCGAGTTCTTCCCATTCCTGTCGGGCGACTTCCGCCTCCGCCTCTTCCCGGGCCAGGGCCAGTTCGGCCCTGGCGATGTCGGCCTCGGCCCGGACCACCGCCTGGCGGTAGTCGTAGCGGTCGATGGTCAGGAGCACATCGCCTTCCGCGAAGAACCCGCCGGAGGTGAAAGCCGGGGAGATCGAAACCACTCGCCCCGATACCTCCGGAACCAGTTGGCTCTCGGTGCGGGGGCTGACGGTGCCTTGACTCCGAACGATGAACCGATGGCTGGCCGGGACGATTTCCATAATACGGACCAGCGGCGGCAGCCTGGTGATCTCCTGTTTCGCCACCGCCGGCTTCAGTTTGATCATCAGGACCATGACCGCCACGGCGGCCAGGACGATGATGACCGGCAGGACCCAGGCTTTCATCTGGTTGGCGACTCCTGCGGAAGGTGTGGAATCGTGTTCGGTCCGGCTCATGGCTCGATCTCCTGCAGGTACCCGCCGCCCAGGGCGAGAACCAGGTCGATACGGTTGTTCAGAAGTTGCTGACGAGCCGTGATCAGATCGCTCTCGGCCTGGACCGATTGTCTTTGCGACTCCAGCACGGTGATGAAAGGCGTTAGCCCGGAACGGTAACGGTCTTCCGCCAGCAGCCTGGCGGCGGTGGATTGATAGGCGGCCTCCGCCAGGGCGACCTGGCGGTCGGCAAGATGCTGCTCCGAGGCCAGAGCTGTCTCAACTTCCAGGTAGGCGCCGAGCACCGCCCCGGCGTAACGAGCCAGGATTTCGTCGGAGGCCGATCGCGCCTGATCCACTCCGGCCCGAAGGCGCCCGCCCTGGAACAACGGCTGGGTCAGGCCGGCGGCCAGGGACCAGACGCTGAAGTCGCCGTCCAGGAGATCCTGGAATTCCTGGGAGGAGGTCCCGCCACTGCCTGTGAGCACAAGTCGCGGGTAAAGCGCGCGCCGGGCCAGATCGAACCGGTAGCCGGCTGCGATCAGCCGGAGTTCCGCCGCCGCCAGGTCCGGGCGACGCGAGACCAGGTCCGCCGGCAGTCCCCCGGGAATCGCCTGCGGTGGATCGGGTAGCGACGCCTCCGGTGCGGCGTCGCCGCCCGGGTAACGCCCCATGAGCACCTGGAGTTGCCGAGACGTCGCCTCCAATCCGATCCTGCGGGCGGCCAGGAACGATTCGGCGTTGGCCAGGTTGGTTTTTTGGAGACGCAGATCGAGAGACGGCGCAAGACCCTGTTCGTACCTGTTCCGGACGATCGCTTCAGAGTCCCGGAAGCTGGCCACGGTTTGTTCCGCCAGGTCGACCTGCTGGACCGCCTCGGCCATGGCGAGCCAGGCCTTGGCGGTCTGACCGGCGATGGACAACCGTGCTCCGGCCAGATCGGCCTCCACCGCCTTCAATTCAGTCACCGCCGCCCGCGTGCCGGCCTTCATCCTGCCCCACAGGTCGACTTCCCATGAAATATCCAGGGATACTCCCAGGTTGGTGGAGGTGCTGCTGAGAATGTCGCCGCCGCTGCCGGGGATCGGCAGGCCGATGAAGTTCTGCTTTCGCCTCCCGCCGTTCAAACCGGCGGAAACGGACGGTTTCAGGCTTGCGCCGGCGATCCGCGCCGCCGCCGCCGCCTGCTCCACACGAGCCGCCGCCGCCTTCAGGTCCCGGTTGTGCTCAAGAGCGGCAGCGATCGCACGTTCCATTCCCGGGCTCTCAAATCCGAGCCACCATTCCGGCTGCACTTCCGGTTCAACAGCCGGGATGGTGTAGCGGTCCGGTGCGGTTACCAGCAGAGCCTCGCGCTGCAGGGCAGGGGAGGCGGCGCAGCCGGCGGTCAAAGTTATCAAGGCGGTCAGCCCCAGGACCGGGAAGGTTCTTTTCATGATCCGGAGCCTCCGGCGGCGGTGCCCGGCAATGGCGCCGTGAGGCCGGCGGAGGCGAACGACACCAACCGCTCCACTACGGCGTCGGTGTCGACGGCGTTACACAGCCCGCAACTCAACGATTCGAGCTTGTCGGATGAGGCCAGGGTATGGGCCATTGCGCCGATCACGAAGTGCAGCCGCCACAGCCGGTCTTCGTCGGGAAGTTCGGGTAGGGCTTTGCCGAACGCGGCGGTGAACCGGGTGAACACCAGGTGGAACAGGTCGGTGAAGACCTCATGCGGTACTCCCGCCGGCTCGCCGTGAAGCTTTCCCAGGATCCGGATGCCGTACTCACCGTGGACGCCGTAGCGCTCCTTCATTCTGAGGGCCGGTTCCAGCAGCGCCCGCACGATCCGCTCCACGGAGTAATCTCCCGCCGCCTCCAGGGCGTCCAGCATCTCCAGACGTCGCCGGTTCATCGGATCGATGCACCGGTGCAGCACCTCCATCAGCAGGCCCTGCTTGGTGTTGAAGTGGTAGTTGATCGCCGCAAGGTTCACCCCTGCCTCAGAGGTGATCTTCCGGAGGGATGTGACGCTGTAGCCGCGGGTGGCGAACTCTTTTTCCGCTGTATCCAGGATCTTTTCCTTGGTATCGGGTGGCGGTGAGTCTTTCATAATAGCCTCGAACAATCGTATGTTTGAAACGAACGTATGAATATTACCCCCAGGAACATTCCTGTCAAGGTGGAACGAAGAATGGTGATGCCTGCACCGAAAATGGCAGGAAGGACTCGGGATTCCGGGTCATCTGGCTCGCGCTGAACGGAGAGGTGTGCTTAACCCTTATGAGTTCAAGGACTTCGGAGACATCATCCACATTCTTCATTCCACCTTGCGGCTGTAGAGAAGCTCCCCTCCCACGATGGTGTGCATCACCCGGGCAGACCGGATCTCATCCTCGGGGATGGTCAGGATGTCCCGGTCAAGCAGGGTCACATCGGCCAGTTTTCCGACGGTAAGGGAGCCTTTGACTCCCTCCTCGTGGGCGGCCCAGGCGGCGTTCAGGGTCATGGTCTTGAGTGCCTCCTCCCGGGTGAGCGACTGATCCGGGTGGAATCGGATGCCGCCGTTCATTTCCCGGGTTACCAGAGCGTGGAATCCGGCGATCGGATCCACCGGCTCCACCGGCGCGTCGGTGCCGTTCACCAGCACCGCACCTGAATCCTGAAGTGCCCGCCACGGATAGGCGCCGGAGGCGGCGCGGTCTTCACCGATCCGCCTGGGAACCCAGGGACCATCGGAGGTGCAGTGCACCCCCTGCAAGGAGGCGATGATCCCGAGTCGGCCGAAACGGGGAATATCGTCCGGGTGAATGTGCTGGGCGTGTTCGATGCGCCAGCGCCGCTCCCCGAGACCACCTGTCCCGGCCAGCACGGACTGGTACAGATCCAGCATTTCCCGGTTGCCTCTGTCCCCGATAGCGTGGGTGCAAAGCTGGTAGTCGTGGTCCCGGGCCAACTCCGCAGATTTCCGCAACGATTCCAGGCTGTTGACCATTTGCCCCGTTGTGTCCGGCTGGTCTTCGTACGGCTCCAGCATGAGGGCGCCTCGTGATCCCAGGGCTCCGTCCACATACCGTTTGATGGCGCGGACAGTCAGGTGATGGTTGCCATAGCCGATAGTCCGGACCTGGTCCAGCATGGCGGCGATATCTTCGTCCTGCTCGCTCAGCATGACCCACAGCCGGACCGGCAAACGGCCCTGGTCCGCCAGCGCCCGGAACCGGGCCACCTCCGCCAGAGTGGAACCGGCGTCCTGGAAACTGGTGATGCCGTGAGCCAGGCACTCCTTCATCGCAAGCCGGATGATCTCTTCCGCTTCGGCGTCGATCACCTCGGCGGTGCGACCGGAGAAGGCAGCATTCCAGGCGGCGTACACCGGGTCCATGGCGTTTTCCAGCAGGATGCCGGTCGGTCTGCCGTCAGGTCGGCGGACGATCTCGCCGCCTTCGGGATTCCTGGCAGCCGGGCCAACCCCGGCGGCGGCCAGGGCCGCTGCATTGGAGATGGAGCCATGGCCGCTGGCGTGGCGCAGGTGCACCGGGTGCTCCGGGATCGCCAGGGTGAGCGCGTCGTTCACCGGGTAGCCCTGGACTGCCGGGTCCGGCGGCCGGTCCCATTTCTCCTGGTGCCAGCCCCGTCCGGTGATCCAGGTGCCGGGCGGCAGGGTGGCGGCGCGTTCCGCCGCCTGCTCCACGACCTGTTCCCAGCTTGTCGCCGAGGACAGATCCAACTCTATCTTGAGGCGGCCGACGCCCATGAAATGGCCGTGGCCTTCGATGAACCCGGGAACCGCCAGACCGTCCATCAAGTCCACCACCTGCGTACCGGCCGTGATCCAATCCCGGATCTCTTTCTCGCTGCCTACGGCGGCGACCCTGTGGTCCACGACCGCCATGGCCTCCGCTTCGGGCCGCGCCGGATCCAGAGTGACGATCCGTCCTCCCAGAATGACCAGGTCCGCCTCTCCGGCCGGGGTGCGGCAGGCGGACATAGTCGCCGGGAGCAGGACCAGGATCATCAGAGTGGCAGGTGCGGTTACCGAACGGCTCATGTCAGGCTCCTGCGTTGAATTCATCGAGAATCCTGACATTATGGCAGAACAGGGTTCATGAGGTGCAATGTGGTTTGGCGAGGATGGGACAACGCGGAGATCTATCACCGGTTCGTCAGTGAGCACCGGATCTACCGCCGTTTGAACCAACGCATGGTGGAACTGGCGGATCTGGTTGGTGCGCGTCACGTCTTGGACCTGGCTTGCGGCACAGGCGCAACCGCCTTGGCGTGCCTCCGGGTGCTGGACATGGATGCCGATCTCACCGGCGTCGACGCTTCCGAGGAAATGGTGGAAGTGGCTCGGGCCAACATCCTGGACCCTAGGGCCCGGTTTCACGTGGCGCCGGCATCGGGAGTTCACGATGTGCTGGACGACCGTTTCGACCGGGCTTTGTGCAACGCGGCGTTCTGGCAGTTTCCGGCGGCGGGACCGGTATTCGAATCCCTGGCCCGTGTGCTGGAGCCTGGCGCCCGCTTCGTATTCAATGTGCCGGCGGAACGGGTGGAAGGGGAGCGCCACGCGATCCACCCTTTCCAGATCGCACTGGCCCGGTCCCTGGAGGCCCGTACGGGGCGCCGGTTCGACGCCGGCAGTCTGACCCGGTTCACCCTGGACGATGATGTGCGGTTCACCTATACCGGTGTGCAGCGGGAGTTGATGGAACTGATGACCATCCCTGCGATGATCGGCCCGCTGGCGGATGGCCTCAGCAACCAGGACTGGGACCAGGCGGTCCTGGAGGCCAGGGACCGCACCGACCCTGACGAGGAGGTCCAGGTTCCGTGGATGTTCTTCCTCTTTACATTTCGGGGTCAGGCACCTTAACCCGGTTTAAGGTGCCTGACCCCTTTTTAGGAAGGTGATTATTGCGTCGGCGGTCGGGGAGGTGTCTTCCGCCCAGAGGAAGTGGCCGCAGGCTGGGAGTATCTTCAGCAATGCTCCGCCGGTGCAGCGGGCTATTTCCGCTGCCTGTTCCGGGGTGGTGGTGCGGTCCATCTCACCGGCGAGGACCAGAACGGGGCAGCCTGGATTGAACGCCTCCGGCCGGTTCAGGAACACACGTTGCAGTGTTCGCAGCAGCCTGATGTAGCGGGACGGCGGAACGACCATCGTCTCCAGCGCCGCTTGCCGGAACCGGTTGGACATCGGACCGGGGACCTCGATCTGCAGATAGCGCAACCACTCCTCCCTGGCCCGGCCGAATTCGGTGCCGGAACCTGACGGTTCACCCCGGGCCGAGCGGGAGGGCGGGGACAGCAGTACAAGGGCCTCCGGGGCCGCCGCCCCCATTCGGACCAGGTCCCGGGCCAGCCATGCTCCCAGGGAATGGCCGCAGAGCACCTGGGGCCCGATCCCGGTCTGCGCCAGTCCGGCCAACCAGGCCGACATCCGCCGCCGCAGGGAATCGGCGCCGGGGAGCATCTCACCATCGCGGAGGGAACCGCCGTGGCCCGGTAAATCGGGGAGCCAGACCTGATAATGTTCCGCCAACCGGTCGGCAAGGGGAATCAGGATGTGGTGGTCCAGCCCGGGGCCGCCGTGAAGGATCATCAGCCGGGTTTCTCCCCGGCCGTACCGTTTCACCGCCAGCGCTTCCCCGCCGGCGTCGATGACGGCAGGATTCGGCCTGTCTGGATGGAGTTCGTCGGGCATGTCCGGAAGAACAGTGTAACCGGCTCTGCGATGCGCCGGAAAGTGTTCAGGTAACCGTGGCGGTGCGGGGAGCGTAGTGCAGACCGATCTGGGTCAGCAGCCTGCTCAGTTCCTCGCCGGAGCCGGGGATGCAGGGGGTGATGCGGTCAGGATCAGCCTGCACCCAGGACGGCGCTTCGCCGGTGAGAGAGGGCGCGCCCTCTACGCCGAGCAGCTCAAGCCATTCTGAACGGCACGCCTTTTCGTACCCGGCCAGGCCGGCCTCGCCCCCGCCCTGCAGGGCAGAGGCCATATTACGAGCGATCAAGCCGGCTTCCCGCAGGCCGACATTCATGCTCTGAATCCCCACAGGGCCGGTGGCATGCACCGCGTCACCGGCCAGCCAGACCCGACCCTCACCGCAGTTTTCCGACAGCCGGCGGTCAAAACGGATCAGGGTGGACCAGTAGATCGACTCCGGGACGGGGGAGAACCAGGGCGCCCGGGTCTCCAGCAGTTTGCGGAACTGATCCATGCCGGGAGTCTCCGTTTCGGACATCGAAACCTCAAACGACCAGCGCCCCCGGCCGTCCTCGATCGGCCAGAATACGTTGCTGTGGCCATCGCCCAGTACGATCCGCATTTCGGGCGGCAGCTCTGCCGTATAGGGGAACTCGAATACGAAGAACGTCTGGGCATGGCCGTAGTCGGCGAAACGGATTCCCAGGGACTGACGGGTGGTGGAGCGATAACCGTCCGCCGCAACCACGTAGTCGACATCGACCTGTTGCTTGCGACGGACCGCCCACTCGGAGCGGGCGATAGGGTACCCGAGGGATACTTTTTCCAGTTCTGCAATTTCGACCTGCACTCCATGATCGTCCTGGTGGAACGCCAGAGCCTGGTGATTCCACTCCACCTGGACCTTGTGCTGGCGAAGCTTTTCTTCCAGGGCCGATTCCAGGATGCTCTGGGGGACTACCAAAAGGTAGGGATGGGCCGAGGGCAGGGCTGTGTAATCGATCCGTCCGATCTGCCGGGCGGTATCGAAAAACAGGATTCTCTCCAGCCTGCGACCCCGCTCCGTCAAATCGTGGGCCAGCCCGAACTCTTCAAGGCTGCGGAGGGTTTCAGGGTGCAGCGCCAGGGCGAAACTGTGGAGGGTGGGACGCCATTCCTTATCGAGGATCCGTACGTCGACTCCCCTTTCCACAAGACATAATGCGGTCATCAAACCGACCGGACCGGCGCCGACAACAAGAACCTGATGATCGTGATCGGTAGCCATACCTCTTGCCCTCCTGCGGTCCCCCACCGTCGGTTCATGCAGCCTCCGGCAGTTCGAGATTAACCCAGATCACCGGAAGGCGGCTGCTCTATTGGCGACTTCTGCGGTCCAGTTTGATTGGTCCGGAACGGTCAGATCCAGTTGCAGGATTCACGCACGAGGGTCAGCACGCCGTCGGCCCAGCGGTCATCGTCGTTGACGCAGGGGGCCAGGGTGAACCGGCCGCCTCCGGATACGGACCAGGTCTCAGCACCCTGCATCCCCAGTTCCTCCAGCGTCTCGAGGCAATCGGCGACGAAGGCGGGACTGAGGATCAGCGCGTCGTCCCCTCCGGCAGCATGATCGGTCAGCATCTCATCGGTGTATGGCCGTATCCAGGGCACACGGCCGAGCCGGGATTGGAAGCAGGTCACGACCTGCTCCGGGGACAGGTCCAGCATGCGTGTCAGCGCGCGGGCCGTGGCGTAGCACTGCGCCCGGTAGCAGTTGGCGTTCTCCCGCCGAATCGTCCCGCAGCAGTCTTCCGTTGCGAGGCATGTGTTGCCGCTTCGGTCGGCGGCCCGAACCTGGTGCTCCGGGAGGCCATGGAACGAAAAAAACACCTTGCCTGCCGTGGCGTCGCCTAACGCCTCGCGAGCCCGTGACGCCAGCGGTTCCAACCAGGCCGGATGGTCATAAAACGGAGGCACAACAGCAAGCGGCGGCACGTCCCTCATCTCCTCCAGCACCCGGTACGCCTCCGCCAGACAGGAGCCGGTAGTGGCGGCGCTGTACTGGGGGTACATGGGAAAGAGGATCAGACGGTCGGCGCCGGCAACCGTCAGTTTCTCGATGCCGGACCGGATCGACGGCTTGCCGTACCGCATGCCGATTTCCACCGGGGTGTTGCCGTGCAACCGGTCCCTGACTTTGGCCAGGAGCGACAGGGAATGGGCCATGATCGGGGAGCCGTTTTCGGTCCAGATGCTGCGGTACGCCTCCGCCGACACCTTCGGCCGGCGGGGGAGTATGAACAGGTTCAGGATCAGTTTCCGCCGCCAGGCGGGGCCATCCAGGACCCGTGCGTCCGACAGGAACTCCTTGAGGTAAGCCCGCACATCTTCCTTCGCAGGGCTTGTCGGCGTGCCCAGGTTCATGAGCAGGAGCCCGGTCATGGTTGGGGGTGCTCCGCGAGGTAAATGGCATGCTGCAGCAGGATGTCTCGTTCGTGGCCTTCGGAGGCGTAGTGCCCGCGCATCCCGCCGGATCGGTCCACCAGGGCGAATTTCGCCGAGTGCGCGATGTCGAACAGACCTTCCGTCGGCTGGCTGAGTTCGCCCATGCCGACCATGAAACCGTTTTCGAGCAGGGCCCGGATGGCGGGCCGCTCTCCGGTGAGCAGGGTCCAGCGAGCCGGGTCGACGCCGTGGAGTATGGCGAAGCCCTGCAGTACCTCCGGAGTATCGTACTCCGGGTCCACCGAGATGCTGACCAGTTTTACCCTGTCGAGATCGACCCCTTCCTCAGCCAGCCTGTCCTGCAGGGTCCGCATCGAACGTGTCAGAGTGGGGCAGATGGTCCTGCAGCGCGTAAAAAAGAAACTGGCGATGTAGACCCTGCCCTCAAGGTCGGCGCTGCCGAACCGGTTACCGTCCTGGTCGGTGAGTTCCCAGCCCGGCAGTTCGATCAATGCGTCGGGCACCGGAGACTTCTCCGGCCACAGGAGCCGGGCGGCGGTCAGCAGGATGATGCCGATCAGGAAGTACAGGATGAACGGGTTACGGAACCAGGGCCGTTCCTGTCGCGCGCTGTTCATGGTGCATTACTCCCAGGTTCGTGCCGGACCACGGTGGACGATTCTAGACCGGTTCGTCCCGGGGCACCGGTCTAATCTCCTCATAGTGGGCAGGTATGGGACATGCCGGAATTAGGGGATCGGTCCGCTTATGGATATGATATTTTCCCCCGGTGTCACGGTATTATAATAATTAAAAAAGGAAAGGCGATCAACTCAGGAAAACTACGATTGCTACTGTCAAATCACAGACAGGTTGGTAAACTTCCTATTCCGATCAGGGCGGTAACTGCCGTTCTATATTTATACGATTCGTCAGAACGGCGGTTCTGCTCAGGGTAAGGGCCTTAAAAAGGTGGTTTTTATCCCGCCTGTTGAACCGGAAAGAGGAAGGGTGGCCGGGCTTTCGACGCCCACCTGTGAAAGCGAAGATGAGCACCGAAAATAATTCACCCGATCCCCGGTTCGTATTCCCGAAGTGGGTGGACGATCTACTGCCTGTGGCAGGCCTCGTCCTCGGTCTGGCCCCGGTCTACATCATTGTCCTGGTGTGGTTCGGCCTGTCGCCCAAGACCCAGAGCGTCGGCTATTCCCCGGAGCAGCCGGTGCCGTTCAGCCATGCGGTCCATGCCGGGGAACTCGGCATGGACTGCCGGTACTGCCACAACACCG
>CALZKF010000060.1 GCA_945787955.1 uncultured Acidobacteriota bacterium | reverse complement strand
ATCAGGACGTTGGAAGGTTTCAGGTCCCGGTGGATGATCGCCTTCTGATGGGCGTGCTGCACCCCCTCGCAGATCTGGATGAACAGTTCCAGGCGATCGATGGTGTCCAGGCCGTTCTTGTCGCAGTACTGGGTCAACGGTATACCGGGGACATGCTCCATGACGAAGTACGGCCGGCCCCTGGGGGTGGTGCCGGCGTCGTACGCCCGGGCGATGGAGGGATGGACCATCATGGCCAGGGCCTGCTGTTCGGCGGCGAAACGGGTGACCACCTGCTCGCTGTCCATGCCCCGCTTGATGACCTTGAACGCCACGGTCCTGCGGACCGGCTCCAGTTGCTCCGCCTCCCAGACCTCGCCCATGCCCCCTTCGCCCAGTTTGCGGACCAGCCGGTAATGGTCGATCACCCGTCCGGGGGCGGTGGAGACGCCGTTGTCGTCCGGTGGCGTGTATCCTTCAGCCTGAGTCGGGAGATCTTCGCCTTCGAATTCGGTAGGACGATCCGAATTGTCCGCCATGCCGGTGTTCCCCCTCGGTCTCAGGCGGAAGAATACCCCAACACGGCGACAAAGTGGCAGGCCGATCCGGCCAGGACGAACAGATGCCACACGAAATGGCTGTACCGCACACCTTTGACGGCGTAAACCCCGGCACCGGCCGTATACGCCAGCCCACCGGCCAGAAGCCACAGCAGGCCGGCGGGAGCCATGGACGCAAGCAGCGGCTTGATGGCGATGACGATCAACCAGCCCATGGCGATATAGAGCAGGGTGGAGAAGATCTTGAACCGTATCCCCGCTACCGCCTTCAGAACGATGCCGGCTGCCGCCACACCCCAGACCAGGCCGAACAGGGTCCAGCCCCATCCGCCGAACAGCACTCCCAGGGTGAACGGGGTGTAGGTTCCGGCGATCATCAGGAAGATGGCGCTATGGTCCAGGACCTGGAACACCTTTTTGGCCCGGCCCCGGGGCAGGGCGTGGTACAGGGTGGATGCCAGGTACATCAGCACCATGGCCCCGCCGAAGATGCTGGCGCCGACGATGTCCGCCGCGGTCCCCCGCCGCACCGCACCGACAACCAGAACCGGCACGGCGGCAACCGCCAGCAGCACACCGAACCCGTGGCTGACGCTGTTGGCGATCTCCTCTTTCGTTAATGGGGACATTCCACATTATCTTTCAATAACGAAAACATGCCAACGGCCCGTTGCAACTTCACCGCAGCGCCGGCTGCATGAGTGCAGCAGCGGTCTCACTGCCGTGCTCCCCACCCTGGAACGGAGGGGTAACGTTAAAAGACACACAGCAAGGGAGGCCCGATGAAGAACAGACCGGTCGCCATCATTCCCCTCCTCTTGATGACGGCCGGCCTGTTCGCCCGTGTTTATTACAGGTGCAGGCCGATCCAGGGGTAGCGGTAGTACACGCCGTCGTTGGCCTTGAGCGCGCCGATGACCGGCAGGGCCACCGCAGCCAGTCCCAGCAGAATCCAGAAGATGATAACCACCGGGATCAGGATGATGGTGAGGAGCAGGATAGCCGAGAGGCCGGCGGCCAGGAACACCGCCACGTTCAACCATAACGCCTGCTTGGCGATGGTGGAGATGACCTTGCTGTCGCTCTTCACCACCATGATGATGATCGGGACCACCACCCCTCCCAGCGGGATGATGTAACCGGCCAGACCGGAAAGGTGGGTAAATGCGGCCAGGCCCCGTTCTTCGGGACCGATCACGGTCGTCGCTTCTGTTTCCACGCCATTTCCTCCCCGCCCTTCAGGCTGATGCCCGGGGCACAGTGTGTCTCCGTCAAATTCTAATACACATGGCGGGGAGATTGATTCAATAATGAAAATGGGGACATTCCACATTATATTTCAATTATTGAACGGCGTTGCTGTGCTCAATAACTATTGAAAGATAATGTGCAATGTCCCCTTTTTGTTCATCGTCCCGGGCGGGCCGGCGGCGTTCCTCCCGTGGTCTGAACCTGCATCTTCTCGAGGGCCATCTTGATACGGGCCGCCACGTCTTCCATGTGGCGCCGGGTGGTCGGATTCGCCGCTGCCGTTGCATACTCCACGCAGTCGGCGTGAAGCCGTGCCAGTTCACTACGGGCCAGGGCCGGCAGGTCGGAGCCGGCGTCCTTCGATTCCAGCTTCCCGGCCAGTAGTTCTACATAGGCCCGTTGCAGGTTGCGGCGGTACAGATTGATATCCGGATTGCTGTCGGCCAGTTCGGTCCAGATGCCGTCGGAAACATCGTGGATCATCTCCGCCGCCGTGTACGCCGGATCGGGCCTTTCGGCCGTCTCAGCCATGCGTTTGACCCTGCTGTCCGACAGCAGGGACTGCAGTACGCCGCTCTGGGCTCTCAGTACCCGGTCGGCGGCACCGGTCGCCTGGATCCGCCCCAGGATGTCATCGGACAGGAACAGTTCCGGTGTACCGAAGGCGTGTTCGTTCAAAAACTCCACCGCCTCCTTCTGCCGGGCGGCCTCGATGGGGAAATAACGCCGGTCGGCATCACCGTAGCGCAGGTTGATCTGCTGCACGCCGCCGACAACGTTGGCGACGTGGCCCATCTCCCGTTGCCATTGTCCAAGGAGGGCGCCGTACATGTTCTCCAGCAGGTCGTAGTCCTCACCCGGCTTGGCTGTAGCATCAACCAGATAGCCGGCGACCCGCTCCAGGTTCATGAGGCCCATCCGGGTGGAGGCCACCGCATCACCTCCCAGATCCTCGGTTTGCTGGGTCGGGTCTTCCCTCGGGTTCGGGTTGCCGAACAGCAGCATCGGGTCGTCCTTCTGCCTGGCGACGATTTTTTCAAGCTCCGCCTTCTCGTCGGCGTCTTCAGGGAACTCGCGATAGCCCCATTCGGTGGCGAAGTGATCGTAGACCCCGACCGCCGGCGTCAGTGAAGCGCCGTCTCCCGGCTGGGCGACGTAGTTGAACCGGGCGTAATCCATGATCGACGGCGCCGTACCCATCTTCGCCGTGAATTCCGCGTCCCGGAGCTGCTCCACCGAGTAGCTGGAGGACGCCTTCATGTTGTGCGGGAACCCCAGGGAGTGGCCGACTTCGTGGGCTACGACGAACCGGATCAGCTCGCCCATGAGATCGTCGGGCATCGGGAGCTTCTGCGCCCGGGGGTCGCTGGGAGAGGCCTGCACGAAGTACCAGTCCCGGACCAGCTTCATGATGTTGTGGAACATCCGAACGTCGGCTTCCAGTATCTCACCGGTTCGAGGATCGCTGATGTGGGGGCCGAAGGCGTTGGGCACCGCCGAGGGCAGCCACCTTATGGTGGTATAGCGTGCGTCTTCAGGGTCCCAGTCCGGATCCTCCTGCTTCGTCGGCGCCAGTTGACCGATGATGGCGTTCTTGAACCCGGCGGCCTCGAACGCCGGCTGCCAGTCATTGATGCCCTGGATGATGTACGGCCGCCACTTGGCAGGAACCTCCCGGCTGACGTACCAGGTGATCGGTTTCTTCGGTTCGGACAGTTTCTTCTTCGGTTTCTTCTTTTCGAGGCGGAACCTGGCGATGTAGCGCACCCGCTTCAGGGCGTGCTCCGAATCATCACCAAAGTCGGCAAATCCGACAGTGAAGAATCCGACCCGGTCGTCGAACACCCGGGGCTTCATCGGCACTTCCGGAAGCCTGATCATGCTGTGGTGCAACAGCACGGTGACCGCACCCTGGCTCGGGTCCCTGCGCGTGGCGGAGGGGAAGCGCCGCGGCCCGCCCTGCTCTCCCGGTTTCGGCCGGGACAGCTTGTAGGTCGCCACGACTTCGGTTTCGATATTCGTGGGGAACGACTTGACCTGCTCGATGAACGTCCGTTTGCCGTCCAGGCCCTTGGCGTCCAGAGCTTCGTTGGCGGAAAACTCCGGCTTGTCGGAAGTGAACAGCTTGGTGACCTCGATCACCGGCGCCTTGTCCTTGCCGTACGCCTTTACCGGGAAGATCTCGATGATCGGCGCCACCGATGTCGCCTCCACCGCCATTCGGATCGGATCGTCGGTGTCGGCCCGGATGCTGTACTTCACATCCCGCAGCAGGATTTTGTCGCCACGCTGGTCCCAGCGCACCACCCTGTCCCCCAGCGGCATGCCGGCCCAGGAGAATCCGGCCTGGGTTTCCGCCAACTGGCTGACCCAGACCATCTCCTTGCCCAGTTCGGCAACCGGGATCTCGTAATAGTAGGTGTCCTTGTCGCGGTGGACGATGAACAGCCCCGGATCGGAGGTCATCTCCTCGGTGATGACTTCGTCGTACGGTTTGGGAGCGTCCTTGTCCTTCTTCTTGTCCTTGTCAGGCTTCTTGCCGTTCTCGTCGCCGTTCTCCGCTTTCTCCGCCTTCTCCGGTGGTTCCGGCTGATCGGGCTGATCCGGCTCCTCCTGTGCCAGGATCGGACCGGCAGCGACCAGCGCCACCATGCAGAGGAGGATCAAAACGGTTTTCACGAAGGCTTTCATGCTCAACTCCCGGGGATGAATGGAACGGATACAGGCCGCCTATTATGACCCACCGTGTTGTACGAAAGGAACCGCTTCAGGTTCAGGCTTCGCCGAACCGGGCCAGGTACGGCTTGACGTTCATCTTGCGGGCGGTGTTTTCCGAGGTCATGTAGCGAATTTTGCCGAAAATCGGACGTTCCGGCCCCCAGGCCCGGTCATGGCGGCCCAGGACCCAGAAGATGCCGCTGTACGAGTTCGGGTCTCTTCCGTCCAGGGCGTAGCGGTTGTTCAACTCGATCATGATCCGGAGCGCTTCCCGGGGCTCCTCGGACCAGTGCAGGATTTTCTTGCCCCACAGCATCCGCATGTAGTTGTGGATCCTGCCCTCCTGCAGCAGCTGGCGCTGGGCGGCGTTCCAGAGCGGATCGTGAGTCTCCGCCTTTCGGAACTGCTCCAGGGAGTACACCGGGTCCCGTGGATCGGAAGCATGTTTGGCCAGAGTTTCCCGGGCCCAGCCCGGCAGCGATTCGTAGCTGTCGTAATCCGGCAGCCAGGTGCAGTTGTTGAACCCCAGTTCCCGCCAGGTCACCAGTTGGTCCAGGAACGCCTCGGTGGCAGCCGGCATCCCCCACCAGCCCTGGCGCTTCCCGGCGGTGGAGTCGGACAGATCACCGACGCTCCAGCCTTCCCTTGAAAACAGCGCCGTGCAGACCTGGTGAGAAGAGATCTGGCCGAAATGAAGGTACGGCGACAGTCCGCTGGAGCCGTGGACGGCGGTGTCGTTACGGGTGGTGTCATACAGCGGCAAGCGGTCCCGGGTAAAGCGGTCCAGTAGAGCGGTGGCGGCCGCCTCGCCTCCGGACATCGCCACCGCCGGTACCGAGCGATCCAGATCCACCGCCGACTGGGCCTCCGGCCAGCGGGACCGGACCTCTTCCGGAATGCTTCCCGCCGGCAACCCGGCACAGGCGGCCAGAGGGTCCGGTTCCGGGAACTCCGCCAGGTGGCCGGGAAGCTCCCGCTGGAGGAAGCGTCGGAATGCATACGCGGTGGGGAACGCCTGCTCTGCGGCCCGAAGAGGCATAAGGCCGTTGCCGTCTACCGCTTCCATCCGCACCGGGACCTGCCGGGCGCCTGCGGCGGTCATGGCCGGGATCATGAAACAGGGGTAGTCGTCGGTCACGACGCAACATGCATGGGCCGCCAGGGCGGACAACAGCCCCTTGCCCTCCCCCGATCGCCGTTCCACGTAGGGGTAGTACGCAATGCCGGCTTTTCGGAACCGGGCATCGTTGTCATTCATGCCATCCAGGATGAACCGGTGGAACCGTTCCGAGGCCCACCGGTAATCACAGCGCAGCGGCTCGAACACCACCAGGGGCCGGCCCAGCTCGCGGCACAGATCAATGGCGTGCTGCAGACCGAAATGGAAACGGGTCCGACGGGCAGCCACCATCCAGTACAGGACGTATTCCCCGCCACCGGTAACCGGCTTGTGGTTCAGATCGCGGATCCTGAGTCGGGGGATAGCGGTCATCGGCTAGCCTGCCATAGGTATTGCAGGAGAAGGTTCCGGCTTCACGGACCGTTTGGCGATCTCCCGCAGCATGCCGCGGAAAACACGGCGGTGCAGCGGGTAGATGCCGTACCAGTAAAGCAGCCCCAGCAGACCGACCGGATCGAACACGGCGGTCTGATGGATCACCGAACCGCTACCCGACGGCTTGACTTCGAATTCCAGCCAGGCCCGCCCCGGCAGCTTCATCTCCGCAGCCAGCAATAACCTGCGGTTCGGCTCGTACGCTTCAACACGCCAGAAATCCAGGGTATCGCCCACCACAAGGTCTTCCGGGTTGCGGCGACCCCGGCGCATTCCTGCACCGCCGGCCAGGAGGTCCAGGAAACCCCGGGTGCGCCACAACCAGTCACCGTAGTACCAGCCGTTGTCCCCACCGATACGCCGGATCGGCCTGAACGCCGCTCCCTGCAGCACGCCGTCCACCTGGATGGAGCGTGTGTCCACGAGACGGGTACCGAACCGGGTCCCTCCCCAGGCGCGCTGTTTCCCGGTGGAGCTGATGGCGTCGGACCACCGGGTGGCGGCAAAACGGCTGTCCTCGTTGCACATCGCACGGCGGATCGATTCGGACAGCCCTGCCGGCCGGATCGGGAATGCCGATGCAGCCCGGTTGTCCCGAACCACCGTCGGGTTCCGGATGCTCAGGATCAGCTTGCGGCCGATCCGGGCGTACAGCGGGGTGGTCAAGCCGAGCCACAGGGCGGACAGGTACGGCGTCAACACCGGTACCGGGATCATCATCCTCTTCAGGCCGCGCTGCCGGGCGTACTCTTCCATGATTTCCTGGTACGAAACTGCGTCCTGCCCTCCGATTTCGTAGATCCCCTCCTGCCCTGAAGGCAGTTCGATACCGGCCAGGAGGTATTGGATGACGTCCTGGATATGGATCGGTTGGGCCTTGACCCGGACCCAGCTGGGGCAGATCATCGCCGGCAACCGCTCTACCAGCGCCCGGATCAGTTCAAACGACAGGCTGCCTGAACCGAGGATGATGGAAGCGCGAAACTCCACTACCGGAACACCGCCGGACTTCAAGGCCTCGCCGGTTTCATGGCGGCTCTGGAGATGCTTGGACAAGCTTTCTTCCGAGTCGCCCAGCCCACCCAGATAAATGATGCGCCGGATACCGGCCTGTTGTGCGGCCAGGCCGAAATTCAGCGCCGCCTGCCGGTCGGTGTCGGCGAAATCGCCGCTGGCTCCCATGGAGTGCACCAGGTAGAACGCGGTATCCGCCCCGGCCGCAGCCCGGCGCAGACTGTCCATGTCCAGGCAATCCCCCTGAACCACCGTGACCGTTCCATCATCCGGAGCTGCCTGAAGCCGCGATTCCAGGAATTCAGGTTTGCGCGCCATGGCCCGCACCGGGTAACCGGCAGCGGTCAAGGCGGTGAGCAGCCTTCCCCCCACGTACCCGCTGGCCCCGGTGAGCAGGATCGTCTCCCTGGAGCCGTCATCAGCCATGAAGGGCCCCGTTCCCCGGTCGGCCGCTGGACGCACGCAGTTTCCGAAGTTCAGCCCGCAGCACGGCGGTGGTCGGAACTTCAATCGCCCCGGCACGGCGTATACCGTCACGGTATGCGGCAGACGCCACACCGCCTACAAGAACGACGGCAGGAACCGTGCCGGTCAGGATGTTCAGTTCGCCGCCTATCGCCGGATCATCCGACGGGTAGGTTACGGACAGTGCGATGGCGCTCACGTTGCGGGTCACGGCGGCGGCGGCGATCTCCGTGGCCGGAAGGTCCGAGCCCAGGTAGGTCACCCGCCATCCGTCGGAAGCGGCAACCACGGCGGCCATGAGAGCGCCCAGTTCATGGCGCTGGCCTGCCGGTGTCGCCACCAACAGTTCAGGAGCGTTATCCTCCGCCCGGTGGCTGTTCTTCAGGGACCACAGGGTCGCCCTGACGATCGGGGTTGTCATATGCTCTTCCGCAGCCCGCATTGATCCGGTGTACCAGCGCTCCCCGATCAGGTGCATGAGCGGCATCATAACCTGTTCCATGAGGACAATCGGCGCCAACGCCGCCCTGGCATGGTTCAGGCTGGACTCCAGGGTTTCTCCATCCAGTTCACTCACCGCCTTGATGCAATAGGACAGGTGCCGTGCCGGCAGGGAGCCTGCATCGACCCGCACCGGCGCAGGCAGCCTGACCTCGGCGGAGCGGTCCTCCCAGACCATCTCCCGCAGCTGCTCCATGTCCAGGCCGGCGACGTCACCGATCCTTCGACCCGCAGCGGTCACTTGAGACAGCAACAGCAACCGCTCGATGTCTTCATCATTATACAAACGGCGATTGGTGCCGGACCGGGTCGGGCTGATCGCCTGATAGCGACGCTCCCAGACCCGGATGACGTCCGGAGAAAGCCCGGAACGACGGGCAGCCACCTGAATTGGATGCTTTGCTTCCTGGTTTTTCCTGTTTTCCATGGAAGGAAGATACAAGCTTGTATATAATTTGTCAATATTATTTCTTAGACATTAACTTGACAAATCAATTTTGTCCACGTACTATCCGGGTTGTGAAGTGAACAACGAACCAAAAAGTTACCAAAAAGGAGATATCTCATGAAAAGCCGTTTTGCCGCCACACTGATTATTACTCTGGCCCTGGCCACCGGAATCGCCGCCGCCGATTGTGGCGCCGCCCATGAGGTCAAGCAGGCCTCCGCCACGCCGGACATCGTCGATACCGCCGTTGCCGCCGGTAACTTCAACACCTTGGTCGCCGCCGTGAAGGCTGCCGGTCTGGTGGATGCTCTCAAAGGCGACGGTCCGTTCACGGTTTTCGCCCCCACCGATGAAGCGTTCGCCAAGCTGCCTGCCGGTACCGTGGAAGCGCTGCTCCAGGACAAGGACAAGCTGGCCGCGATCCTGACCTACCACGTGGTCTCCGGCAAAGTCATGGCCGCCGACGTGGTCAACCTGACTTCCGCCAAGACCCTGCAGGGCAGCAGCATCACCATCGACACCACCAACGGCGTCATGGTTGATAACGCCAAAGTCATCGCCACCGACATCGAAACAAGCAACGGCGTCATCCACGTTATCGACACCGTGATCCTCCCCGGCTCCTGATACCGGTTCCATACTTTGCTTGAAGGCCGGCCCTCCGGGGCCGGTCTTTTTATTGGGGAGTCAATTGAGTTGCCAGATAGTGATATTCAACGCAGCGGCGAACGTGACCCACAGCAGGTACGGCAACAGCAGCGTCGCCGCAACGGCGCGGACCTTGCGGAACGCCATCACGGTCCACACGATCGCCAGCCAAAGCAGGATGATTTCAATTGCCGCCCACCCCGGCTGCCTCATCCCGAAGAACAGGAAAGACCACACGGCGTTCAGCACCAATTGTATTGCGAACGGCGTCATCGATTTCCGTCGCACAGCCGAACCGGAAGTCCAGGCCATCCAGCCGGCAATCCCCATGAGGATATACAGGACGGTCCAGACCGGCCCGAAAACAGCAGCAGGAGGGTTCCAGACCGGCTTGATCAGGGTTGGGTACCAAACGGAAACCGACTGGGCGGTAACCCAGGAAGCACTCGCCCCGACCCCGATGCAGACCGCGATGAACGCCAGGAGGGGCCAGGCGGATCGGAGGCGGCTCATGATGCTCGCAGCGTCTGCAGCTCGCTGCGCAGGGACGGGATAGTCTCAATAATCCGGCCACCTGCGGCGGCCAGGGCAGCGGAATACGCCCCGGCGCCCCTGCCGCCTGCCAGCAGGACGGTGGCATCGCCCAGGGCGGTGCCGAGGATCTCGATTTCGCCAGGCAGGTTCGGATCGTCTGCCGGGTGGACGATGCTCAATGCCACGGCCCTGGCGTTCCGTTGCAGGGCTGCGGCGGCGATATCCGCCGCAGGCAGGTCGGCGCCCAGGTAGGTCACCTTCCAGCCGTCGGCGGTAGCAGCCAGTGCCACCATGAGGGCGCCCAGCTCATGACGCTGGCCGGCCGGTGCGGCGACCACCAGTTCAGGAGCGGTGGAAGGTAGCGACCCGGACTTACGCAGGCCACCTAGAAGCGATCGGACCACCGCGGTGGTCATGTGCTCATGGGCGACCCGCAGCTTTCCGCTGTGCCAGCCTTCTCCCACCTGCTGCAGCATCGGGGTGATCAGTTGTTCCAGCAACACCGGGGTGGACAGGGCGATGGACGCTTCCGCCAGGGTCGCCTCCAGGCCGGCGGCGTCCAGGTCGTTCAGGTAATCAAGACAGGCGTCCAGGTAGTGCTCCTCGGTTCGCCCCCTGGCCGGCGATGCCGGCAGGCTGCCGACCCGGGCAGCCGCTTCGCCGTCCTCCGCAACGATTTCCCGGAGCTTGTCTGCGGACAGGTTGGCGACATCGCCGATCCTGCGCCCCGCCCGGGTGACCTGGCTCAGGAGGAACAGTTTCTCGATGTCGCTCTCGGTGTACAACCGGCGGTTGGTGCCGGACCGGGCCGGTTCCACCGCATGATAGCGCCGCTCCCAAGCCCTTATGACATCAGGAGTTAGGCCGCTTCTGCGGGCGGCGACCTGGATCGGGTGGCCTTGATCCGGCCCGGATTTTTCTTTGCTCATGGTCATTATTATAGGCGGTTGTCCATATTTGTACACGATTATTTTTGGACATACCCTTGACATATCAGTTTTGTCAACGTATTATCTTGGACATAACTTATACAAAACGGCCATTGAGCCGGGAGGGCAAACAAAATGAAGAACGCAAAACGTATTGCAGCCGTCCCGGCACGGTCTCACGGCCTGACAGCCGCAGGAAGTTCCGTTACCCGGTTGCAGCAGGCGGAGGGTTTTCCTCCCCCTCACTCTCATGCTCTTCCGCCTGCTGCAACTTTATTCGAAGGAACCTGAGCCATGAAGATCACAAGCCTGACATCGAACACCCGGCGGCTGGAAACGGCCCAGTTCATCAACCTCCCGCGGAGAAACGTGTTCTCCTTCTTCAGTGACCCACGGAACCTGGAGGCGATCACGCCGCCTTGGTTGAGCTTCCGGATCACCGACCGGTCCAGCGAAGCGATGGGGCAAGGGACCGAACTGACCTATCGCCTGCGGGTCCATGGCCTGCCGATGAAATGGGTGTCCCGCATCACCGAGTGGGAGCCGGACCGGCAGTTCGTCGACGTGCAGATGAAGGGGCCTTATGCCTACTGGCACCACCGCCACATCTTCGAGGAGGTGGACGGCGGCACGTTGATCCGTGACCAGGTTGATTTCCAGATCCCGTTCGGGAAGCCGGGGCGATGGCTCCTGGGCAACATGGTGGAGTCGGACATCCGTGAAATCTTTGGTTACCGCTCCGATCTGACCGAGCGCTTGCTGAGTATCCCCAGCCTGTCCGCTTTTTCGGGAAATGCCTGGGTGCCGTTGCGCGCCCCTGTGACCTGGCATTGAGCCGGGCTTCAGAAAATAGTTCAATCGACGCGATCCTGATCCTGAGGTGGAGTGTCCCCTTTTTGCGAGGCAAGATATGCTTCTGTTCATGCTGATGTTCCTGATTGCCGCACCCGATGCCAGGGAACCGAATCCAGGTGCTGTTGTGTACCGCTTCGACGATGGCGCCGCACCCTGGGGGAGTATCAACGACGGGGTCATGGGCGGACTGTCCTCCGGCAGGATGTGGCAAGAAGACGGCATTGCGGTTTTCAGCGGCACCCTGTCGCTGGAAAACAACGGCGGGTTCTCATCGGTGCGAGCCGCCCCGGCGGAGCACAGTCTTGCCGGTAAAGCCGGCCTGGTACTGCGGGTCCGGGGAGACGGCCGGACCTACGGCCTCCGGTTGCGGACCAATGACCGCTTCGACGGTCCCAGCTACCAGGCCGCCCTGCCGACCAGGGCCGGGGAATGGACCGAGGTCCCTGTCCCGTTTGACCGGTTCCGGTCGACCTTCAGGGGACGGCCGGTTCAAGGCTACCCGGATCTGGACCCGGCGAAGATCCGAACCTTCGGCCTGATCCTGGCCGACAAGCAGCCCGGCGAGTTCCGCCTGGAACTGGACTGGATCCGGGCCTACTGAGCTCCTCAAACCTTGACAACCGGCCTGCCCGATTTTAACTAATCGGTGCCGGGCCGGGTCGCCCGGCGTACGAAGCTCAAGGACGTAATCCGAGCATATAAGAAAGGAGGACCCACCATGACACTGGCAAGATGGAACCCGTTCCGCGAGATGGAGGAGATCCTCGACCGCGTGAACCGGAACATGGCCGGCCGGCCGAGGCTGCAGGGCGATACCTCCCAGGAGACCATGTCCACAGCCGACTGGACGCCGTCGGTGGACATCAGCGAGACCGACCGGGAGTACCGCATCAAGGCGGAGATCCCCGGCGTCGAGAAGGAGGACGTCGACGTCTCAATCAACCAGGGCGTTCTCGTGATCCACGGCGTGCGGAAGAGCGAAAAAGAGGAAAAGGACGAGAAGTACCACCGTGTGGAACGGGCCTACGGTAGCTTCGTCCGCAGCTTCACGCTTCCTGATGACGTGGACGATGACGGCATCGACGCCCGATTCAAGGGCGGCATGCTCTTCCTGACTCTGAAAAAGAGCGAGAAGGCCAAACCGAAGTCAATCAAGATCAACGTGGCCTGATTCTGTAAAAGGGGTCAGGCACCTTTTCGCTTTTCGAGGTAAAGGTGCCTGACCCCCCATGTTTTAGTGCTTGCCGGGGGCGAGGGCGACACCCCTGCGCTCCCAGTGTACATACGCTTCCATGGCGACCATCCGGGGGTCGTCCAGGGCCAGCGGCTTGCCTTCCAGCGGTTGCTGGATGCACCAGTTGATCATTTCCCGCAAGGCGATCACCCGACCGAGCTGTTGCTGGAATTTCGGATAGGTCTCGGGATGGGTGTTGGCTGCATTGGGATGGCACTGGGCACAGGCGACGCCGTTGGTTCCCAGTTCCGGGCTGGTCCACAGATCACGGCCGACCTTGACCACGCTCATGTACTCATCCTGCCAATGCTGGACGTCCTTCTCGGTGAACTCGTCGGCCCGGTTAATCTGCAGACCGCCCACCACAACCATCGCCGCCGCAAGCACCGCGATCAACGTGTATTTTCTGTTCATCGCTTTCTCCTTAGTAATGCGTCTGCGGCGCGATACGGCCGGCCTTGTCCTGGAAAACCTTGTCTTCGGGACGACCGGTCTTCGGGTTCCAGGCCACGACACGATCGGTGTTGTTGCTCAAACTGTAACTCATGGAGACCCTGCCGCTGTCCACGTTGATCCACTGCCAGCCGGTGGCGTCCCGCTCGTGGAACGGGTCGGCCCGGTTCATCGGAACCGTCAGTTTCGGCATATGGCTCTCGGCCTGGACGTAGCTCCTGGGATAAGGCCATGGCCAGGCTGTGGCCATCACCGAGTTGAAGCTGATGTTGTCGATCTGGTTGTACTGGATCTGGTGCACGTGGCCGTAGATCACCGAGGCGGCGTCGAACGGCTTCAGCAGCGCCTGGACCTGTTCCGCATCTTCGGTCCAGAAATTCCAGTTCTTGAAGATCTTCTGGATCGGCGAATGGGAAAACACAACCACCGGAGTCTTGGGGTCCAGCCCCTTGAGATCGTTGGCCAGCCACTTGCGCTGTTTCTCGCCGACCATGAACGGGGAGCCGTTGGGGTTGTCCAGGCCGGCCATCTCCGCCATCCGCCGAACTCCACTGTCCCAGCGGTCGAAGGTCCATTCGTCGTAGGTCAGGATGCTGTTGAGCACGACGAAGTGCACCCCTTTCTGGTTCCAGCTGTAGTAGTGCGGCCCGAACAGCTCGGACCAGTACTCGCCGAGATCCAGGTAGTAGTCGTGCTCACCCATGACGCAATGGAGATCGCCGTTGAGCTTCGCCAGCATCTCGGCGCCGTGGTCCAGTTCTTCTTTCGTGCCCAGTTGGGCCAGGTCCCCGCCGAACATGACGAAGTCCGGTTTGGGCTGCAGCAGGTTCGCCTCGGCCACCGCCCGGATCAGTCCCCGGTCCCAGTTGCGGACAAACTTTGACTTCTCGATGTGCTGGATGTGGGAGTCGGAGATATAGGCGAAGCTTACACTTTCCTTGTCCTTGTCGGCACCGAAGGTCAGCTCCACCATGCTGATCGGAAGCGTGCCGGCAGCGGCAAGGGCGCCGGCGCCTCGCAGGAAATCGCGACGGGATACCTTCCCTCTGCTCATTGTCCGCCTCCTTCCCCGGCTTTTGCCATCAACTCGGCGAACTCCGGACTGGTGAGGGACTCCATGAACGCCACCAGATCGTCGATCTGTTCGTCGGTGAGGTTCAGCGGCCGGATGCCACCGCTGAGGAAATCGTTGACCGGATCGCCTTCGTTGGTAACCCCGCCGTTGTTGTAGTGCACCACCGCCTCCCGAAGGGTCGCCACCGAACCGTCGTGGAAGTACGGCGCCGTCAGGGCGATGTTACGCAGGGTCGATGTCTTGAACCCGCCCAGGTCGTCAAACCCGCGGGTCACTGCGAAGCGGCCGATCTCCGAAGTCCGGGGATCGGTCAATACCTTGACATCCACTTCAGCCAGGGTCAGATCGGCCGCGAGGAACGCCGTTGCCAGCTCCGGCACGTCCTGCTGGATGCCGTTGATACCGACACCGATGTTGTGGAACTTGTTGTCGGTGAACAGCGCGGTGGTCTGCTCCACCCGGTGGCAGGAGACACAACGGCCCTCATTGACAAAAATGTCGAACCCGCGCTTCTGGGCGTCGGTCAGTGCGCTTTTTTCTCCCTGGAAGTAATAATGATCGAACGGCGAGTTCCCGCCGACCTGGGTCCGCTCGAAGGCGGCGATCGCCTTGGTGACCTCGTCCATGGTGATCTTTTTGCCCTTCTTGCCGAACACCTCCCTGAACATGGCGACGTAATCGGGATCGGTCCGTGCGATCTCAAGGATCGGGTCGTGACTGGGCAGCCCCATTTCCACCGGGTTCAGGAAAGGGTGCAACGCCTGTTCTTCCAGGGATGGGGAGCGGCCGTCCCAGAACTGGGTGGTGAAGTACGCCGCGTTGATCACCGTCGGTGCATTGCGGGTTCCGGTCAGGTCCTCGATCCCTTTGGAGACCGAAAGCGGGCCGTCGGTAAACCCTTTCGCCGCATCATGGCACGTCGCACAGCTGATCTTTCCGGTGGTGCTGAACCGTTTGTCCTCGAATAGCTTTTTGCCAAGCTCGATCTTCGCGGCGGTCATCGGGTTGTCGTCCGGTATCGGCACCGGCGGCAGCCCGAGCATAGTGATGTCTCCCGGCGGTTCCCCTGCGGTCAGCGGCGCGAAGCAGAGGAAGGCCGCGGCGAGGAGAATGACTGGGATGCGTTGTTTCATGGCTCGCCCTCCTGCGGTTGCAAATAGTCAGCTCGATGATCGAGCGTAGCAGGAGGGGGGCAGGTGGGGGAGCGGGTAAAAGCTACCGATATTGTCGAAAAAGGGGACATTGCACATTCTGTTTCAATTCTTATCCCGTGTTTAAGAATTAAAACATAATGTGCAATGTCCCCAATTATTACGGGCAGGGGTTGGTGTTGAAGCGCAACTGTGAATCCGAGCTTACCCCGAGTTGGCCTTCTCCACAGTGGTGGTCGGCGGTTACCAGGAGGACGTACATCCCCGTCAGCCCGATGGAGCCATCGTCATCCACGGTCGTGCCCACAATGTCCGGCTCATAACAGGCCAGGTCGTCAAGCCACGGGTTCTCACCGCGGTAGACGTTGAACCATTCCTCGTCGGCCCGATCGTTCCAGGACAACGTAGCCACCATCGAACCGGGCGCCGGCTTGGACAGCATCAGGTTGGTGACCCTGCCGGGCGGTGAAACATAGGGGTTCTCACACTGCCGCAATGAAGCGTTGCAGACATCATCGGTGCAGTCGTTGCCGTCGCTGCAGCTGCGGGGGCCGCCACCCTGGCACCGGCCGGCAAAACAGGTGCCCTGGAAGGAACACCATGACCCACCGCCGCAGTGACCATCCTCGTGGCACTCCCACCCGTAGAATTCCTGATTGCCGAACCGGAACTCGTAGGCGCTGTAGCGATCGACGAACAGATCCAGCGACGGCCCGTAGCCGAACGGATCGGTCATGCGGTCATAACCGGCGCCGTAATCGTTACCGTTCCAGGACTGGTCCAGATCGAAGGCCGGGTAATCCCGGCGGCTGTCCGGTCCGGCGCTGCTGCCGTACCAGTCGTCGCCCTGGTTCGGATAATCGTAGTCCTGGCGGTAGCCGATGTCGGCCGGTGCGAACCCTGGGGCCAGCG
>CALZKF010000059.1 GCA_945787955.1 uncultured Acidobacteriota bacterium | reverse complement strand
GATGCTGACGTCCCTGAAAAGGATGATCGATTCGTTGTAGGTTCCGGGGCTGACCTGCACCGTGCCGCCGATATCCTTGATATCGCAGACCGCGTTCATAATGGAGCAGAATGGATCGCCTGGGGTTCCGGTACCCGGGCAGAGGCTGTCGTCGTCCACGTACACCGTTTGCTGGGCGAAGGCCGGAGCGCACCACACCAGAACGACCAGTGACAACGATGCGACAATTGTACGCACGACGCGGATGCACCCCTCCCCTCGGGCGTTGAATCCAGGTCAGTAGAGAGACAACTCGATTGATATACGGCCTGAATGGCTTAATCGCAATCAGAGAACGTAACTAATTGAGCGGGGGCAGGTTAAGGGTATATTTCAATCTCCGCCGGATAGGATCTGCTCCGCCTCTTCCGCCAACGGGCCGCCCACCGCCCTTTTCGCCAATGCGGCGGCGTATTCCGGAAAACCCCGACGCCCCCAAGCCAGAGCGGTATCCAGGAGGATCCGGTCCCTCTCCAGGGGCGTTGCCGGGGCCGGTGAGAGATACGCCATGAAGTCGGAGGCGTGGTTATCCAGGAATTTCACGTTATCGGCAAGATTGTTGACGTACAGCGCTTTCGGCGCCGCAAACTCCACCCGGGCGTTGTCGTCGGTGTTTCTGGGGGCACCGCTGACCATGCGGTCGATCTCGCGGGTGCCGATCCGGAAGAGGGACAGGATATACGCAGGGGAACGGATCGCCACACGCCCCAGGTCCATCTGAACGTTCAATTCCCGCATTCTCGATTCCATGAGGGGGAGGTTCAGCAGAACCGGCGAATCCGAGCCGAGGAGCAGGTTGTCCACACCGCCGAAGGTCTCGAACAAGAGCACGTGTTCATAGGCCGACCGGAAGGCGCCGATGATCGATCGGAGTTCTTCACCCCCCAGGTTGTAATTCTGCACCCACTGGCAAAAGATCCCGTCCGGCCGAAGCCGGGTCTTGGAAAGGGCAAAGAACTCTTCGGTGAACAGGTTGGACGTCCAGAACGTTCCGGTTTTGGTTATCGAACACACGGGCCGCTCCCTCCATGGCGGCTTCCACCTCGACTATACGCAGTGATTCAATCGGATGGGCGATGGCGGCCCCACCGGTAATCCCGCTTGCCAATCCGATCAGCATGACGTCACGGGGAGACGGGTGCAGCATCAGGGGGAGATGGGCGGACAGCAGCTGGGTCTCCATGTCACCATGGGTCGAGGCCTCGACTTTGCCGTTCACTGACAGGTAGTAATTCTCGAACGCCGGCTCGTAACCGACCATCACCGCGGCTGTCATCCCTTCCCGGGCGTACACGACTTCGTTGTTCTCGTAGAGCTTGTTTTCGAAAGTGTCCCAGGTGGCCCCCTCCGACTCCGCCATCAGGTTCATGTAGACCCCGCTGTTCATGAGGCGGACGTCCCAACTCGGCCGAAACAGGAACACGGCGGCCAGGGCGGCAAGGAGAGCCACGGCGAACACACGTCGCAGGCCGACCGCCGCCTGGCTGACCACCAGGAGCACGCCGATCCCCAAAGCGATCTGGACCGCGGCGACGGAGATGACCGAGTCCAGGACACCCAGCCCGGGGATCAGCAAAAACCCGGCACATGCCGCTCCCAGGATGGTACCGATGGTATTGGATGCGTAGACCGTGCCGACCGAGCCGGCAACGTTTTCAAGGGTGCGGGCGTGAAGTTGGAGAACGCTGGGAAAGATCCCGCCGAATGCGAAGGTGGCCGGGAACATGACCAGCAGACAGAATCCGAATTGCACCAGAAACCACTGGTTCGGCGTCGGGGAGAATTCAAAATAGACGTAGCCGAAGAAACGGGGCAACGCTTGCAGGATGAAGGTGGTGGTGAACGCCAGAATGCCGCTGCCGGCGAAAAGGCAGGACAACAGAAGCCCGATGTCCAGGCCCGGCCGGCGTTTCAGCAATCTGGAGAAAAAGGCGCCTCCCCCGGCCAGTCCGAGGAGAAAGGCCAGGAGCATTAGTGAAAAGGCATAGACCGAACTCCCCAGAACCATGCTCAATGCACGGGTCCAGGCCACTTCCAGCACCATCGCGCCGAACCCGGAAACACCGAATGCGATCAGGGCGACCTTTACCGGCCGAGGAAGCCGCCTCGCGGGCCCCGCTGCCGGGCCCGGACCGGTCACATGGCCTGCCCGGGTCCGCCCGATGATCAGGGCGACACAGCCCAGCAGGAGGTTTACGGCGGCGGTCAACCAGAGCGAGTTCCTGACCCCGAGCTGGGGGATCGCCACGAACCCGGCAATAAACGTTCCCGCCACCGCACCGAAGGTGTTGACGGCGTACAGGGTCCCGACGTTGCCGCCGATCCGCTCCGGATCGTTGGCTACCGCCCGGGCCAGTACCGGCAGGCTGGCGCCCATCAGGGTGGTTGGAGGGAGCAGCACAAGAGCTATTCCGGCGAATTTTGCCAGGTTCAGGAAGAACTGGGAGTCGGCGCCGCCGGCGTCCCAGACTAGCTGGTAAACCGGTGTCAGCGTCTCGAACAGGAAAGGAACAGCCAGGGCGTAGGCGCCGATGATGATTTCCAGCAGGCCATATACCTGCAGCGGGGAGCGGCCCGAGCGGTCCATGGATCTCCCTGCCAGGACGGCGCCCAGCGCCAGCCCGCCCATGAAGGTGGCGAGGATGGAACTGGTGGCGAACAGGGTGGAGCCGAAAATCAGGATCAATTGCCGCAGCCAGATCACCTGATATACCAGTGCGGTAGCGCCGGAGAGCAGGAACAGCATCAGGATGATCGGAACCAGGCGGTTCCCCCGTGTGTTGGTCAACGTCGGCTCCTGAACAAACCGCCGCTGCAACCTGCAACGGCGGTGTCAAGGTTAGCAGACCTGGCTCGCCTTGGTCAGACCGGCCTGGACTCCGATACCGGTGGGAGCCCCTTCTTCTTACCCTTACCCTTGGTTCTTGGGTCGGCGGCCCGATCGTTTGGACGGGGATAGGGGCCCGGCTCGCCTGTTGTGGTGGCCGGTTGGGAGGCCGGCGCCTGGGCAGCCATATGATCCAGGAAGATACTCACGGAACCGTTCCCGAACGGAGCGTCCGGCCGGCTGGTTCGGACCCGGATCCCAAGGGATCTTGAGATCGCCGCCACACGTCCCTCCGTGAGTGGAGCGGTCAGCTCCAAATTCGGCAGTTGTACGCCGGCTTCCAGGAGCAGCCGTTGGGCATCGGGGCCGTCGACCGCAGCCAGTTGCCGGGCCAGGGCGATGCGGTGCAGGAAATCACCCACCGCCGGTACGGTTTCCTCTGCGAGGACCTGTACCGAAGCGAAGGCGCACCATGTCAGAATCATCAAGATGCGGCATGAAGATCGGATCATCTTGTCCACCTTTCCTTCTACATCTTAATAGACTAATAGAAAAAACCGCCCCCCGTTGCCGGGAGGCGGTTTCAACGTCTTTTCAGTCGGAAGGGACTTAGATCGGTTCGCTGGGCGAACGCTTGTACAGACCCTTCTTCAAACCCTTACCCTTGTCTCTTGGATCGACTTTCGGCTTGTCACCAGCAGTCTGGTTGCCGTCATCACCACCGAGCTCAGGACCGAAGGTGCCGATGAAGGTGACCATCTGGTCGTTGCTGAACGCGGCCTCCGGGGTGCTGGTGGACATCGGTAGTCCGGCAGCATTGGAGATCACGACAACGTCACCCTGGGTCAAACCTTTGTCGAGATCCAGGTTCCCGACTTTGATGCCGGCATTGGCGAGAGAAGTTCTCGCGGTTAGGGCATCCACAGCATCAAGCTGCTTTACCTTGGCGATTTCCATGAGGAACTTACCTACGGTAAGATCCTGGCCGGCTGCCAAAGCCGGCGCTGCTAGCATCGCCAAAGCGATTAGGACAGCAGCTACCACCTTCAAGCTCTTCAGATTTTTCATTAACATGACCTCCCCGCTCCGGGACCTCTTAAAGTATCTACCCAATGAATCTTATGAAAGTGCCGTTGTTATACATCCATTCGCTGCTCAGTCAAGCAAATTTTAAAAAACGACGCTTCCTCCTCCTGTTGCTTCGCCTGCTTACTTTCGCCGCATCTTCGCTGGATGCAGGATTGATTTCCGGCGACCAGATGGATGTACGGCGAAGCCCGAGAAACGTCAAGGGAGAACCGCGCCGGTATTGATAATTTGGTCAATCCGACCGGTTCGGATAGCCGTTCAACGATTGGCCTCCGTGCGTTCGGTAACGGTCAGCCGAATAATCTCTATATCCTTGATAGGCTTGAACTTCGCGTTGGAACCGACGCCGCTGACCGGCCGCTGGGAGATCTTCCGGGCCACGTTCAACCCCTGGATTACCTGCCCGAAGGCGGTAGCCTGCCCCCTCAGGGTCGGTTTCGGTCCCAGGAGGATCATAAATGTGGAACTGTTTCCAGGGGGCGAGGCCATGGCAGGTTTCATGATCACCGTTCCTGCCACCATCGGCAACTTTGTCGGCTCCGCCGGGTAGGTTACCGGCCTGCGGGCGCCGTTGGTCCCGAAGGCCGGATCACCGGCCACGATGAAGTCGTTCGCATGGGCTTCGCTGAAGAGCAGGCCATCGTAGAAGCCGGAATTGGCCATATCGATGAACGCCTTGACGGCGATCGGGGCTTCCTTGGCGAAGAAGTCCATCACGATTGTGCCGGCACTGGTTTCAATCGTCGCCTGGTAGACTTTCGATGGATCGTACCGGGGGATTACCCTGATATCGAATACCTGAGAGACCACTCCGCCGGATTCCCAGCCGATGGAGTACCGGCCCGGTTTGGCCAGTTGAGGGAACAGTTCCGCCAGGTTCACGATGGTTCCGTAGAACGCCATCGGGTTCAGCTTATCCGGTCGGATCGGTTCCTTGGCGGTCGTTATTCCCGTTGCCTTGATCGCTTTGCCTTCGGAATCCTTGGCGAAAAATCCCTTTAGAACAGGAGACTTGATCGGATTCGGGATCACCTCGGTACCTTCATTGCCGATACTCAGGCGGGTCAGGATCGGGTCATCGGCGTAAAGGAACGAGCCCTTGAACTCCAGGACCGCCTTGACCGAGTCCTCCGCCGCCACCGGCAGGATCGCCAGGGCTGTTGTGATGATGATGAGAATAAACAGTTTTTTTGAGCAACTCATGGTCGAACCTCTGGATCGATGGGCAACGTGATCCATCAATATTTCAGGATGCGGTCCATTATAGGGGGCGCCCCGGCCACCGGCCACCGGCAGCCCCGGCCTGTGTCCTGCCCCAGACCAGCACCCGAACCGTGGAGGCGCCGGCAGCCAGAAGAGCCGAACGACAGCCGCGGGATGTGGAGCCTGTAGTCAGGATGTCATCGATCAGAAGGACCCGCCTGCGTCGAAATCTCCCGCGAGGTGCGACGAATGCCGATTCGGCGGCTAGACGCCGACCCTCCCGATCCGCCTTCTTCAAGGGGGCAAGGTGCAGGAATTTCCTGCGCAGCGCCGGTCCGGCCAAAGGCAGGCCCAGGTCGCCGGCCACCGCCCGGGCCAGTTCCCGGGCCGGGTTATAGCCGCGGCGAAACAGGGTGAAGGGATGGGATGGTACCGCCGCCACCAGGTCCAGTCCCCGATCCAGACCGGTGAACCGGCAAATGGCGGCCATTCGAAGGCCCATAGGCCGGAACAGTTCGGGCCGGCCCCTGAACTTGGCCTCCAGAAGGATCTCCCTGGCCAGACCGGCATAGGGGGTCGCGGCACACTGCAGGGGATGCTGTGGGTCGTACCGGTCCGGCTGAATCAAATCCCAACAGCCGGAGCAGTAACCGAGTAGTTGCCTCGGGCCGAGATAGTCTCCGCAGCCGCCACAGGGGGTCGGCACTACCAGTGCCAGAACCGGGTAGAGCCAGATCCGGAACAGACAGGGTCCGTTCAGTCTCATCGAAACACCTGTGCAGGGGAGGCGGGGACCGGATCAGTCGGAATATATCGGTGCCGGGGAGAGTCCGAGTTCTTCCAGGGAGATTTCCTCTTTGAAGTTGACCTCGATCTGGTTCCAAGCTTTGCAGGCCGGGCAACGACTGGTCCATTCCATGACCGTCTCGCTGCAATTCCTGCAGATATATTCCAGTTGGATCAATTCCATTTCTTTGATGACCTTGCGGTATTCCGCCGCGGCCTCACCCTGGTGGTTCCGCCGCTCATGAATCCTGCCCAGGAGGTAGTGCAGGTTCGGGGCGTAGGAGGCCCGGCCATGCAGGGAGGACAACACCGCCAGGGCGTCATCCAGCATCTCAAGTCGGAAGTACAGTTTGCCGAGGTAGAAACGGGGCAGGGTGTCATTGCGAGTTCGACCGATGCAGTGCTTTAGCGCTTCAATTGCCCCCAGTGGCTGCTCATTACCGATGAAATAATCTTCCAGCGTGGTCAGAATGATCGGGCTGCCCGTCTGCTCAAAACCGTTGTACCAGGCCTGCACCGCCTCCGATTCCTGGCCCATTTTTTCCAGCGCGCGCCCCAGGTCGATATGGGCCGGAAGAAACCCCGAGTCTTCCTTGAGGATCTTGCGGAAAACCGCCAGCGCTTCCTTCGTCTTTCCCTTTGCCAGGGCATCCGCTCCGATCTGGTACCGGATACCCTGGCCGGACCTTTCGTCCGCCGGCTTGCCGGAGTCGGCTCCGGCGGCGTATTTCTCGACCTGTTTCTGGGCTTCCAGCGCTTTGCCCCAGTTCCCTTCCTTGGAGTGAAGTTCCCGCAACTTCCGCCAGGCGGCCACGGAATGCTTGTTCAGCCCGATGATCTTGCCGAGGACTGCCCGCGCCCTGTCCATGTCGCCCTTGGCTTCGTAATCCTCCACCAGAGCGTACAACGGGCGGGTATCCTCCTCCCGAAGGTGGTGGGCCTTGCGGTGGTATTCGATCGCCTCGTTATACTTGCTCTCGGTACGAAGAACCTCGCCCAGCTTCAGCAGCGTATTGAAATGGCGGCTGTCCCTCTCGAGGACGGCGCGGAAGTGAGCCAGCGCATCGGCCTCCCTGCCTTCCAGGACCGCCACGAGGGCCCGGCCGTATTCCTCTTCGATTTCGTCCGATTTGCGGCCGGCCTTGCGCTGGCGCCGCTTCTCCATCATGACCCCGAATTGACGGGCCAGACCGACAGTGAACGTGATTAGGATCCCGGCCAGGAAAAACAAAAGCAGCGTCTGGCCCACGCTCAGGGTCGCGCCCTCCCAGTATTGGAAGTCGGCGGACAGGATCTCCTGGTTGCGATCAAAAAACGTTGCGGCGACCAGGGCCGCAAGCACCAGAAGAATGATGATGAGAAAGGTCCGGACCCTCATCGCAATATCCTGTGGAAGCGGAGAAACGAACCGGTCTCCCCGTGGCGCAAGAGTAATTCAGCGGGTGGGGAGCGTCAAGCGCAGTGCCGGGTCATTTGTGGTACGGGATCCTGCGTACCAGGGTTAGCGCCCTGTAGACCTGTTCCGAGAGTACCGCCCTTGCGAGATCGTGGGGGAAGGTCAGCGCTGAGAGGGACCAACACTGGTCGGCCTTCGCGAGAAACGACCGGTGCAGGCCCAGCGGGCCGCCAATGACGAAGACGCCCCGGGGAGTGGTCCAGTCCTCGATCCTGGATGCAAGTTGGCGACTGTTCATCATGGTGCCGGACCGGTCCAGGGCGATGATCCGACTACGATCGGGCAGGGCATTCAGCAGCGCCGCCGCCTCCAGTTCCATCGACTGTTCCCCGGAGAACCGGTCCTCACCGGAAAAATCCTTCACCCATCGCGCCTCTACCTCAAGTCCCATTCGCCGGATTCTTCCGCTGTACTCCGTGAACAGGGCTGTGGCTTCGGGCTGCTTCGGCTTGCCGACGGACAGGAACAGGATCTTCATTCGCCCGGTCCTGCGCCACGATCCCGCTGGCGCAGCTTTTCGTGCAGGGTCTTGCGGTGGATGCCCAGAATCCGGGCGGCCGCCGATTTGTTTCCGCCGGTGCGCGCCAGGACCTCGTCGATGTAGGCCGACTCCACTTCCGCCAGTGTCCTGGATCGCTCGGCGAAACCGCCCAGGACCGCCGGCCCCGAGACCGACATGGACGCCGGCAAGTCGGAGGGACCGATGACGTCGTTCCGGGAGAGGACCGCAGCCGATTCCAGGGCGTGGAACAGTTCACGGACGTTTCCCGGCCAAGGATACGCCACCAGTCTGTCCAGCGTTTCCGGTGCAATCCGTTTCCCGGCTGCAAGATTGTGACGGTCGGTCACCCTCTCCAGGAATTCCGCAGCAAGGTGCGGAATATCCACGGCCCGTTCCCGCAGCGGCGGGACATGGAGCCGAACCACGTTCATGCGGTAGAACAGGTCCGATCGCAGCCGTCCCTCGTCCATCATCCGCTCCGGGTCCTCCTGGGAGGAGGCGATGATCCGGACGTCGACAGAGAGAGTCTCGCTGCCCCCAAGTCGTTCAAACTGCTTCTCCTGGATCGCCCGGAGTACCTTGGCCTGAACTTCCAGGGTCAGCTCCTGGATCTCGTCCAGGTACAGGCTGCCGCCGTCGGCCAGTTCGAATCTGCCTGGCCTGCTTTCACCGGCACCGGTGAAGGCGCCCGGCTCGTGACCGAACAGTTCGCTTTCAAGAAGCTCGTCAGGCAGGTTGGCACACGCAACCTGGATCAGCGGGCCGTTATGCCTCGGGCTGTTTTCGTGAATAAAACCGGCAAGGCGGTTCTTCCCGGTGCCCGACTCACCCGTGATGAACAGGCCGGCCTGGGTATGGGCGGCGCGGAGGGCGGTCTCCAGCAACCGACCGAACGCCTGGTCTCGTGTGTGGAATTCCGGCACGCCGGTCTCCCGCCTCCGGCTCAGGCGGAGGCCGGCAGTGGGAGCCTCGGTGCGTCGTCCCACAACCGTTCGAGACGGTAGAACTCCCGCTTTTCGCCGACGAAAACGTGGACCACGAAGTCGATGTAGTCCATCAGGATCCATTCGGCCTGGGTCCGTCCCTCTACATGTTTTGGCTTCCGGCGGCAGGTCCGGAGCAGTTCTTCCTCGATGGCATCGGCGATGGCGACGACCTGCCGGTCGGAGGATCCATGACAGATTATGAAATGATCCGTCACATCGCTGAGGCCTTTGAGGTCGAGGATACAGAGGTCCTCGGCCTTCTTTTCGGACGCTGCGTTCACACAGGCGATCAGTTCCGGTGTCAGGGTTGAGCCTCCCTTCGATACAATTGATGATCCTGAATATACTTGGCGACGGAAAGCGGTACAAGCCCGTGGATAGGCTCTCCCAGCGAGGCGGCCCGCCTCACGGCGGTTGAGGAGATCGGTACCGGATCAACTTCGAGACGGAATATCCGGCCTCCTTTACCGGGCGCCGCGAGCGGTTCCGGACCTGTACCGGGATAGTCCGTGAGACGGCGGCGCACCTCCGGGTCCAGGGTGTCTCCGTCCCGGGGATCTTCAGGTCGTCGGATAACCGCCAGGTCGAACTCAACCAGGATGGAACGGTACTCCTTCCAGGTGTGGAGTTCCGCCAGGGCATCACTTCCGATGAGGAAGATAGGGTCTACCGGCCGTTCCGACGTCCGTAAGGATCGCAGGGTGTCGATGGTGTAGGACAGACCGGTGCGGTCGTATTCAAGGGTGCTGACACCGAGGCCGGGGCGAGCCTGAAGCGCCAGTCTCAGCATATTCAGCCGGTGCCGGTTCCCGGTGACGCGACCGTCCGGCTTGTGGGGAGGTCTGGCCGACGGCATCAACAGGACGGTCTCCAGGCCCAGAATCGCCGCCGCCTGTTCGGCCACATGCAGGTGACCCAGATGAATCGGGTCGAAGGTCCCGCCGAGAACACCGGTCACCGGCCGCAGGCCCATCAGCCCTCCTTGTCCTCGGCGGGCAGCCTGTCAAGGGCATCGCCGGTTTCCTGGATCAGCCGATCCAGGCCGTCTCCGGACACCGAGGAGATCACTTGCAATCGGATTCCGGCATTGTCGGCCCAGGCCCGTACCTTGTCCAGGACGGTCCGATCCTGAACGGCGTCCGACTTGGTCAGCACCAGGATCTGGGGCTTCTCCGCCAGCAAGGGGCTGTGCCGCAGCAATTCCCGGTTGATGGCCTGGATGTCCTCGAGAGGATCCCGGTCCGGGGCCACCGGGTCCACCAGGTGGAGGAGCAACTTGCACCGTTCCACATGGCGGAGGAACTGGTGGCCGAGACCGGCGCCTTCATGAGCGCCTTCGATCAGGCCCGGTATGTCGGCCATGACGAATGTTCTGTAATCGCCTCGGTCCACCACCCCCAGGTTTGGTACCAGAGTGGTGAAAGGGTAATCGGCGATTTTGGGCCTGGCGGCGGAGACCCGGGAAATCAACGTCGACTTGCCGGCATTGGGGAATCCGATAAGTCCGACGTCGGCCAACAGCTTGAGTTCCAAGTGCAGGATCCGGCTCTCGCCTTCATAACCGGTTTCATGGCGGGTCGGAACCCGGTTTGTGGAACTGGCGAACCGTGCGTTTCCTTTGCCGCCTCGCCCGCCGGAAGCCGCCAAAAACCGCTGGCCTGGCAAGGCCAGGTCGGCCAGCAGGAGGACCCGCTCCTCATCGAACACAAGAGTGCCGGCGGGTACACGGACCTCGCGGTCCTGTGCGGACCTGCCGGTTTTGTTGGCACCGCTGCCGTGCTTGCCCCGCTCGGCCCGGAGCAACGGGTTGAAACGGAACCTTTGAAGCGTATTCAGATCGGCAGTGGCGATGAATACCACCGAGCCGCCGTGGCCGCCGTCGCCTCCGTCCGGGCCACCCCGGGGCACGAACTTCTCCCGGCGAAAGGACAGGCAACCGTTGCCGCCGTTGCCTCCCTGGACGGTGATTGTCGCCTCGTCGATGAACATCAGTTCTCGAGGTTACCCCAGTTTGTACTTTGAGGCCTCATAACTTAAAAGACCGGCCTGGCGATGCCTGGCCGGTCGTTTGGAAGGGGAATCCTTGCCGCCTTGGATCAGCTGTCCGTACCCTCGGCCGGGTTGACATGGACAAAACGTCCCATCCGCCCACGGTTCTGGAACTCAACCTTGCCGCCGGTCAGGGCGAACAAGGTATCGTCCTTGCCGCGGCCCACGTTCCGTCCGGCCTTCAAAGGTGTACCCCTCTGGCGGACCAGGATCGTACCCCCGTTTACCAGCTGGCCGGCGAACCGCTTCACGCCCAGCCGTTTTGATTCGGAGTCGCGACCGTTCCTTGAGCTGCCGCCTGCTTTTTTATGTGCCATGGTGACCTCTGATTATTTCTACGGTTGGCCCGGATCAGATCTCAATCGTGTCGATTTTGACCGTAGTGAAGTTTTGACGGTGACCGGCCTGCTTCCGATTGGAGTTCTTTCGGCGTTTATAGGTGTAAATTAAAACTTTTTTCGCCCGGCCCTGGTCCACCACCGTGCCTTTGACGCTGGCGCCCTGCACCGTCGGGTTGCCGACCTGGGAAGTATCACCGTCGCCGATCATCAGGACCGTTTCGAACGCGACGGCGTCGCCGGCGTCGCCGGCCAAGGACTCCACACGGACCACGTCACCCTGCTCGACGCGATACTGCTTTCCGCCGGTTTCGATCACTGCAAACATGGAGATAGTCTCCCGTGAAGGAACAAAAGGCACACTATAGCAGGCATCGTGCCTCTGTCAAGGGACCGCTGGAGGCGGAAAGGCCCGCAATCAGCGGCTTTTCAGGTCAATCAGGACCTGTTTGACAGCCGCTTTCAAAGTGTCGAAGACCCCGGTTCCCTTGGAAGCCACCGCCTCGAAAATCGGCTCGTCTTTGATCCGCAGCTCCCGGGTCAGCTGGTCGACAGGCAGCGCCGTGGGCAGATCCCGTTTGTTGAATTGCAGGACATAAGGGAGCGTGGCCAGGTCGAAGCCGTTGTCCCGGAGGTTGAGCTTGAGGTTATCGATCGCTTCCAGGTTGGCGTCCATCCTGGCTTCCTGGGAATCGGCTACAAAAACCACACCATCGACACCCTTGAGGATCAGCTTCCGGGAGGCGTCGTAGAACACCTGCCCGGGGACGGTGTAAAGATGAAAACGGGTTTTGAAGCCGCGGATCGTCCCCAACTCGATCGGCAGGAAATCAAAAAACAGGGTTCGGTCGGACTCGGTGGCCAGGGAGATCAGCTTGCCCTTGGCCCCCTGGATGGTCCTGTCATAGATGTACTGGATGTTGGTGGTCTTGCCGCCGAGGCCGGGCCCGTAATACACGATCTTACAGTTGATTTCCCGGGCGGCGTAGTTGATGAAGGTCATTGCGGCTGCCGGCCCTCAGCTGAAGAGTGCGTCGATGTCATCGTCGGTGATCTCCGAAAACGGTGATGCTCCGCCGGTACCGGAAATTTGACGGCTTTGCTCCCGTTCGGTCACTTCGTCCATAATGGTGCCCAGTTCGGCTCCTGCTTTCTTCACGCGCAGACGGACCAGGCCCAGGGAAGATTTTTCATCGAATAGCACTACCAGGATACCCCGGCTGGCGACCACGCTGATGTGCAGGTGCTCGTTCTCCCCCTCATGAAAGAGGATGGAAAACTCCTTCTCGCCGATCAGCTTGGCCAACCCGTCGGTGGCCGCCACATTGCCGGCGGTCAGCGAGGCCAGGGAGGTGGTGTCGATGTTGTCGACGACACCGGCCATGGCGATCTGCTGGCCGTTGCGGTCCTGGAGGAATGTGAGGTTCGCGTTGGCGTCGCTGCGCAATCGCTCCAATACGTCCGCAAATCGACGGTGGTCCTCATCCATTATGACCAGATCGGCTGCCGACATCGTATCCCCTGAACCTTTCAGACCCACACAAAAAGCGAAATTTCCGCCCAACAGAATGGTAATGTAGCGTCACCCACGCATCCGGGGCAAGTCAGAAGTCGCGGCGACCCTCGAATGCCTTGAACAGGGTCAAATCGTCCGTAAACTCAAGGTCGCCGCCGGCGGGAAGGCCCTGGGCCAGCCGTGTGATTTTGAGGTCCTCGCCTGCCAGAATCCGGGAGAGGTATACCGCGGTAGCCTCCCCTTCGACGTTCGGGTTGGTGGCCAGGATCAGTTCCCGGATGCCTCCTTGCCGGATCCTTCGCAACAGCGGCTCGATCCGCAGATCATCGGGGCCGATATCCCGCAGCGGGGACAAGGCGCCACCCAGGACGTGGTAGGTACCCTTAAAGGCCCCGGTCCGGTCCAGGGCGATGACATTGACCGGCTCTTCCACAACGCAGATTCGGGTGCGGTCTCTGCCGGCGTCGCTGCAGATGGAGCAGGGGTCCTGCTCGGTGAGATGGAAGCAGTTGGAGCAATACCGAACCTTTCTCGGCAGCTCGGAAAGCGCCTGGGCCAGGGCATCGATTTCCTCGGGTGCGACCTTCAGAAGGTGAAACGCAAGCCGCTGCGCCGTTTTCCGCCCGATACTGGGCAGCTTGGAAAGCTCTGCGATGACCCGTTCCACCGGGGGTGCCAGGGCGCCCACGTCCAGGACCTCAGGAGAGGCCGGGGATGTTCAAGCCGCCGGCCATGCCCTGGGTCATACCCTGGACTTCCTGATCGACTTTTTTCCCGGCATCGTTGATCGCGGCCAGGATCAGGTCTTCCATCAGCTCCAGATCGTCGGGTGTCACTGCGTCCGGAGTCAGCTTGAGACCGAGCAGGTCCTTCTTCCCGTTCATACGTGCCGTGACCACACCGCCTCCGGCAGTGCCCTCGACCTCCAGGGCGTCTACCTGCTCTTGCAGCTGGCCCTGCATTTTCTGAAGATCTTTCATCATTTTTGCGATGTTCATGGCGTCTCCTCCGCACTCCCCTCCAGGTCCAGGGGCCTGATATCTACGATCTGGGCCCCGAATTCTCTCAACAGGTGTTTTACCGCCGGATCGGATCCGGCCGTCTCCATGAGCTGCCGGCGGTTGCCGGCCTCCCGCCGCGGTCCCGGATCACGCCCGTTTTTATCCTTCTCGAGCTCTATCCGCAGGACCAGTGGCCGCCCGCCTGCTTCGGAGGCACAGCCTTTCAACAGCGTCAGGGTCTCTTCCCGCTCCGCCTGTGTCTTGAACGACTCAGCCCCGGCGGGAAAACGGATGATCGCCTGGTCGCCCTCAAGTTCTACGCCGGAGGCATGACCTATCAGCGCCGTTATCATCGGCCGGGAGCGTTTCTTGATCGATGCGAGGAGAGCGGCCCGGAACCCGGCGGTTGCCGGTTCAGAACGGGTCAGTTTCTTTTTTTTTTGCTCCCCGGAAGGGGAGGATAGATCTCCGCCGCCACCGGAAAGCGACTCCAGGAACCTTTCGATCGGCACAACCGCAGCCAAAGATGCGGTCCGGATCAGCGCCGATTCGAACAGGAATCGAGGCTGGCTTGAACTCTTGAGTCCCGGTTCAAGTTCCACCAGAAGCCCGAGTACCCGGTTGAGGTCTTCCCCGGACAATGCAGTGGTGATTTTGTCCAGGGCCCGAATCTCCTCCGGGGATCTTGAAAGGAGTTCGGTATCCGCGCCGGCCACCCTGGTGATCAGAATATCTCGGAATACGGCGAGTAGTTCGCTCCAGAAATGAAGGAGGTCCCTGCCCTCGTCCATGACCGCGTCCAGAGTCGCCAGCATTTCTCCTGCGTCGCGTTCGGCGATCGCTCCAACCATCCGGATCAGGATTTCGGCCCTGACCGCGCCCAGAACCTGCAGTACGTCCTCGTCTTCAACCTCCGTACCGCAGAACGCCAGGATTCTCTCAAGTACCGACAGAGAATCTCTCACCGACCCTTCACCGGCCCGCGCTATCCGGTCCAGGGCTTCATCGCTGATGGTGATGCCCTCGGAGTCACAGATGCTGCGCAGGTGTGTGCTCAGCTCCCGGGGAGTGACCCTCCGGAACTCGAATACCTGGCACCGGGACAGGATCGTCGGCAGAACCTTCTGAATCTCGGTTGTGGCCAGGATGAATACGACCCTTGCCGGCGGCTCCTCCAGTGTTTTCAAGAGGGCATTGAAGGCCGACTTGGAGAGCATGTGTACTTCGTCGATGATCAGGACCTTGAACCGGTCCCTGGCGGGAGCATAGGACACGACTTCCTGAAGCTCTCTGATATCGCCGACACCGGTCCGGGAAGCAGCGTCCATCTCAAGAACGTCGATGGATCGACCCTGTGTGATTTCGGTACACGGGATGCACTGGTTGCACGGGTCCGGCGTCGGCCCTTTCTCGCAGTTCAGGCATTTGGCCAGGATTCGGGCGGCGGAAGTCTTGCCGGTGCCGCGCAAACCCGAAAAAATGTAGGCATGGGCCAATCGATCCGCTTCGATGGCGTTGCGCAGAGTCCGGGCGATGTGTTGCTGTCCGATGAGAGACTCGAACGGTGGTGATCTGATGGGGCCCAAGTGATCCTGCGGCACCTGCGGCGACCGGCTTACCGTTGCTCCCTTCCGGGCCTGGCGGAGTTCACCGGACCGCAGTGCACAGGGCTCGGGCCCCGCAAAGCGATCAATTACCGTTCCGTCTCGCAACCTGTGTGGCGGAGAGAGAGGGATTCGAACCCTCGGTACGCGTTAACGCACACACGCTTTCCAAGCGTGCACCTTAAGCCACTCGGTCATCTCTCCATCAAATCCGGACGCATTGTGCCGGCGCGCATTATAGCGCGACAGCCGGCGCAATGGCGGAGAGGGTGGGATTCGAACCCACGTGCCTCCTCACGGAGACAAGACGCTTTCGAGGCGCCCCCGTTACGACCACTTCGGTACCTCTCCTCGCCGCACCCGGCATCGTTCAATCTACATCACCGCCGCCGCCGGCCGCATCTACGGCCCGCCGGTTGCGGAAGAAATCCAGGATCAGTTCGGCAGCCTCGCCGGCCAGGATCCCGCCCGTGACCTGGAATCGGTGGTTCAACAAGGCTCCCTTGTCCTGGATGCTGGCCAGATGGCCGGTCGCCCCGACCTTCGGGTCGGCGGCACCATATATCACCCGCCCGATCCTGGCATGGAGGGCAGCTCCGAGACACATCAGACAGGGCTCCACTGTCGAGACCAGGGTCGCGCCTGTCAATCGGTAGTTCCCGATTCTGACGGCGGCATCCCGGAGGGCTAGAATTTCCGCGTGGCCTGTCGGATCGCTTAGCCCGACAGGACTGTTGCGGCCCCGTCCCACCGTCTCGCCGTGCAGGGCCACGATGGCGCCAACCGGTACCTCGCCGGCTCGGCCGGCTTCCCGGGCCTCCTGAAGCGCCATCCGCATCAATACGGTGTCTTCATCACCGTTTGGGATCACGGGCATCCTGCCACCTGGTTCCATCAATGAATAAGGCGAAATGGTCGGACCGGAGGGACTCGAACCCCCGACCTACTGGTTCGTAGCCAGTCGCTCTATCCAGCTGAGCTACGGTCCGATCTACTTAACCTGTTCGTGCGCAATGATTAACCCGGCTGAGGCAGTCCGGATACTAGCACCCGGCTCAGGGGGTGTCAACGAGGGCCGAAAACCTTCAGTTCTCCGGTTTTTACCGCTTGACGGGGCGGTTGCATCCGACGGCTATATTTGTATATTTCAAATATTGAATATGAGTAAATCTCATAGTTTGCATTTAGATATTATGAGACATATATTCATCACGAAAACACGGAATATCAGGAAAGTCTGTTATTCCCAGACTAACTAGAGGTCACCATGTCGAATGAAAACGGGAACGAAAGCGGACGGCGGTTCTTTACCACTTCCGAGATCGCGCGGTACTGCGCCGTTACCAACGACGGAGTCCTGAAGTGGATAAAATCGTCAAAATTGCGCGCCTTTTCCACTCCAGGAGGGCATTATCGTATCAGCGCCGAGGATTTCCGCGCGTTCCTGGACCGGTTTGACATGCCGGTGGACGAGTCGTTCTTCCGAGGCTCGAGGAAGGAAAGGACAGTCCTGATTGTTGATGACGAGCGGGACATCCGGGACATTGTACGGCGACTCCTGGAAGAACTGGAAGTAGACCTCAAGATAGAAGATGCCAAGGATGGGTACGAGGCTGGGATCAAGATCGGCAACCTGCAGCCGGATCTGGTGATCATGGACCTCATGATGCCTCGGGTTGACGGGTTCCAGCTCTGCCGATCCATCCGTGAGAACGACGAGACCCGTACGGTGAAAGTCCTGGCGATCACCGCCTTCCCGGAACAGGATAACGGGCGATCACCGCCTTCCCGGAACAGGATAACGTCAAGAAGATGTACGACGCCGGGGCCGATCTGTGCCTCATCAAGCCGTTGCAGTTGGAGCACTTCAAGCTTGAAGTGATGCGGCTCCTGAACGAGGCCACCCGGGACCGGGCTGCATCCTGAGAAATGGGGACATTCCTGATTATATTTAAATAATTACCACCGATCCGGTATCCTGCCGAGGCCGGTCACTCCGGTGATGATTATTTTAATATAATGTGCAATGTCCCCGTTTTAAATGCGGAGCAGGCCGATTTCAACCAATTGGTCCAGGGTTTCGTTGACGTCGGCCAGGGCCTGCTCCGGTTCGACCTCGAACCGTTTGACGATTACTTCGGCGATCTCGACAGGGCGGCGCGTACCGTCACACAGCAGGAAGATCGCCCTGGCAGTGCCGTTCAGGACGTGAACCTGGTCGCCGTTGCTGTCGTAGATCAGGAACTCTTCTTCCAGGTCCCTGCTCTGGTATGAACCGTCGGCCACCGGCTTGCAGTCAGTCTGGGGCATCGAATCCACTCCCCTTAATTGATTGCTCCGTCAATCATACTCGATCTGTCAGGCCAACCAGGGAATCGATCAGTGCCACGGTTTCATCGAACCGGCCGACTTGAACCTGGTGGCACCGGACCCCTTTCAGCGCACCGGATATATCCAGGTAGAGCAGGGTAGTGTCTGCCTTATACCGTTTCATGAGGGCTCCTCCCAGCCTGCGGTTCACGACCTCTCGCCCCAGGACTGCCGCGGCCACCCGCCGCGGGACCGTGTAGGCTGCCGGCGTGGCGTCGAACCGGGGAGGATCGCCCCAGACCTTCTCCACCAGGATCATGGCAGGGTCCTCCAATACCGGCGCCAACTTGCGACCCGGGTGGAGTCTCGCATCCAGGGACAACCGGTACACAACGCAGGACCCAGCGGTCTGCCGGGAGACGATGGTCACTCCGGGGGTTTGGAGGAAGGCTGTCTCCACTCTGGCGGCATGGCGTGAATCGCAGGTAATCTTCAGGTCCATATGCCGGTCCCAGGCCTGCAGTTCTTCAGGTGAGGTCTTGGCTGAGGTCAAGAGCAGTACGTGCCTCAGCGGGACGGGGTCGCAGGCGACAGCATCTTCTCCCCGAATGAGACCGGGATCGATCTGGGCCTTGCCCAGCAGCACCGGCGCCGAACCGCCGCCGGACACCACACCGATCGTTCGAGGATAAGGCGCAATAGTGGCGCCGACCGGATCGAGCGGGGAGTAGTCGTCGCTGAGGAAGCGGTATCCGCGCCGTACCAGCTCCTGGGCCAAGGAACTCTTGCCGTGACCGGATGGTGCGGCGATCACAACCCCTTCCCCGGCCGGGGTCTCCACTGCGGCGGCGTGCAGGATGACATAGCGATCGACCTGGTCCACGATCGCAAAGAGGAACTGCTGGTACAACTGCAGGGTCGGCGGAAGATCGGGAAGGAGCTGGAAGCTGGCGCTGCCGGTGTGGATTTCGCCGCTTTCAGGATCGAGGGCGATGGTTCTTCCGGGAGCATCGTCGGGAGCGGCATCGGTGGCGAACCGTGCATAGGTCGCTGCAATCGGGGCTACCGCCTGCTCAGGCCCGGACAGGTCCACAACGGAGCCGAGGACGCGGAACCGTTGATGCACGGGAGTAGCCCTCTACTACGGACGGTTTTACCGGGCGCCATAGCCTGACAGCACGACCCGGATTGTCTGGAGGGCGATCCAGAGATCCAGGAAGAAACTGGCGTTCTTGATGTAGAACAGGTCGTACTTCAGCTTTTCCTTGTTTTCTTCAATGGTGGATCCGTAACGGTAGCGAACCTGGGCCCATCCGGTCAGGCCGGGCCTGATACCGAGGCGCAGGTTGTAGTACGGGATCTGGGCCGCCAGCTTCGAGACAAAATGAGGGCGTTCCGGGCGCGGTCCGATGAAGCTCATCTCGCCAACGAAGATGTTGAACAGCTGGGGCAACTCGTCGATCCGGGTTGCACGGATAAACCGGCCGATCAGGGTCACCCTGGGATCGTTCGTCGCCGCCCAGGTCGGTCCGGATCCGGATTCCGCGTCGGGAACCATGGACCGGAACTTGTAGATTTTGAAATTCCGCCCACCGGTGCCCATCCGCTCCTGGGAGTAAAGCACCGGCCCACCGTCCAGTTTCACCAGGATGGCGGTAAGAAGCATGATTGGAGCGGAGAAGGCCAGGAGCATGGTGGAAAACACGACGTCGGTCAGGCGTTTCATGACCGCCTTCCCTCTTGAGACCTTGAACCCGCCTGAGAAGATGATCCAGGACGGCAGCAGCGACTCCACCGAGATCTTGCCGGCGGCCCGCTCAAAGAACGTAGTGGCGTCGTCGATTTCCAGTCCGGCGAGCCGTAACTGCATCAACGATTCGATCGGCAGCTTGCCCCTTTTCTCGTCCAAAGCGACAAGAATTCGGTCCACCTTGCCGCGGGTCAGACCGTCGAGTCCGGCATAGTCGGTCTGGACACGTCGGCCCATGGCGATCACATCGCCGATCGAATCCTGGTTTTCGGAAGCGAATCCGACCATGGAATACTCACTGCCATGGTTCTTGACGATTGTGCGGCAGGCTTCCCGGGCAGTCTCGCCGATTCCCAGGATCAGGAGTTTCTCCTTGCGGGCGCTGAACACATGAAGTCGTTCCGAAGTCCATCGCCAGCCGATGGCGACCACCGGCAGGGCGATCGCCGCCTCCAGCATCAGCAGGGAAGCCATACGACCGGGAGAACCGCCGATGATCCGTGCCGCCAGGTATGTGAACAGCGCTACGAACCAGCAGAAGATGGCAAAAATGGTGAACTCACGGAGCTTGGAGAGATGCTCGGTGGTCGCCTTGGTCCGGATTGAGATCAGGATCGCCAGAAAGAAGACGCTTGCTGTGGCCACCATCGGCATTGGATCGCCGCCGATGAATCCCGGGACGACAGCGGCGGTTGCTGCCGCCAAGGCATACAGCACCCCGAAGATAAGGGTTCCCTCGCATAAGAACCCCATCAGCATCCCCGGTCGACCGAGCCGCAAAAGGGTGATCATATTTCCATTGTCCATTCCACCGGCGAAGTTCGGAACGCATCGTTCCGCTTCCCAGCCGGAATCTGTTTAACCTGAATTCAAACCGCGCCAAAAGTGTGCCTACTAAAGTACGAAACCAGTCAACAATCGTCAATAACAATTCGGAGGTTTTTGCAGATACTTTTTGACTACAAGGGGCGGGTTGGCAGGTTATCGGCCGGGGGTTAAATTATTATAAATGAATTATTTAGTTAATGATCACTGTGTGAGAAGCTCTGACCGGATATGACAGAAAATCCAGTATTGTTTCCATAATTAATACCTGGGTCCGGCGGATCGACATCCCCGGCAGGTGCGGTAATATTATGGCACCGAGATTTTCCAGTTAACGATTCCGTAATGTTTCAATTTTGTTCGTACTTTTTTGCTTGACCGTTTCCAGGGTCTGCTGTAAACAGTTGGCATCCGACAAAGGCACGTTCGCTCAGCAGCACTTTCGAATATGTATCTGCACGCTGTTTCGGTGTCCGCCGGGGCCTGGATCGGCGACTGCAGGAGGCAAGTGATGGGACAAACCGCTTCCAGGCTTTCCATAATCATCCCACTGGCCCTGTCTCTGTGCCAGGCCGGGCCGTTGGCGGCCGATGTTGAGTTCAATCCGGAGATTTCGGTTCAGGCCGAGTCCACCGACAACGTTACGGTTCAGGCAGGGGAAGATGGCGAAAGCGACATGATCAGCCGACTCCGGGTAGTGCTTCCGGTAATCCGGAAATGGGATTCAGGTCAGTTCGAGTTCCGCTATGCCCCGGCCTATGATTGGTACCGGGACACCGACTATCTGAACAACGACAGCCAGGATCTCACTTTTGGACTCGACAACAGAACCAGCCGGAGAGCCCTGTTCCACCTGGATGTGGGCTACAACAAGTCGGTGCAGCAGGGCGGCGTCGACAGCCTCGTATCGGACGACCTGATCCTGACGGAACCGGTAGACCGGGAGCGGGCCAATTTCTCGGCCTCCTACCGCCGCGATTTTGCGAGACGCTGGAGTTGGAACGGCGTAATCGAAGCATCCGAGTTTCGCTACAACGCCCTGCCGGGAGGCGATCCGGGGGTCACATCCGATATCGTTGACCGCAGCGATTGGGGCGCCCGCCTGGAGTTCGATCACAATCTTTCCCAGAAGGCTACTCTCGGCGTCATGATCGGCCGCAGTTCCAATGATCTGGATTCCACCGGTTCTGAGGATATAGACGAGCTGGCGGTGGTATGGACGCGGAATCTGGGCCAGCCCGGTGACCGCATCCGGGTCGCCCTGGGCGTGGCCGATCGTAGCGGCGAGTTCCTGCCCGTGGGAGCGTTGGTTCCGGTAACGGTAAGCGATATGGAGTTTTCCACCGAATTCAGCCTGACGAAAACGGTGAGGCGGTCCAGCTGGATCCTGACAGCTTCCCAGGCGCCTTCCAGCGGCGGCGTGGCTGCGGTTGCAACCACCGATACGGTGGCAGGCGTTCTCTACCGGTTCACCCCCGGGCCGCACTGGTCCGGGTCGGTGTCGGGCCGGTACGTTTCCCGGGATCCGGTAGGCGATACCATCGTTTCCACCGACTCCCTGGCATTTGGAGCCAGCCTCGAGTGGCGGCCGAAGCCGAAATTCGGTTACCGCCTGGGAGCGGATTATTCGGATCAGTCGTACCAGGCCGGCCAGGAGGACACCACGGTGGCCCGCGGCTGGTTCGGGCTGGTGTGGTATCCCCGAGGTCCCCATAGCTCTTCCGGCAGGAGTTCCGGATGAACAAGTCGCTGATTTTCGAAATTCTGGAGAAGATCTTCAAATCCTGGTGGACGGTGGTGGCCGGAGTCACAATCGGGGTCGCCGCGGCTACCGTTGCACTCCAGTACCTTCCCAAGACCTATGAGGCCGGTACGACGGTTCTGGTGATTCCTCCGCAGATCCCGGAAACCCTGATGCAGTCCACCGTGACCGACGATATGTCCATGAGGCTTCGTGCGTTGCGGGAGGCGGTGGTCGGCCGGAAATACATGGAACAACTGGTTGAGGAGATCTACGGGGTCGATCTGTCCGACGAGGAAATGGACGGGTTGATTCGCTCCATCAGCGGCCGCATGGTGGTCTCCCTGCTCCGGATCGACCAGCGCCAGGGTGGTGGCGTGTTCCAGTTGTCGTTCCGTGACGAGGACCGCAATCGCGCCGCCAGCGTAGTGAACCGGTTGACCCGGCTGTACATCGACCAGAACATCCGATTCCGGACCGGCCAGGCCGAGGGTACGGAAGAAACCTTTCGAAAGCTCAAGGATGAGGTCGAAGTGGATATGAGAATTCTTGAAGTCGAAATTGCCGATTACAGGGAAAAGCACCTGTTTGAAACCCAGGAGCATTACAACGCAAACCTGCAACTCCTGAACTCGCGCCAGAGCGACCTGGATTCCAACCAGGGCCGGCAGGCCCAGGTCGAGGATGACCTTGAATTCCTCAGAACCCAGAAAGACCAGGCCGACTGGACCGCCTCGAATTCTCCTGGAAGCGATCCGGCCATGGATACCAGAACAGTCCAGTTGCGGCGCTTGCAGGACGAGTTGAAAAATCTGAAGGCGAAATATTCCGTCAACCATCCGGACGTCATCAAGAAGACCGAGGAACTGGCGGCATTCCTTAACAGTGCGTCGTCAACCGGCGCGACCGGTGAGGATGGCGAGCCGCCGTCGGCCGCAGTGAGCCCGGCCCTGCTGGCTCAAATTGACGCGCTGGAAAAAGAACTGGTGCGGATGGAAGAAGAAGAACGCCGCATCCGTAACGACATCGCCACTTACACCCGCAGGATCGAGAACACACCCCGAGTGGCCCAGAAACTGGACGGGCTCGATCAGAGGTACGAAGTCGTCCGGGGTCAGTACATTGATTACCGCGACAAGCTGGAGAACGCCCGAGCCGCAAAAGAGATCGAGGAGAACCAGCAGGGCGAACGATTCGAGATTATCCAGGAGGCGTCGCCGCCGTTCAAACCGATCAGCCCGATCCCGGCCATGGTCTATGGTGTCGCGGTGGCGGCCGGCCTGTTTCTCTTCATCTCCCCATTGCTGATCCGGGTATTTCTGAGTCCACTTGTGTATTCGGAATCCAGCCTCAAGGAAAAAACCGATACCCCGGTGCTGATCTCCATCCCCCGGATTCGCACTCCCGAGTATGACCATGAGGGGCGACGCCTTTTGATCAGGAATCTCGCCTGGTCGTTCATGTCGATTCTCGTCGGGGCGGCGGTTGTCGTTGCCGTACTGTAGGAAGCGAGTGTATGCGAACGAAATTCAAACAGGTCAGAGGACGCCGGCCGAACCAGCCGGTAGATGAGGCGGCGAAGGATTTTCAGGCCAAGGACGGCAAGTTGGCCGCCGGTGTGCCGCTGGCGGAGATCCTCTCACATAAGTTGACGAACTCCCCCGAACTGGTGGTGCGCGACAACGGCGGTTCTTTCATCGCAGAGAAGTTCCGCCGCCTCAAGTCTCTCCTTTCCGTGGAGGATGGCCTCAACCCCCAGGTGATGGTTGTGACCAGTGCGGCGCCGGGAGAGGGGAAATCCCTTGTGGCGATGAACCTGGCGCTGGCGTTCGGAGCATCGAAAGACGAGCGATCTCTGGTAATCGATGCCGATCTTCGGCGGCCGACCCTCTTCAGATGGCTGTCGCCCAGTCCGAACATCGGTCTGGCGGAGCTGATCTCCCAGGACCTGGATCCGAAACATGCGATCCTCCATATCAAGGACACCAGGCTGGACATCCTTCCCGCCGGCAAAGCGACCGAGGATCCGGATCAGCTTCTGGGCTCGAACCGCCTGCGGGATCTTATGGAGCAGTTCCGGGGGCGGTACAAAAAAATCGTTATCGACACGCCGCCGATCGTACCGTTCACCGACGCCGATATCATCGCCGGCACCAGCGACGGAGTGCTATTGATCACCCGCGCAGGCCGGACCACTATCTCCCTGATGCGGCAGGCGGAATCGCTGGTTCAGGGTGCGCCGCTCCTTGGAATCGTTCTCAACGATCAGAAGCGGACTCTCGCCGATTGGGAGGGCCGCTACGAGAGCTACTACAAGGATTATTACGCACGGGATCGAAAACAATGACCGGCTTCCCCAGAGCAGGAACCTTCCCGGCGGTTCCCCGGCGTGTGGTCGCCCTGGGTGGGGGCACCGGCCTGCCGATCGTCCTGGCCGGATTGCGCTCCATGGTAGGAGACAACGGCATTCAGAATCTGGTTGCAATTGTTACCATGACCGATGATGGCGGAAGCTCGGGACGGTTGCGAAAGACCCGCGGAGTGCCGCCTCCAGGCGATATTCGGAACTGCCTTGTCGCACTGGCTTCGGAACAGGAATTACTGTCGGGTATCTTCCAACACCGCTACGGCGGTGACGAGGGCATCGGCGGCCACTCCCTGGGCAATCTGATCCTGACCGCCCTGGCCGAGCAGACCGGCAGTTTCCTCAAGGCGGTTGAGACCTCCAGCAGGGTGCTCAGGACCGTAGGCCGCATCCTGCCCGCCACACTGCAGGACGTATCTCTGGAAGCGGAGTTCGAGGATGGTGGCCGGGTCGTGGGTGAAACGGCTATTGTGGCCCGGGCTGGCCGGATCAAGTGTATGCGGCTCCAACCGCCCGATGTCGATCCGACACCGGGAGTGGTGCAGGCGATCCGCGAGGCGGACATGGTTGTCCTCGGCCCCGGGAGCCTGTACACCAGCCAGGTGCCCCATCTTATGGTTCAAGGTGTGTCCCAGGCGATACGGGATACCGGTGCGCTCCGCGTGATGGTGGGCAACCTGGTAAGCGAGCATGGCGAGGCTGCCGACCTGGACCTCCTCGATCACGTCCGGGTTATGACGGAACATGCCGGTGGCCGGATTGTCGATCGCCTGCTGGTGAACAGTGAACCGGTGGATGTCGAGACCTGCGAGCGCTACCGCAACGAGGGCGCGATCCCGCTGTACTGGACCGGCGGCGGTGAGCAGTCGATTCCGATGATCCGGCGGAACCTCCTTGGCGACGACGAGAAGCTCCGTCACGACCCTGCGGCCACGGCCAGGGGCCTGCTGGAAGCTTGGGAAGAATGGACTTCCGCGGCGGAAACAACGGCCGGCACGGAAACCCGTGGCCTTGAGGAACGATCATGAGCAATCGCGATGAAACATACCCGGTGCAAGACCTGATCCTGACCAGCCGAGAGGCCCAGGAACTTCTTAAAATCGGAAGGACCAAACTCTGGGATCTGACCCGGAAGAACGCTATCCCGGCCTACCGGGTCGGCACGGGCCGGACCTCCGCGCTGCGTTACAAGCGATCGGAACTGATCGCATGGCTCGACCGGAACCGGGTCTGAGACCGGAAAGGCGCCGCCATGCCGACAGCCGAACCGGCGGGTGACGCCGGCGTGAATCACCACAGGATCCTGAACGCCATCACGGTGGATGTGGAAGAGCATTTTCAGGTTTCAGCCTTTGAGGGCGTTGTTGACCGGGACCAGTGGGCCGGTATGGCGAGCCGCGTGGAGGCGAACACCGACCGCCTGCTGGAACTTTTTGACCGCACCGGGGTCCAGGCGACTTTCTTCATTCTGGGATGGATTGCCGAGCGCCACCCGGAACTGGTGCGACGGATCGCCGACGCGGGGAACGAAATCGGCTCCCACGGCTATAGTCATCGACTCATTTACGACCAGACCCCCGGCGAGTTCCGCGTGGAGACGGAACGGTCAAAAAAAATCCTGGAAGACGCCTCGGGAACGGCGGTGCAAGGCTACCGGGCGGCTTCTTTCTCCATCGTCCGCAGCAGCGTCTGGGCTCTGGACATCCTGGCGGCCTGCGGGTTTCAGTATGATTCCAGTCTCTTTCCGGTGTTCCATGACCGTTATGGATTCCGGGGCATACCGCGGTACCCGTTCCGCCTGCGCACTCCGTCCGGGGCGTCCCTGGTGGAAGTGCCGCCATCGACCTTGTCTGCCTGGAACATGACGCTGCCGGTAGCCGGCGGCGGGTACCTGCGGTTCTATCCGTTCCCGGTGACCCGCTGGGCGGTGGATCGTCTGAACCGCAAGGAAGGCATGCCGGCGAACGTGTATATCCACCCCTGGGAGATAGACCCGGAGCAGCCGAGAATACGGGAGGCGCCGCTTGGCAACCGGTTCCGCCATTACGTCAATCTGGGCACCACCCTCAACAAGGTTCGAAAATTATTGGAGACCTTTCGGTTCGGTCCGCTCCGCCAGGTTCTCGAGGAATATGGTGACCTCGAAGAGATGGCGGTAGGATCATCCTGATCCAGCAGCGGATTTCCCGCAGGTCATTGGAGGAAGCAATACATGGATCCGATCACCACCCAGGTGAAATCTTTCATCGTAGACAACTTTTTATTCGGACAGGGCGGGGACAAAATCACCACCGACGCATCCCTGATGGACAACGGCATCGTCGACTCCACCGGTGTTCTGGAACTGGTGGCGTTCCTTGAGGAGACCTGGTCGATCGAGGTCGAGGATGAAGAGCTTATCCCGGAGAACCTGGACACACTGGGGAACATCACCCGGTTTATCCAAAGGAAATCAGGGTAGGAGCCGTTGTGACGGGGACCAGCCGTATAGCCGCCTGTCTGGCAATGTTCGCCCTGGCGTCCCTGGCCGGCTGTTCGACGGATCCAACGGCCGGGCCGCAGGTCGCCAAGGCTGATTTCGATGATCCTGAACGGGAGAAGACCATGATCGTTATCCTAGGCGCCTCCTACGCCCAGGGCTGGAACCCGACTTGCGGTGCGCAGCTCGCGTTCCTGAATCGGGGCGCGCCAGGCGAGCAGTCGTTCGAGATGCTGGCCCGCTTCGAGGCCGATGTGATCCCCCATCAGCCGAGGGCGGTGCTCCTGTGGGGGTACATAAACGACATTTTCAGGAACCAGGAACCGGCCCGTGACGCCGCAAAGCAGAGGGCGCGGGACAGCTACGTTGAGATGATCCGCCTTGCGCGAGAGCACGGTATCGAGCCGGTGCTGTCCACCGAGGTCACCATCGGCCCCAAGGCCGGATTCAAGGAGGCGCTGGCAGGTTTTGTCGGGTCGATCCTGGGGAAAAGCAGTTATCAGGACCGGATAAATGGCCATGTCACCGAGCTGAACCGCTGGCTGAGGAACCTTGCAGCGGCCGAGGGACTCCTCCTTCTGGACTTCGAGAAGGTCCTGGCCGGTCCCGACGGAGGCCGCAAGAAGCAGTTCTGCAAGGAAGACGGGAGCCACATCGCGGCCAGCGGATATGAAGCCCTGGATCGGTACGCCTGCGAAATCCTCGCCGCTCATTTCCGCGGTTCCCCGAAACCTGCCACGGGCGAATGAACGGTCAGTTGTCCCGGATCATGGAGATCTGGCCATGATGCGATCGATTCCTGCCGCCGGCCACTCAATCGGTCTCAGGGCCGTGATCGGGGCCTGGTTGCGCCCCGGGCCGAGCGGGCTGCCCGACTCGTTGCTGCAGGCCTACCCCGGAGCACTGCCGACAAATTCGGGAACAACAGCTTTATGGGTTGCGATGATGGCGTTGAAGGAGCAGTCGGCGGCAAGGAAAATTGTCCTGCCGTCGTATACCTGCCCTTCGGTGGTGGCTGCCGCATTGAAAGCAGATCTGAACCCGGTTCTGTGTGACATGGAACCGGACCGATTCGTACTGGATAAAGAGCACTTGAAGAGCTTGATCGACGACGACACCCTGGCGGTGGTCGCGGTGCACCTGTTCGGTATACCCGAGGACCTGGAAGCGCTGCGGGCCCTGGTCGCCGGTCGGGACGTCGCCGTGATCGAGGATGCCACCCAGGCCACCGCCAATCGGGACCCTGCCACCGGACTGCCGCTGGGTACCCTGGGAACCGTCGGCGTGCTCAGCTTCGGCCGGGGGAAACCGTTGAGCGTCCTTGCCGGCGGCGCCGTGGTCGGCGCCGGAGGGAAGTTCCGCCAGGAGGTGGAGGCATCCTGGAACCGGCTGCCCGGCTCTCCCGGTTTCTTGTCCACCGCCCGGTACCTGGCGGTCCTGCTGGCCTATGCCGTCCTGTTCCACCCCCGGTTGTTTTGGATTCCCAGAGCCCTGCCCTGGTTCCGGGTAGGGCAGACCTGGTTTGCGCGGGATTTTCCAACCTGCAAAGCAGGAGCCGGTGTCGGCCGCATGCTGCGACAGGTGTGGCCCGGGCTCGAGAACATCCGGGCCATCCGCAGGCGGACGGCCCGGGCGTTCCGCCTCGCCCTCGAGAGTTGCAAGGAAGTGCGGCAACCTGATCTCGAGGCGGTGGAGTCCGGCCTGGTGCGGTACCCGCTGGTATTCGATTCGCCGGGCCGGCGTGACCGGGCGCTTGCCGCCATGGAGCGGGAAGGGTTGGGCGGAACCGGCATGTACCCGGAGCCATTGCACCGTATTCCGGGCCTTCAGGACCGGTTCCCGGATGTGTCCTGCACAAATGCCGAGTCCCTCTCGGAAAGGATTCTGACCCTCCCGCTTCACGACCGGGTCAAGCCGGAGGATGTGGAACGAATCTGCGCTCTTGTCCGCGAAGCGTGCCGGCATGGATAAGGTGATCCGCGCAATACTGACTTGCCCGCCGGTCATGGCGGTCAAAGGGGGAGTGCGCGATCTGGTTTGGGCAGTCAAGGGGCGGGGACTGCGGAACCCGCCGTTGCCCCGGCGGCCCGGGAACGTGATGTTCGTCTGTTTCGGGAATATTTGTCGCAGCGCGTTCGCCGAATACCTGGCCAACGACAAGCTGGCCCGTCTCGGTGTCAGGGACGTGGTCTGCCGGTCCTCCGGAATTCGGGCCAGGGACGGCAAACCGTCTCCCGAACAGGCGGTGTTGTCGGCGAAGAAGTGGGGCGTCGACCTCGGCCCTCACGGCGCACGGCCGATCGACCGGGAAATGATGGATGCCAGCGACGTGGTCCTGGTCATGGAAGCGTGGCAACTCAAAGCCCTGGAAGAGGAGTATCCGGACCTCCGGGAACGGCTGTACCTGTTGCCGTTGCTGGAGTCGGAACTGACGGGCCGGGGTTCAGGATACGGTCGTTACAACCTGGCCGACCCCTACGGCAAGGCGCCGGCGGTGTTCGAGGCGTGCTTCACGCGTCTGGACAGGTTTCTCGACCTGTTGTTCGACAGGCTATACCGGGGATAAATCGTCCCAGCGTGTAGCGCAGAATGCGGATGGCCGGCCGTAACCACCTCACCCGGAGGGTCTTGCGGTTGAACGCCGTGCAGCACACCGTCCGCCGGTGGACGGCATCGACCTCAAGCCGGACGGAAGTCATTTTTTCCAATCGCGTTTCAGGTTGAATCGAACTGCTTTTCCCTGATCGGACACTGGCACCGCATTCGCTATATCCCGGCCCATGGACT
>CALZKF010000058.1 GCA_945787955.1 uncultured Acidobacteriota bacterium | reverse complement strand
AAAACAGGCGCCATCTCAAATAAACGTTGAAATAGCGCGCTCTTAATTTGCCCTCATAATCCGTCGGTCTGAGTTCGCTAAGTTTTCAGCCCCAGCCTCTTCAGGATCACCCACCTGAACCTCTCCGACGGCCGATACCGCCCCTTCTCCCAGTACCTGACGACCTCCTGGCTCGTGCCAAGGAGAGTGGCCAGCTCCCGCTGGCCTAATCCCAGGGCCTCCCGAGCGAGCCGCAGTCGCGTCGCGAAGCTGGCCTCCAGAACCCACGGGCAGTGTAGTGCGCCACCGAATTGAGAGGCGCTAAAAACCAACGAATTATACGTGTCGACTGGGCTCCAGAATGGAGAATTGTGGTGGGGTTGGACTTTATGATGACCTTTGAAACGAGTACGACCCGATCAAGACATACCTATATCCCTACGAACGGTGCAGCATGTTGCATGTTGGAGGAATGCTCAGGCAGCGCGGCGCAGATCGATAACCGGAAGATGTTTCCGACCGTCGATATAACTCACCGCGAGGCTGAACTTATCACCGAGATGATGATTCGCTGTAATCCTTGACAATACCATAGGTATCAATTATATTGATACCAATGAATCCCAAAGAAACAATCAAGTTGTTTGACGATTTCCTCGATCAACGAGGGCTTTCCCTGAATGCTGTGGTCGTTGGCGGCACAGCGTTGTCTCTCTTAGGGGTCGTCTCCCGACAGACTCGGGATTGTGACGTTCTTGATCCTCAGATCCCTGAAGACGTTAAATCTACTGCCCGGGATTTCGCCGCGAGCAGAAGGGCTGCAGGTGAGTCGCTGGATGATGACTGGTTCAACAATGGTCCGGCTTCATTGACCCGGCAACTCCCGGACGGCTGGAAGGAGAGGCTTGAGCAGGTTTTTGCAGGCAAGGCCCTGATTCTAAATAGCCTCGGGCGTTCCGAATTGCTGATGAGCAAGCTGTTCGCCCTGTGCGATCGAGGCGTCGACATCCAGGACTGCATCGCACTTGGTCCAACGCCTGATGAGTTGGATCGGATTCTGCCGTGGCTATCGGAGCAGGATCTCAACCGGGACTGGCCTGCCCACGTTCGAGCCACGATGACTGACCTGGCGAGGAGATTGGGTCATGCCGTTTAGTCGCAAGGTAGAGGCAGAAGCCATGCCCCTCGGGCCTGAGCTGACGGCTGATATGGTCGGCATCGGGATGCTGTTCGCTGCCGAAGCTTCGGATGAGCCGAACATCGAAGACACGATTCGGGCAGCTTCCATCGAAGGGCTGGAGGACGATGATTTACGGGTCCTGGCCGTCTTGACCACCTGGATCGAAGTGCATCATCCCCGGGTGAATGCAGATCGCTTGCTGCGTTCGCTGAAAAGGAACAATTCTCCCCGGGTTCTCGCCTACTGGGCCTCGATCGGCGCGTGGTTGGGGAAGGATCGTCGCCTGGCGCGGTTGACGGCTCTCTATGACGGTCCGCGCATCGACATACTGAGGACCGGAACAACCTTCCAACTGAAGCGGCGAGGTGAAGATACCCGCTTCCGGGGAACCAGCATGCGCGTGCCGGCCGGTATTCTTCGGGACAGGCGATCCGACGTGGCATCGCCGATCGAACTGGCGAGGCGACATAGAACGTATAGGTGTCGAGTCCAGATGGGGCCCAGCTTCCGGGCGGACATGTGGGCGGCTCTGGAGGACGATCCGCAACTATCGCCCGCACAACTGGCCCGCCGGACGTATGGCTCGTTCGCTACTGCCTGGAATGTGAAACAGGACTGGGCGCTGCTGGAGTCTGCCAAGGGGGACCCCGGATTTAGGACAGTTTGTTAAAGTGGCTTGACGTGTTCCCAGAAAGCTGGCCCGCTTATTGTGAGAAAAACTCATAAAGCGCGCTGCTCCTGACCAGCCAGGTCTCCGGGGTGACTTAATGCGGGGTGGGGAGTCAAGTCCATCGCTTTGCAGGCGGTACGACTAAACGATCGGCGTTTCTGTCCCGTACCTTCTATCTGAGGGGGCGGGAGCACGCCATGTTCCAGATGATCAAATCGACCGGTTTTAGAGGACTGTTCCTGCTCGTGGGCCTCATTATTGGGTGCGGTTCCATACTTGCAGATGGCGAGAGGATCGTTCCGGTTCCAACGAACGCCATCCCGTTTGAGATGACCAGGCATGCGGTACTCAAAGGGGTTCCGCTCAAGATCGGGGATCTCAAGCTGGAAGGTGACCTGGATGCTGACCAGCAGGAGCCGCTGTCACGGGAGCTGGCAGAGGCTTGTGGGCAGCATGGACCCGAATGGTTGCAAAGCAACCGGAACGGTGAAGTTCTTGAAGTGCTGGACCCGTACGGCAAGGAGAGGCAGGACGAATCACTGGCAGCGTACTGCAGCGATGAGTTCATTCTCGTGGGTGGTGTGAGACGGCGCGCCGATCATGATCCCACGATGGCCTGGTTGTTCATCATGGCCGACGGTTTACAAAGCAGCCCTGTGGAGGTTGTATTTACCAGTCATCGCGTCGTTACCGAAGGGGTTCGGAAGATGAAGTTCGAACTGAACGCGGTCCGTTCCATCGACCCGGACTCCGGACGCATCTTCTTTGCCGGAACCGCCGCGGATGGCGAGAAGGTGCTCCTGAGCGCCCCCTTCGCGTTGGTGACCGATTGGAACCGGTAGATTCGACGCCAGATCCCCGGCAGGCAGGCGGGGTTGAGCTCAAGGGGACGGTGTCGGGATACACTTGTACCTCCTGCACTCCGGAAGTGTTTTCATGAACCAGTCCGGGTTATCGGTTCGCCCGGCGACTTTGCTGATCGTCATCGCAGCCCTTGCCTGCTTCTCTCCGGCCCTCGCCCAGGGTGACCCCTCTTGTTCGGCAATTGTCTCGGTGGTGGACGACCAGGGCGAAGCCGTTGCGGCCGGGTACAAGATCAGCCTGATGTTCTCTGCCGTGGACGTGAGGGAGCAGATGACGGATGGCATGCAAATTTCCTACAGCTTCGAAGCGCTCCCGTGCGGCACTGCATTTGCAGTGGTCGGCGAAGGAAGTGGCGGTACGGTTGAGTTGACAATGCTTGAAGCTCTCGCCCGGGAGATCGTGTCGCTGGAAGCGGGTAAACCGCTTGATGTACGTCTCACCATCCCGGCGATGATCCCGGTCTCGGTCATTGCAGTGGACGAGAGCGGGGCGCCGGCAGCAGGAGGAACCATAACCGCCATTCCTGGAGGTGATCGCCGGCCGGCCATCAGCTCGGTCCGTGTTGCAATACTCCCCGAATCCGGTGCTGCGACCTTACAGGTTCCACCTGGGCGATACTTGATGCAGACCTCGTTTTCCGAAGGGCAGACCGTACAGAGCATGACGGTGGATGGTGCAGCGTTCAACGCGAAGGAGCCGCTTGAAGTCAATGACCGGCCGCTGGAACTCGTAATCGTGGTCTCAAGTGCCGACAGGATTTCCGGAATGGTCACCGATGGCGAAGGGCAGTCGATCGGACGCTACCGGTTGATTGTAAGAAGGCCGGAATCAGGACGGGACAAACAGTACGAGCTGTTCGGAGAAGATGGCAGGTTCCAGGTGACAACGACCACATTTCCGGTAGAGGTGTTCGTTCACGATCCCGGCGGAAACTGGAATTTCGAGCCGGTCTCGATTCTGGTCCCGGACAAGGAGCACGCAGACGGTCTGCACTTTACCGGGCGTCGATTCGAGGGACAGAAATTGCGGGGCAGGGTGCTGGCAGGGGAGCCTGCGGTTCCGGCAGGTCGAGCTTTTATCGATTCAAAACCGAACTGCTATACCGGCGATGGAAAACCAACCGTCCCACGACCGGTTCAGATCATGGCCGATGAAGACGGGGAGTTCGAGCTGCCCTGTCCTGAAGAATGCCATCTGTACCTGGAGATCTCCATGCTTTGGTCCGACGACTATCTCACCCTGAAGTGGTACGGCGGCCCGGAGGATTGTGAACAGAAGCAGACCTTTATCCTGGAGGAAGGGAATACGGTGACCGGGGTCGTTACCGATTCAGAGGGCAGGCCAGTGAGCGAGCTTGTCGTCAGCACTCTGTCGGGTGGCGGCAAAGGGACAACCGACGACGAAGGGCGGTACGAGATCCGGAACCTGGGCTCGGGAAGGTATGAGCTGCAGGTGAAGGTGCAGGACGAAGCGGCGTTCAGTTCCTGGATCCTCCTGCCGGACGGACCGGGAAAGCGCCCATCGGTTCAATTCACCTCCAACGGTAAAACCAAGGAACGGAATCTTGAGGTGACCAAGGGTGGGACGGTCTGTCTGGACCTGGAGGACAAGGAAGGTACACGGATCGAAGTCAAACACCTGGTGTTGGTCCGACCTGACGAGGACCAGCCGGCCAAGGTGGCGAGCCGGCCCATCGGCCGGAACAGCATCCAGACCGACGCCCTGTGCGTAGGCCCCCTGGTGCCGGGGGATTATCACCTCAGGGCCGGGACCCGGTTCAGCTGGTTCATGCCGGCCTGGTGGCCGGGAACGGAGGACCGGGAGGAGGCTGCGCTGGTCAGCGTCCTGGCGGGAGACCGGCTGGAACTGAGTCCCATGACCGTCCGCCGGGCCGGGCCGGTTCAGGTCAACATCAAGGAAGGCTGTTTCCTTCGCAGCAAGCTGCCGTTCCTTGAGTTCCGTGTCGCCATTGAAAGCAAAGATCCGGAAGAGGGAGTTGAGGAGCAGGAGTGGGACCGTGTGGATCAGGATGAGTTGCACTTCATGGCGGAAACGAAAACCCCGACCGACGAAGGCTACCCGACTTACGCGTCCATGCGCTTTACGCCGTACCCTACCGGGCGCTACGACGTGCGCGTATGCGAGACCGAGGGCTGCGCGGAAGGGAACGTCTGGTGTTCCCCCGAACCGCTGGAGGTGGAAAAGCGCAAGGGAGGGGAGATCGAACTGGTTCTCAGCGAAGATCCGAAGTGTGAGCCGGTAAACGAAATGAACGACTCGACCGTACCTACCCATGAAGGGGGGGCGGAAGGCAGCAGGTGATAGCTGAGATGTTACTGTCGATAATTCTGGTGCTGGGCATCGGCGCCGGCACCCGAAGTAGATCACCCTGCGGATGAATTGACTTGATACTTCAAAATATCATGATATATTGAATCATATGTTCAAGCGTAGCCTCACCTTACCCAAACCCGGGACCGAGACCTTTTTCCTGTGGGGGCCTCGCCAAACCGGTAAAAGCACGCTGCTGCGAGCTAAATACGGCGACAGTCACTGGGTGGACCTGCTCATGGCCGACCAGTTCCGTCGCTACGTCTCCCGGCCTGAGCTTCTGCGCCAGGAGCTGGAGGCTGAGAACTCAGGGCCGGGAATCCAGGTCGTCATCGACGAGATCCAGAAGGTACCGGCGCTGCTTGATGAGGTGCACTGGCTCATCGAAAACCGTGGGGTTCACTTCGCACTCTGCGGGTCCAGCGCTCGCAAGGTGAAGCGTGGCGCAGCCAACCTGCTTGGCGGCAGGGCGGTGCGCTACGAGCTCCACGGCCTGTCGGCCAACGAACTCGGGCGCGAATTCGATCTGGACCGGATGCTCAATCACGGCTACCTTCCGCGGATCTACCAGGCCAGCCGCCCTGCACGGATGCTGGATGCATACATCGCCGATTACCTCAAGGAGGAAGTTGCCGCCGAGAGCCTGGTGCGGGACCTGCAGACGTTTTCGAATTTCCTGGATGTCGCAGCGCTCAGCGACGGAGAGATCGTGAACTTCTCGAACATTGCGCGAGAGTGCGGCGTATCGAGCCACACATCGAAAAGCCACTTCCAGATTCTCGAAGACACTCTGCTCGGGCGGTGGCTACCGGCGTACCGCAAGCGCCCCAAGCGCCGGGTCATCGGTGCTCCCAAGTTCTACTTCAGCGATGTCGGTGTCGTGAACCGATTGGCGCGACGCGGGGAGCTTTCGGCCGGTTCGGAGCTTTACGGCAAGGCGTTCGAGAACTGGGTATTCCACGAGCTGTCCGCATTCATGAGCTACCGTGAAGTCGATGACCGCCTGTTCTACTGGCGGCTGGCCAGTGGGATCGAGGTCGACTTCGTCATCGGGAACATGCAGGTTGCGATCGAAGCCAAGTCCGGAACCCGGATTACCCGGGATCATCTCAAAGGGCTCCGCAGTCTTGTGGAGGACCACCCCGGTGTCAAACGTCGCATCGTTGTCTGTCGTGAGCCGCAGGCGAGACGAACGGAGGACGGTATCGATATCCTGCCGGTCACGAACTTCATTCGACGGCTTTGGGACGGGGATTTGGTCTGATCGGCCGTGAGGATCACTGTGAAAAGCGAGATCTTGCTACCTCTGGTGTTGGCGCTCAGCATCGGGATCTCCACATCCCCGGCTGCGACCGACAATCCCGGGTCCCTGGCCGAACAGCGCCTTGACGAGATCCAGGCCGAAATCACTGAACTGAACGGGATCCAGGATCAGCCGATTACCGACGCCGACATCCGGGAGGCGATCGGCCTTTTGGAGGAGTATTTCGTCCACCTGGGGGAGTACTACCGAACAGGCGGGTTTGACCCGATCCCGGTTGATGTCGACGGTGAGGAAACCGAGGCTTCCCGCTTTTTCCAGGATCTACGAGGATGGAACAACCACGTCCGTCTGGCAGCCCTGGAAATGTTCATCGAGGAGGACCTGGAAGGGATGTTGCAGATCACCGGCGCTGCAGAGGAGGCGCCGTCGGACTGGCCTGCTCTCCTACACGATTTCAGGCATTTCATCGTTCCGGCCATGGCCGGGAGCATTGCTTCCGACCAGCCGGACCTGATCCTGAGAACCTATACGGCCCTCGAGGCGATCGTTACGGAGAACCGCTTTGAGATCTTCGCCGAAACGGTTCGAACCGGAAGCGATCCGATCAGTTCCGCCGTCTATGCCGCAAGTAAAAGGATCCACGACTGTGAGGTGGTGCATCCTCTTTTGGAGATGCTGGGGATGATCGCAACGGTTCCGGCAACGGAGGACGCCCTGCGGCTGTTCGAGGATCTGAGCCGGCATCGAGACCAGATCATGGAACAGTTGGCGGTTCTGGTTGCATCCAACGATGCGGCAGGGTTCAGGGTCCTGGAGTATCTACCGCGAGTTGCGCTCTCAACCATGGAGAGCCTGACCGGTCTGCTCCTGGCGTACACCGATAGCCAGATCATGAAACCCCGAGGCAGCATGGAACAGGCGATGCGGCACTGGATGATCCAAACCCGCAGGACCAGTAAGGTTCAAATGGAGATTCTCAAGGTCCTGACCGGACTGAACTCCAGCCTCGAGGGCAGCGACGCCAGGGAGTACCTATCCCTTCAGCTTGACATGCCCCTGCAGAAAAAACTGTTGTCCTACTACGACATGACGAACTACGAACAGTTGGTCGAAGGACGGTACTACCAGCACTACCCGGTGGTCCGGGATACCGTCCTGGTCATCCTTGCTCCCATGGCCTACCTCATGGACGAGCACGTGCTGGAGTCGATCCTGCTCAGCTACCGGAGGGATAACGACCGCCAGCTCTCAGGACGAGCAGAGGAGCAACTGGACCGGCTTGAACAGTTCGCCTGGGAAGGAGAGACCATACCGGTTCAATAGAAGGCAGCGCTCTCAACCCGGTCTCAACGTCGGCGCTTCCCCAGGCCGAGATCTTCAAGGGCGATGCGCATGGAACGGGTGGTCGCCGGTGCGTCGGCGTATTTCATTTCGAACCCGAACCGCTTCCCGGCTGCAAGAACCAGAAGGTCCAGAACCGGCGGATGGTTTCCGCCGGGATACGGATTCCGAGATGGGGGATGTCCCGCTCCAGGAACGATCGCGGGAAGCCGCCGCGGATCCAGAGGGATTCCTGATGATCCGGTTCCATGAAAATCCGAAGTCAGACTCCGAATTATCAAGGATAAATCGGTTCAATCCTCAGTTGGTCAACCAACCGGCTCTGGAAGCGGCCGAATTGCAACCACATAACAGGTTCTGGCACCGATCGATTGGGGCCCTATTTGCGAATTCCCTTGAATTAACCTCCTCCAGTCATTAAATCCTACTTTGTATATGCGGTTCAGTAATCGTATCGGGGAATTCGGCCTTTTTGAGAGAGATGGCAGTACGATTCCCCCGATGGGATCATGCCGCCTCGAGGAACTGTAATAGATGATGCAAGGTACGCGGATCCTGGTAGCGGAAGACGATCCGGTGACCGTCCGGTTCCTGCAGTCACTGCTGGAAGAACACGGCTTTGAAGTGCTGGTGGCCGAGGACGGCCGCCATGCCTATGAGCTGGCCACCAGCGGCAGCCCGGATCTGATCATCAGCGACCTGGTCATGCCGTACCGGGACGGTTTCGGCCTGATCCGTGCGTTGCGAACCCTGGAAGAACTGACCCGGGTGCCGATCATCATCCTGTCCATGAAGGACCGGGAGGCTGATATCGTGCGTGGGCTTGAAGAGGGAGCGGACGACTACGTGGTGAAACCGTTCAATGCGCGGGAGCTGCTGGCCCGGGTGCGCAAGCAGCTCGACCGGCCCCGGAGCTGATCATGCAGGCCGCCCTGATCTATTCGATACTGTCCGTTCTGCTGGTATTCGCCGGCCTGACGGTCCTGATCATCCTCGGGAAGGCCTGGCGGGAGTCGGTGGAGGTCTACCATCGCGCCCGCCGCCGGGAGATCGAACCGGCGCTTTTGGCCTACGCCCACGGCGAAGCGGTCTCGGCGCACCCCGGTCTGGGCGGCCAGGTCCGGTTCCGGGATCGCAACGTGGTGGAAACGGTTTTACTCGAGTTCATCCAGCGGGTCCGGGGGATCGAGCGGGACCGGCTGGGCCGGGCGTTCGACGAGCTCGGTTACGTCGACAGTAACCTGGAGCAGCTCCGATCCGCACGATGGTGGTTCCGGGCCGAGGCGGCGGAGAAGCTGGGGCTTTCCGGCGCCCGCCGGGCCACCGAACATTTGGCATCGGCCCTGAACGATGAAGTGCCGGAAGTGCGGATCCGGGCCGCCACCGCCCTGGGCAAGGTCGGCGGCCGGGCTTCGGTAATCCCCCTCATCGGTGCGCTTAACGAACCGAACCGGTGGTCCACCATCCGAATAGCCGACATCCTCACAGGGATGGGGACCGACGTGGTCCACGAGCTGGTGCAATCCTGGGACGACCTCAGTCATAGCGGCAGGCTGGCTGCCATCGACATTTTCGGCCGCATCCGTCTGCTGGATGCAGTGCCCTGGCTGCGGCAGCGGCTGCTGGACGAACACGCCGACATCCGCGCCCGGGCGGCCCATGCCCTGGGCGCCATCGCCGAGCCGGGCAGTGCCGGACCGTTGCAGGACGTCCTGAACGATCCGGAGTGGCCGGTGCGGGCCATGGCGGCCAAAGCGCTGGGACGGATCCGGCACCGGGGCAGTATCCCGATGCTCACCGCTTGCCTCAGGGATCGGGAATGGTGGGTCCGCGCCAATGCGGCGGAATCGCTGCGGCTCATAGGGCCTGAGGGTATCGAGGCGCTGATAGGCATGCTGGACGACCAAGACAATTACGCCCGGCACCAGGCGGTGCTGATGCTGGGCGAAGCCGGCGAGATCGACAGTTGGGCCGAACAGCTGGCGGTGCACGACGAAGTTGCCCTGGACAGGATCCGCCGGGTGATCCGGTCGGGACAGATCGGACGTCTGAAGGAGCTGGCGATGCTGCACCCCGATCCTGCGGTGCGCACACGGATCCGTGAACTGTTGCCGGAGGTGGCGGCATGAACTGGACCGCCATCATCGGCGACATGATCTACGGGTTCAACTGGTTCGTGCTGGCGTACTTCATCACGCTGAATACGATCTACCTGTTGCTGTTCCTGCTGTCGCTGTTCGAGGTCGTGAAGTTCGTCCGCCGGACGTTCTTCTCCGACTACCGCCAGATCATGCAATCGGAAATGACCTGGCCGGTCTCGATCCTGGTCCCGGCCCACAACGAGGAAACCAACATCGTCGATACGGTGCGGTCCCTCATGATGGTGAATTACAACGAGTTCGAGATCATCGTGATCAACGACGGCTCCACCGACGACACCTTGAAGGAGCTGATCGACGCGTTTGAACTGCGCCAGATGGACCGGGTTTACAAGGTCTCGGTGGAGACCGAAACGGTGCACAAGATTTACGGTTCCCTGAACCACCGCAACCTGGTGGTGGTGGACAAGGACAAAGGGGGCAAGTCCGACGCCCTCAACGTCGGCATCAACGTTTCCCGCTACCCGCTGTTCTGTTCCATCGACGCCGACTCGGTGATCGAGGACAACGCGTTGCTCCGGGTAGTCAAACCGTTCATGGAGAAACCGGCGGAGACGGTGGCCGCCGGCGGCATCGTCAGGATCATCAACGGCTGCACCGTCCAGGACGGCAGGGTGGTGAAGATCGAGTTGCCGGACGCCCAGCTGCCGATCTTCCAGGTGGTGGAATACCTCCGGGCGTTCCTTTCGGGGAGGGTCGGCTGGTCGGCGCTGCACTCGCTTTTGATCATCTCCGGCGCCTTCGGCGTGTACAAGAAGAAGCATGTCCTTGAGATCGGCGGCTATTCCAGCGACACCGATACCGAGGACCTGGAACTGGTGGTCCGTCTGCACCGCCATATGAAAAAGCTGGGCCGCAAGTACCGGGTGGTGTTCGTGCCCGACCCGGTGTGCTGGACCGAGGTCCCGGAGACCCTCAAGGTGCTGGCCCGGCAGCGCAACCGCTGGCACCGGGGGCTGTTCCAGACCATGTGGATGCACCGCGGTATGGTCCTGAACCCGAAATACGGCACCCTCGGTATGGTGGCCATGCCGTACTTCTTCATCTTCGAGATGCTGGGGCCGTTCGTGGAGACCTTCGGCTACCTGGTGGTGCTCCTGTCGTTCATCTTCGGTTTTCTGAACCTGGAGTTCTTCCTGCTGTTCCTGGCGGTGGCGGTGCTGTACGGTATCTTCCTGTCCGTCGCATCGATCCTGCTGGAGGAAGTATCCTTCCGGCGCTACCCGGGCTGGATCGATCTGACCAAGCTGCTGGTGTTCAGCATCCTGGAGAACTTCGGCTACCGCCAGCTGTTGTCGTTCTTCAAGGTCAAGGCTCTGTGGGACGTCCTTCGCCGCAAACGGGCGTGGGGCAAAATGGACCGGGCCGGGTTTCGGCAGAAGGAAGAACAGGAGGCGGTGGAACCATGAGAGCGACCATGCGGGGGATTATCCTCCTGACCTTTGCCGCCATGCTGTGGCTGCCGGCGGCATCGGCCCAGGACGACGAATTCTCCCGCACCGAGCTGTTCGAAACCGCCCGGGAGGCGGCCTGGTCCGGCCAGCGTGAGCATGCCGCGGAGATCTGCCTCCGGATCCTGGACCGTTACCCTGGTGATCACGACACCCGAATCCTGCTGGGCCGGATCTACGCCTGGGAGAAACGGTTCCCGGAGGCGCGGCAGGAGTTGAACACGGTCCTTACCGCCAAGCCGCTGTACCTGGATGCCCGCCTGGCGCTGATCGACGCCGAGTTGTGGGACGACCGGGCCGAGGAGGCGGTCCGTCTGTGCGATGAGGGGCTGACCGACGATCCCGACGAGGCGGAGCTGCTGTACCGAAAGTTCCGGGCACTCCGGAAGCTGGGCCGGGAACAGGATGCGCTGGAAGCGGCCCGCCTGGCCTCCGCCGCCTCACCGGAGGACCGCAAGCTGTATCGCACCGTGAAGCGTCTTGAAGCCGACGATATGAAGAACAAGCTCGCCGTCTGGTATCGCTACGAACATTTCGACCAGACCCTGGATCCGTGGCACGAAACCGGTGTCCAGGTCTCCCACAAGTTCCAGTGGGGCACCCTCATCGGCCGGGTCACCCAGGCCTGGCGGTTCGGCGATTCGGGCCAGCAGTTCGAAGTCGATGCGTATCCGAAGCTGCCCCATCGGTTCTACCTGTACCTCAACGCCGGTGTTTCCGGTTCGAACCTGTTCCCCGATTACCGTTACGGCGCAGAGCTGTACAAGAATTTCGACGGCGGCTGGGAAGCGTCCGCCGGACTGTTCCGTCTTCATTTCAACAGTTCCACCGGCAAGCTGTACACCGCATCCGTGGGGAAGTACTGGAAGAACTATTGGTTCTCCCTGCGGCCGACCCTGTCGGACCGGGATCCGGGGGACTCGTTGTCGTGGCGGTTTTCCGCCAGGCGGTACTTCGGCGATGCGGAGGATTACGTCGGGCTCAGCATCGGCACCGGCAGCCGTCCGGAGCAGAACTTCCTCACCGGCGTTGAGAACCAGCTCAACTCCGGCCGCTTCCAGGTCGAGGCCCAGCGCCGCATCATCGGCCGCTGGATCGTCAAGGCCAGCGCCGGGCTCAACGAACAGGAGTTCCTGTCCACCGGCCCCCGGGACAGCTGGTTCGTAAGGGCAGGCATGGAGTGGTGGTTCTGAGATGAAACCCCGTTCCATGTGGCGCAGCACTATCCTGTTCCTCTTTATCTGGCTGATGGTCGGTTTCTTTTCCGGCACCGCCGTCCTGCTGGGACCGGTGCGCTGGATCACCGAGCATGGCCGGAATTCGGGATGGAGCGATACGAAGGAAAAGGTCGTGGTGCTCACGGTGATCGCCGCATACGTTCTGCTTTCGGCGCTGGTGGCCTGGCTGCTGACCCGCACCGCGGCCCACAGCCGCACCGGCCATGTCCGGCTGGGGATCCCGACCCTGGCGTTCGCCGCCGCCGCCGCCTGCCTGTGGCTGTGGATGAACCCGGCCACCCTGGGGGCGGACATGGGGGAGGTCAACCAGGTCAACGCCCGGTTCACCTTCGGCCCGTACCCGGACGAGGATCGCATGCGGCTCCTCAAGCAGGACGGGTTCACCGGTGTGATCACCCTGCTGCACCCGGCGGTGGTGCCGTTCGAGCCGAAGCTGATCGCCGATGAGAAAGCGGCTGCTGCGGTGGTCGGGATTGAAATCATCGAAGCCCCGATGCTGCCCTGGGTGTCGGAGAACCAGGAATCGTTGGATAAAATTCTGGAACTGGCCCGCAGCGGACGGGGCCGTTTCTATGTGCACTGCTTCCTGGGAAAAGACCGGGTCAACACGGTCAGGGCGCTGGTGGAGCGGGAGGTCGGGAACGTCGAGGTCGAGAACCAGGTCGCCGGTCGCAGCCTGGAAGAGCAGGGCACGCTGGAGCGGGGGGACGTCCATGTTCTGGGCGAAGGGGTCATTCTGACACCGTATCCCACCGACGAAGAGTACATGGGGTTTGTGCTCACCGGGAACTGGGCGTCGATCGTTTCCCTCATGGACCCGGAGCACGAGGGTGATCGCAAGTGGATCGACAAGGAGCGGGAGGTTCTGGAGCGTTACCGCATCCCGTTCCACGTGGTGCCCCTGGCCCACGGCGATTGGGACCCGCAGCGGGGACTGCAGGCGGCGGAGGCGGTCTGGAAGCTGCCGCGGCCGGTGCTGGTCCACAGTTTCCTGGGGCCGTCCACCGGGAAGTCGCCGGCGGCGGAAGGGTTCATGCAGTCGTTCCTGACCGGCCTGCCTGCGCTGCCGCCGGCCAGTTTCAAACCGCCGATGTATTCCGGTGCAACCACACTGCTGGCGCCCAACGTGGCCATCGGTCCCGCGCCGTCGGGAGGCGAGTTCCGCTCCTACCTGTTCGCACGGGGTGTGCGCACGGTGCTGTTCATTTCCGGGAACGGCGCGAGCGGTCCGGATGTCCACCGCAAGGCGGCGGAGGCGGCCGGGTTGGACTACGAGACGGTGGATCTGTCCGATACGGCTTGGATCGACCGGCTGGCGGCCGGGGGGCCGTACTACATTTACGGCCGGCTGGTGCCGGGGCTGGAAGCGGAAATCGCACGGCGCTTCGGCCCGCCGGTGCCGGATGCACCGCGCTGGGACGGGCCGGAAAGCAAGCCGGAGCCGGACCCGGCATCGGCGCAGGATCCCGAAGAGGAAGATGAAAGTGCAGCGGCCGACCCGGGGTTCATGGAGAGGCTCCTTCCAACGACCCGGGAGGCGGTGCTGACCGCGCCGCTGTTGCTGTTGTACGCCGCCTTCGCCGGCGGGTTCGCCGGCTGGCTGCGGACGAAGGTGCAGGTCCGGGCGCCGTATACCCGGAAGATATTCCACTTCCTGATCTTCACCACCGCCGGGATTCTGCACCTCGCCGGCGGGCTGCCGCTGGTGGCGCTGTTCGGTGGATTGACCGCGCTGGTTGTGCTGTACGCGGTTTGGCGCGGAGACAACTTCCCGTTCTACGAGGCGATGGCGCGTTTGACCGACGCGCCGAGGCGATCCCTGTTCATCCTGGTGCCTCTGGGGACTACCGCCGCCGGCGGCCTGCTGTCCAACCTGATGTTCGGGCCGTTCGCCGTGGTCGGTTACCTGGTAGGGGGCTGGGGAGACGCCATCGGCGAGCCGGTAGGGACCGCTTTCGGGAAACACCGTTACAAGGTGCCTTCCCTGGGCGGCGTGGCCGCCACCCGCAGCTTCGAGGGTTCCGCCGCGGTGCTGGCCATGGGGGTCGGAGCGGCCTGCCTGGCACTATGGCTGGGAGGGTACGGCGCCGGAACGATTCTCATGGTCGGCCTGGCCTGCGGCGTGGCGGGAGCGCTGGTGGAAGCGGTCAGCAACCACGGCCTGGACAACCTGACCATCCAGATCGCCGCCGCCGGAACCGCCTGGCTGCTTTTGGGATAATGGGGTCAGGCACCTTTTTGCTGCCGCAGTACTGATAGGGCGAAAAGGTGCCTGACCCCTTTTCTGCGCTACAATCGTCGTTCACCTACGATATCAACCGGAGGTTACCGATGGACTGGGGAATGAAGAACCGTCTGAGCCGGATTTTGCAGCCGGAATCCGGCCGCACAGTCATGCTGGCCGTGGACCACGGCTATTTCCTGGGGCCGACCTCCGGCCTGGAAAAGCCGGGGGAGACTATCGCGCCGCTGCTGCCGTACGCCGACTCCCTGATGCTGACCCGGGGGGTGCTGCGCAACTGCGTCCCGCCGGAAACCAAAACGCCGATCGTCCTGCGGATCTCCGGCGGCACCAGCATCCTCAAGGACCTGTCCGGCGAGGGCCTGACCGTTTCCATGGACGACGCCGTTCGGCTGAACGTCTCCGCCATCACCCTGTCGATCTTCGTCGGCGCCGACGGTGAGCGGGAGACCCTGCTCTCCCTGGCCGAAGCGGTGGACTGGGGCGAGACCTACGGCTTCCCGGTGCTGGCCGTCACCGCCGTCGGCAAGGACATGGTCCGGGACGCCCGCTACCTCGGTCTGGCCTGCCGCATCGCCGCCGAGCTGGGCGCCCACATGGTCAAGACCTACTTCTGCGACGGCTTCGAGAACATCGTCCGGGACACCCCGGTCCCCCTGGTCGTCGCCGGCGGCAAGAAGGTCCCTGAGAAGGACGCCCTTCAGATGGCCTGGAACGCCATCAACGCCGGCGCCCGAGGGGTGGACATGGGCCGCAACATCTTCCAGTCCGACTGCCCCAGCGGCATGATCCAGGCGGTCCGCGGCGTTGTGCACAACAACATGGCGGTGAAGGAAGCGTTCCAGCTTTACCGGGACATCAAGGGTTAGCCCGATGCTGGCCGCGGTGTACCACAGCAACCGGGACATCCGCCTGGACGAGGTTCCCCGCCCCGTAGCCGGCCGCGGCGAGCTGCTCATGAAGATCGAGGCCTCCGGGATCTGCGGCTCCGACGTCATGGAGTGGTACCGCATCAAGAAGGCCCCGATCGTTCTGGGCCACGAGGTCGCCGGCCTGGTGGAACAGGTCGGTGAAGGGGTGACCGGCTTCAACCCCGGCGACCGCATCGTCGCCACCCACCACGTACCGTGCAACACCTGCCGCTACTGCCGCACCGGACGCCACAGCGTCTGCGACACCCTGCGGACCACCACCTTCCATCCCGGCGGCTTCGCCCAGTACGTCCGCCTGCCGCCGATCAACGTGGACCGGGGCGTCATCAAAATCCCCGACAGCGTCTCCTATGAAGAAGCTTCCTTCGTGGAACCTCTCGCCTGCGTGGTCCGGGCTTTGCGGATCTCCGGTCTGACTCCCGGGATGAACGTCGCCGTCCTGGGCAGCGGCGTGTCCGGCATCCTGATGATTCAGGCCGCCAGGGCGATGGGGGCGGGGGAGATCCTGGCCTCCGACCTGTACGACTACCGCCTCAAGCAGGCGGAACGGTTCGGGGCCACCCGGGTCCAGCGGGCCGATCGGCTGGACACGACCACCTTCAAGGCCGACCAGGTCCTGGTCTGCGCCGCCGCCGCCCCTGCGGTGACCCAGTCCCTGGAACTGGTGGACCGGGGCGGCACCATCCTGTACTTCGCGCCGATGGAACCGGGCAGCACCTACCCGATGCCGATGTTCGACATCTGGAACAAGAACGCCTGCATCGTGCACTCCTACGCCGGCCCACCTGCCGACATGGCCACCGCAATGGACCTGATCGCAGCGAAACGGATCGACGTGGCCGCCATGATCACCCACCGCCTGCCGCTCAAGGAAATCGCCAAAGGGTTCGACCTCATGCTCCAGGGAGCCGACTCCCTCAAGATCGTCATCGAGCCCTGGCAATAGGAAGGGACGCCATGCGACTGCTCCACACCATGATCCGGGTCGGCGACCTGGAAAAATCCATCGACTTCTATACCCGCATCCTGGGAATGAAGCTCCTCCGCCGCAAGGACTACCCCAAGGGTGAGTTCACCCTGGCGTTCCTGGGGTACGGCGACGAGTCCGATACAACCTGCCTGGAACTGACCCACAACTGGGGCAAACAGTCCTACGATCGTGGCACCGGTTTCGGGCACCTGGCCATCGAAGTCCCCGACGTCCACAAAGCGGTCGAGGAAATCCGATCCAAAGGCGGCACCATCCAGCGCGAGCCCGGTGCCATGAACGCCGGAACCACCGTCCTCGCCTTCGTGGAGGATCCGGACGGCTACGCCATCGAACTGCTGGCGAATCGAACCTAGGTAGTACCATGCATGAGATGTCCATCGTGACCGGTATTCTGGATATCGCCCTGAAAGAGGCGCGGTCAGCCGGAGCCCGGGTCATCAATTCGGTGGAGATCCAGGTCGGTCAAATGGCCGGCGTGGAGGTTGCTGCGCTGGAATTCTGTTTCGAAGTCGCCCGTCGCGGCACGTTGGCGGCGGAAGCGGCCCTGGTGATCGACACAATCCCCGGCCGCGGTCGCTGCGCCGACTGCAATAAGGAAGTGGCGGTTGATTTCCACCTGGCGACCTGTCCGGCCTGCGGGCAGGGGTTCCTGGAGGTCCTGCAGGGCAGGGAACTCAGGGTCCGTTCCATATCCGTGGATTGACCCTGGGCTGTTTAAAGTGGGAGTTGGAAATGTGCGATACATGCGGATGCGGACAGCCGCCGGAAACGGTGACCTTCCGGAAACCGGGAGAGCACCACCATGATCATGACCATGATCACCCTGACCACCACCATGATCATCCGGACCACGACCACCATCATCACCCTGGTTCGCGCATCCTGCAGGTGGAGACCGACATCCTCCAGGAGAACAACCTGCTTGCCCAGCGCAACCGGGGCTGGCTGGAGGCCAAGGGCATCCTGGCCCTGAATCTGGTGTCGTCACCCGGATCGGGGAAGACCACCCTGCTGGAGAAGACCATCACCGCCCTCAAGGACGAAATCCCGGTCACGGTCATCGAGGGCGACCAGCAGACGTTGAACGACGCCGACCGGATCGCCGCCACCGGCGCACCGGTGATTCAGGTCAATACCGGCAAGGGCTGCCACCTGGATGCCCGCATGATCCGCCGCGCCCTGGACGAGCTCACTCCCCCGGACCAGTCCCTCTTAATGATAGAGAACGTCGGCAACCTGGTCTGCCCCGCCATGTTCGACCTGGGCGAGGCGGCCAAGGTGGTGATCATCAGCGTCACCGAAGGGGACGACAAGCCGCAGAAGTACCCGACCATGTTCGCCGCCGCCGATCTCTGCCTGATCAACAAGATCGACCTGCTGCCTTACGTCGACTTCGACGTGGACAAGTGCGAGGCGGCGGCCCGGTCTGTCAACCCCCGCATCACCTTCCACCGGCTGTCCGCCACTACCGGGGAAGGCCTGGAACCGTGGTACGCCTGGCTGCGGAGCCGCCGGTAAGGCAGCAACCGTCCGGATTTGCCGGCGCCGGCTCCTGAAACTACATTCAGACTGTCCCGCCCCAGCCTCCTCCGAAGAGGCACGCCTTGACAAGTGTTACCTCTGATGGTAACGTTTCATGAGCAGGATCAAGCGGGGCGGGTACGTGTTCATGACCTGGAAGAACGATCACGCTCCAAGGCATGTCCATGTATACCTGGACTCCCGGTTGCTAGTGAAGTGGGATCTTGAAAAGCAACGGCCGATCTTCGGCCGCGCAAGCGCTCGCGTCAGGCGGCTGATCCGGGAATTGGTTCTGGAGGGATTGCTGTGAAGATACTCTCCGTCACGATGAACAACCGCAAAAAGGAATTCGTGGTGGCCACGAAGCGTGGAGCGTACTCCTTCCCGTATGCGGTCACCGACACACCACCGACACCCGACGACCCGATCGTCGATCTGTATGTCGATGATGAACTGGGCCGGGACGCGTTCACCTACGTCCTGCGGTCCGGCAGGGAGGACAGTGTCCATATCGACCATGTCATGCATTACAACAAGGATCCGGAATACCTCCGCCGGATGCTGATCTACGAGCTGACGGTGGAGGCCCAGAATCGGGTCAAGGAGAGCAACCTCAGCAAGCGGGAGATCATCCGCCGTATGGGCACTTCCCCGACACAGCTGTACCGCATCCTGGACACCGCCTATTACGGCAAGACCGTGGACCAGATCCTGAAGCTGTTCCACGTCCTGCAATGTGATGTGGAGGTGAAGGTCACCGCAAGAAGCGCATAAGCCATAAAAGGTCCCACCCGAGCCTCCTCCAGAGAGGCACGTCATGTCGATTGCAAGCTATGCGCCAATGGCGTATATTAGCTAATGGAGTTCGTTGAGACTCCTATCTTTACAAAGGAAGTTCGCCGGCTCCTGGACGAAGGTGAGTACCGGGCCCTTCAATTGGCTCTCTTGTTGAGGCCAGAGCAAGGCAAGGTCATTCCAGGCTCCGGCGGACTCCGCAAACTGCGGTGGCGATTGAAAGGCAGGGGAAAGCGGGGAGCACTACGGTTGATCTACTACTGGGATACGAATACGGAGAGATCGTACATGCTCTACCTCTACGAAAAATCAAACCAGGAAAACCTGACTCCCAGCCAACTCAAAATCCTGAGCAGAATCGTTGGGGAGGAACTGAAATGAAGCAGAAGGAGTTCGACAAGCTCACCCGCAGCGTCCGACAGGCCGGCCGGATAAAGCGCAGAGTTTCGGAGCCCTCCCGACGGTTCGTGTTCCAGCCGGCGGACATCAAGTCGATCCGGGACAGCCTGGGCAAATCACAATCGGAATTCGCCCTGATGATCGGCGTCAGCGTCTCGACTCTGCAGAACTGGGAGCAGGGCAGACGTCAGCCGGAAGGGCCGGCACGTGCTCTCCTGAAAGTCGCAGCGGAAAACCCGAAAGCGGTGGAAAAAGCCCTCAGCGCATAAGCCTTAAAAGGTCCCCCCCGAGCCTCCTCCAGAGAGGCACATCATGGCAACCGGCCTGCTGGACCAGGTCCAGGACAAGATCCGCACCTTGCACTACAGCCGCAGAACCGGCAAGTCGTACACGCACTGGATCCGGAAGTTCATCCTGTTCCACAACAAGCGCCACCCGAAGGAGATGGGAGCCAGGGAGATCGAACGGTTCCTGACCTATCTGGCAACCGGTCGCAACGTAAGCCCCGCAACCCAGAACCAGGCGTTTTCGGCCATCCTGTTCCTGTACAGGCATGTCTTGAAAATCGACCTGGACCGGATCCAGGATGTCCGGCGCGCTAAACGGACAGCGAACCTGCCGGTAGTCCTGACACGGGAGGAAACCCGCCAAGTCCTGGATCAGCTCCCCCAGGACCAGCGTCTCATATGCGCACTGATGTACGGATCCGGTTTGCGCTTGCTGGAATGCCTCCGCTTGCGGACCAAAGACATCGATTTCGCCCGCAGGGAAATCATCGTTCGCCGCGGCAAGGGAGGCAAGGATCGCCGCACCGTCCTTCCGGACGGTCTGGTCAACACGCTGCACTCCCACCTGAGAAAAGTCCGCATTCAGCATGAGCAGGACAAAAAACGGAACCAGGGGTATGTGGAACTACCCGCCGCCCTGGCGCGAAAATTCCCCAAAGCTTCCAGCTCCTGGCTGTGGCAATGGGTGTTCCCGGCGACACGAACCTACCTGCACCACGAAACCGGGGAACGCCGCCGGCATCACTACCATGAGACCGCCCTGCAGCGCGCAGTGCCCAAGGCCGCCCTCCAGGCAGGCATCCACAAGCGGGTGACCTGCCATACCTTCCGGCACTGCTTTGCCACCCATCTTCTGGAGAACGGCTACGACATCCGCACCGTCCAGGAACTCCTCGGCCACTCCGACGTTTCCACGACCATGATCTACACCCACGTCCTCAACAAAGGCCCCAACGCGGTTCAAAGCCCGCTTGATAAAAGATGAGCACGCCCAACCCAATGGACCAATCCGGTACACTTACCCTCAAGCTTCGCAGTATAATCACCCCAGATATACGGAACTTGCGAAACAGATTATCCCTGCGAGCAAGTTTTGACTTAACGATAAAGCGAAGAGTGTTAAGTGGTTCCATTCAATTACAAAACGAATAGGCAAAATAAGCAGAACAACTATCCTGCTTCGCAAGCCCAATTCATTTCACGTTAGAAAGACTCTTAAGAAAAGCCAAATGGCTCTACAGCTATTTTGCCTGCAGGGAGCTGACCTGCTGAATGCAGACCGCTTAGGTATACATATCCAGGTAGTACGTAGGTCCGGTTCGGCGCATAATCAGAGGTAGTGAGTAATTCGGAGAGCTTTCTAACAATGTGCCTCAGCGGTCACATTCAGGTGTCACGTCCCGTGCGTCGCACGTCCCGCGCCACCTTCTGTGCCGCTGGTCACAAACGTTAGGTGGACAGAAGCTTCATGAAGGTGATCAAAGTAATCCATAAGATCGCCACTTGGCTCGTTCTCACGGTGGGGGTGATCCATGCCCTGGGCACGTTCTATTTCTACGATGACCTGAGTGAAGCAGCGGTTTGGTTTGCAGGTGCTGGATTGGGAGGAATCTTCGCCGCGTTTCTCAACATGGGGCTCTTTCAGCGGGGCTCACTGTCGGTGCCTCGAAGATTGACCGGGGTGGCAAATGTACTATTCCTCGTCTGGCTTGCGGTTGGTTTTGCAGCCACGCCTGCACTGCCGCCGGGAGTGATCCTGGCCCTCGGAGGTACAATGGCGCTGAGCGGTATAGCCTTGGTGTCATCTAAAACCGTGAAGGAGGCCGGTGATAACGCCACCTAACAATCGCACGAACCAGCCAAACCAGCTTGTCACGGCCCGTGCTGCTGCACGGCCCGCGCCAGTCTGGCTCGCTGGTTGTGCTCAACGTTAGACGGCTCAACGAATTGTTTAGAAAC
>CALZKF010000057.1 GCA_945787955.1 uncultured Acidobacteriota bacterium | reverse complement strand
CCACATGCACATGGTCTACCGCTTCCCGGTCCACACCGACTACGGGATGCGGTACAGGGCGGTGAGCTACTGCGAAGGCGATTACTTCCGCACCGGCCGGTTCGTGTACAACGGCCCCAGGCTCGGATTCGAAATCCGGTTCTAAAACCCCTGACCCCCCCTGGTGAATCGCCGTACAATAACGGTGACGATCCAGGGGGTTTTTATGTCCAGAGCCATAGTCGTCCTGATCCTTCTTTTCTCTGTTTTCTGGCCGGCCATCGCCATGGACGGTGAGGGTTTGCTGGTTCGTGTGGAACGCCAGTCCCGGGAGGATCTGACCCTCCTGCTGGATGCCGGGATTGACGTGGTCCTGGAAACGGAGGGGTTCCTCCTCCTTCGAGGTATCGCCGGCGACCGGGCGGTTGCCGAAGCCCTCGGCTACTCCACACAGATTCTGGATGTAGAAGCCGATCTCTCCGATTACTACATGCTGGGGATGCGCCCCGACACCGACCGGGACGGGGTCATGGCCCTGGGGCCGGTCCTGCTTGAAGAGGGCAACCTGGTCCTCCTGAAGCTCCCCCGGGGGTTCGACGCCGGACGGCTCGCCAAGTTCGGCCTGTTCCTGACGCCGGTTGGAAGGGAACCCCTGCTCCGGCCGGTGAACAGATCCGCCGAACCGTCTTCCGCCAGGTTGAATCTGATCGACGGTCCGCCGGACCCGATCGTCCAGAAGATCGTGGACAGCGTCCTGGACTCCAGTATCGACTCCTACTGGGTGGACCTCACCGACAACCTGCCGACCGGTACCCGCTACACCCAGAGCACCGGCTGTGAAGACGCCTCGACCTACTGTCATGACGAGTTCGTCAGCCTGGGTCTTGTGGCGGAGTACCAGGACTGGAACGCCAACCACGCCCCCAACGCCCTGGGAACCCTGGAAGGGGCGTTCAACCCGGACAACGTCTACATCGTCGGCGGCCACCTGGACGACCTGCCGTCCAGCGGGTCCGCTCCCGGTGCCGACGACAACGGTTCCGGGTCGGTGAACGTACTGGAGAACGCCCGTGTCATGAGCTGCTGGGGATTCCGCAACACCCTGAAATTCCAGCTTTGGACAGGCGAAGAAGAAGGGTTGCTGGGATCCAGGGCGTATGCCAACGACGCTCTGGCACGTAACGAAAACATCCTGGGTGTGATCAACACCGACATGCCGGGCTGGGAAGGGGACGGCAACCCGGCCCAGGAAAACCTGGACGTGTCGTACAACACGTCGTCCCAGTGGCTGGCGGAACATTTCGACGCCGCCAGTACGACCTACGGCACCGGGCTGGCGGTGGATGCGTTCTACTGCCCCAGCCTGACCGCCTCGGATCATTACGCCTTTTGGCAGAAGGGCTGGGACGCCATCATCGGTATCACCGACAACGAGGGCTACTGCGGCCACGGCGGAAACTACCCGCATTACCACACCGCCTCCGACACCATCGCCAACTGCGGTGACCCGACCTTCTTCTACAGCGTGGTCCGGACCTCGGTAGCCGCCCTGGCCGAGTTGGGTGAGCCGTTCAAGATCGGCTTCGATCGCTCGCACTACACCTGCGACGGCACCGTCCAGGTCGTAGTCGCCGACAGGGACCTGAATACCGATCCCGGGCTCCAGGAATCGGTCCAGGTTTCAATCGCGTCCAGCACCGAGACCGTTCCCGAAACCATCACCCTCCTCGAACGGGGTACCGACTCGATCATGTTCGAGGGGGCGGTCGTCCTGACCGGCGATCCGGTCACTGGCGGCGACGGCCTGCTGTCCATCACCGAGGGCGACAGCCTGACAGGCAGCTACACCGATGCCGAGGACTGCGACGGCGCCGTGATGGTCCCGTACCAGGCCACAGCGGTGGTGGACTGTGCCGCGCCGATCATCTCGGCTGTGCAGGAGGACGCCATCACCGACAGTACCGCCGACATCCTGTGGAACACCAGTGAGCCTGCCGACTCGGTGGTGCGCTGGGGCGACAGCCCGACCCTGGATCGTACCGATTCCGTGGCCGGGGCGACAGCCGGCCACACGGTGAGTCTGACCGGGCTGGAGGCCTGCACCGTGTACTACTACCAGGTGGAAAGTTCCGACGAGGCCGGTAATATCGCCGTGGACGACAACGGCGGCCAGTACTACCGCTTCGAGACCTTCGGAGACTTCGGCCAGGGTCTGCAGCCGTGCAACGCCGGCCGGGTGACATTGGCGGAGACCGGATATGCCTGCGGCGAGCTCATCGCCTTCGAGGTTGTGGACCTGGGACTCAATCAGGATCCGAATCTGGTGGAGAGCACCGTGCTGCGGCTCACCAGCAGCACCGAAACGGTGCCCGAGGAGGTCGTGGTTACCGAGGCCGGCGTCAGCAGTTCCACCTTCGCCGGCTCCATCGCCCTGGGCACCGGCCCGGTATCCAGCGATGGGATCCTTCAGGCAGGGGATGAAGACATCATCACCGTCACGTACCACGACGTCGACGCCGGCACCGGTTCCCCGGCGGTCGCCTTCGATACCGCCGTCATGGACTGCGCCGGTCCGAATATCCGGCACCTCCGGGTGGAGCAGGTCACCGACCAGCGCCTGACCGTGGTGTTTGACACCGAGGAAGCAGGCGACACCGTGGTTGAGTGGGGGCCGACCCCGGCGCTGGGTGAGGTCGCCTCGTCGGCAGCGGTCACCACCGACCATCAGGTCCTGATCAACACCCTCAGCATGTGCCAACCGTTGTACCTCAGGGTCAGCAGTGCCGATCTCGCAGGCAACGTCTCGGTGATGGACAACGGCGGGGCGATGATCCCGGCCCGTTCCTGGGACATCCCGGGGCTGTACCTCTATGCCGATTTCGAGGCCGGCGCCCCCGGTTGGACCCTGACAGGCGACTGGGAGGCGGCTGCGCCTCAGGGCCTGGGCGGCTCTTCCGGCCAGCCTGACCCGAGCCTGGCGTACAACAACCTGGGAATCCTGGGGAACGATCTCACCGGCCAGGGCGGCAACCCCGGGGATTATGAGCACTCAACGTCCCAATTCGCCGACAGCCCGACGGCTGACGCCTCGTCCTGGACCAACACCCGGCTGCTGCTGTACCGCCAGCTCAACGCAAGGTCCGACGACAGCGCCGTACTGAGCGTCATGAAGCGGAACAAGGAGACCGTACTGTGGAGCAGCCCGGGTACGGTTACCGAAAGCGGCTGGTCCACCATGGCGCTGGATGTTTCCGCCACAGTGGACGGGGCCCGGAACGTGCGGTTCCGGTTCGAGATGATCGCTGACGACCAAGGCCCGTTCGGCGATGACGGCATCGCCTCCGGCTGGAATATCGATGACGTCATCGTCAAGGACGGCTCCCTGCCGGACTACGCGCCCTGCGGCGGTTGCACCACCGGGCCGGCGTTCGGCGGCGCTCTCGCCGTCGTGGACGTGGACGCCTGCGGCGGCGGTGGCGTCACCGTCTCCTGGGACGAAGCCCAGGCCTGGGGCAGCGGCGGCGCCGGCACCTATGCCGTCTACCGTGACACCGATCCCGGCTTCACCCCCTCAGCCGCCAACCTGGTCGTCTCCGGTGTCGCCGGTCAGTCCTGGACCGACGACACGGTCCCCTCCGATCAGACCTGGCATTACCTGGTCCGGGCGGAGAACGACGAAATCTGCGGAACCGGTCCGGCCAACAGCGGGCTGACCGACGGAAACCTGGCCCGTCTCCAGGTGACCGAGACCACCAGCCGGCCGCCTGCCGCCGCCGTGGACGGCATGACGGCGGACATGATCAACGACGCCCATGTGCGACTGGCCTGGCAGCCGGCAACCGGCGCCGGCAGCTACCGGATCTACCGTTCCGACGCTCCGGACGGCGGCTTCGTGCTCATCGGATCGTCGACTGGGATCACGTGGGAGGACCTGGCCCAGGGCGGGAACGCCAACAGCTGGTATTACCGGGTTTTGGCGGTAAACCCGTGCGGGGAGGAAGGGCCGTAGCCGATTTCATATTGTGGGTCGATTAAGTCCGCTATGCTTTTCGCCCTCTCAGGTTCCCTGGGGAAGCTCTACCTGATAATCTGATCCTTGTCCCAGCATGAAATACCCAGGAGGGGAAGGAGCTTCCATGTCCTTTCAGAAGGATTATTACGGCTACAGGCTCACCGCTGTCGGCCAACCGCTGGAACGGTTCGAGGGCAGCATGGAAGGGCCGGGGGACGACGAAGTGGTGATCGGGGTCGCCGGGTGCGGCGTCTGTCACACCGATCTCGGTTTTGCCCTGGACGGGGTGCCGACCCGCAAGCCGCTGCCATTGGCTCTTGGCCACGAGATCAGCGGCACCGTGGTAGCCGCCGGCGCTGATGCTGCGATCAGGGAAGGGCAGGATGTCATTGTCCCGGCAGTCATTCCCTGTGGCAACTGCCACGCCTGCCGCACCGGGCACTCGGCGGTCTGCCGTACCCAGTTCATGCCGGGGAATGACGGCGACGGCGGCTTTGCCTCCCTGGTGAAAGTGCCTGCACGAGGGCTATGTCCCGTACCTGCTGCGCTGCCGGCCGGCGTCGCCCTGGCCGACCTGTCGGTGGTGGCCGATGCGGTGACGACACCGTATGAGGCGATCCTGAGGTCGGAGCTCTCCGAAAACGACGTGGCGGTGTTCGTCGGGGCCGGTGGTGTCGGCGGCTTCGGCGTCCAGATCGCCGCCGCCATGGGCGCCGCCGTCGTTGCGGTGGATATCGATCCGGAACGGCTGACAATGGCCGGGGAACATGGCGCCGGCCTGACACTCAACGCCGGGGAAAACGATTTCAAGGCGATCAAGGCGGCGGTGAAACGGTTCCGCAAGGAATCGGGCCGCAACGGCATCGGCCTGAAGGTGTTCGAGACCAGCGGCACGCCCCAGGGCCAGCAGACCGCCTTCGGCCTGGTAGATTTCGGCGGTTACCTGGCGGTGGTCGGGTTTACGCCGAAGAAGGTGGAGATCAGGCTTTCCAACCTGATGGCCCTGGACGCCACCGCACGGGGAAACTGGGGCTGTCCGCCGGAACGGTATCCCGGCGCCATGGAACTGGTGTTGTCGGGCAAGGTCAAACTGGGACCGTTCGTGCGGCACTTCCCCCTGGACGACACGGTGCAGGTCATGGCTGCGGTGGCCGCCCACAAAATGAAAAAGCGGCCGGTCCTGGTACCGGACCGGAAAGACTGATCCTGGAGGACCTGCAGATGAAAGATCACAACCTGGTGGACTCCCTTCCCGAAAAAGAGATCCTTGTGGAACGGAAACCGGTGCTGGATCATGCCGGCGACCCGGTGCAGGGGCTGCACAACCTCTGGGTCACACTGAACAACCCGAAGCAGTACAACAGCTACACCACCAGCATGGTCAAGGAGTTGATCCTGGCTATCCGGGGGGCCGCCAACGACCGGGCCGCCGTCGCCCTGGTGCTGACCGGCGCAGGGGACAAGGCGTTCTGTACCGGGGGCAACACCAAGGAGTACGCCGAGTACTACGCCGGCCGGCCCCTGGAGTACCGCCAGTACATGCGGTTGTTCAACGACATGGTCACCGCCGTGTTGCACTGCGACAAGCCGGTGGTCTGCCGCGTCAACGGCATGCGGGTCGGCGGAGGCCAGGAGATCGGCATGGCCTGCGATTACTCGGTCGCCAGTGATCTCGCCATGTTCTCCCAGGCCGGGCCGAAACACGGTTCCGCCCCGGACGGCGGCAGCACCGATTTCCTGCCCGGAATGATCGGCATGGAGAACGGCATGGTCAGCGGCACGTTGTGCGAGCCGTGGTCGGCCCACAAGTTCTTCCGGCTGGGTGGCCTGACCCAGATCGTACCGGCCCTCAAGGTGGACGGAACATGGACCCCGAACCCGATGGCGGTCACCGACCGCATGCTGGACGAATACGGCCGCCCGGTGCTGGGCGAGTACAAGACCGGCGATGAGCGCAAGGCGGCCAAGGAGGTCCTGAAGCGCGGGACCGTGGACCTGTCCCTCCTGGACAAGGAAGTGAACGCCCTGTGCACCAAGCTGCTGTACACCATGCCGGACTGCCTCATCAAGACCATCGAGTCACTCAGGAAACACAAACTCCAGCATTGGGACAAGAACCGTGAAACCAACCGTGCCTGGCTGTCGCTGAACATGATGACCGAAGGCAAGGCCGGATTCCGGGCGTTCGCATTCGGTGACAAGGAGACCGGCCGTGAGGCCGATTTCATCGCCTTGCGCCGCCGGCTGGCTGAAGGCGCGCCCTGGACCGAGGAGCTGATCCGGGAGATCGCTCCCTGGGCGGTAGTGGAATGAAGCCGGCCCTCAAGGCGCTGGTGGACCGGGTCACGTTTCTTTATGAGGATTTGGACCTGACGGTGGTCAAGGAGTGGAAGGAGACCCACCGGGCGAAGGCGGTCGGGTACATGCCGATCTACGTCCCCCGGGAGATCATCCACGCCGCCGGCATGCTGCCGGTCGGTGTCATGGGCGGCGGCGAGGGCCTTGAGATCATAAAGGGCGACGCCTATTTCCAGAGCTACATCTGCCACATCCCCAGGAGCACGGTGGAGCTGGCCCTTTCGGGAAGACTGGACTGCCTGGACGGCATGCTGTTCCCGTCGATCTGCGACGTCATCCGCAACCTGTCCGGGATGTGGAACATGATGTTCCCGGACCGTTACGTGCGTTACATCGACGTTCCCCAGAACTACGATCCCGAGGTCGGCGGCTCGTTCTGGCGGAGGGAGCTTGCGGAACTGCGGGCGGACATGGCCCGAATCGCCGGCCGGGAGTTCAGCGACGACGACCTGCGGAACAGTATCCGGGTCTACAACGAGAACCGCACCGCCTTGAACGACCTTTACCTGGCCAGATCCCGGGAGCCCTGGGTCTACCCGATTGCGGAGATGTACCTGGTGGTCAGGGCCGGTTGCGTCCTGCCGCCGGAGGAGCACACCGCGCTGATCCGGGAGTACCTGCAACTGGCGCAGCGGGAGGACGACCGCAAGGACAAAGACCACTCACGGGTGGTGATCGTCGGCTCGTTCTGCGAACAGCCGCCGGTCGGCCTGCTGAAGACCCTGGAACGGGCCGGTTGCTGGATCGTCGGCGACGACCTGGTCCTGGGGCTGCGCTGGCTGATCGGTGACGTCGATCCGGACGGCGACCCCCTCGTTGCCCTGTCCAGCGCGTTTCTCGCCAACAGCACCGAAGCCGCATCGCGCTATGAACCGGGGGACGCCAAAGGCAGCCAGCTTATCGCCAGCGTGAGGGACAATGACGCCGAAGGGGTTATCTTCTGCGCTCCCAGCTTCTGCGACCCGGCGCTCCTGGACCAGCCGATGCTGGTGACCGCCCTGGACCGGGCCGGCATCCCCCACACCCAGTTCAAGTTCTCGGAAGATACCGGGCAGTTCGCGGTGATCCGCGAGCAGGCCGGCACCTTTTCCGACTCGATCCGCCTATGGAGTGAAGTATGACCAGGCCTGTAGATGCCGACAAAGATCGCAGTATGGAGCTCCAGAAGGAGATGATCGCCGGCATGTTCGACGATCTGTCCACGGCTCACGAGGACGGCAAGAAAGTGGTCTATACCTTCGTGCCCGGGAACCTTACCGAGCTGATTCGCTGCTTCGACCTGTTGCCGGTGCTGCCGGAGATCAACGCCCTGCAGTCCGGCATGCGCAAGCTGTCGGGAGGCTACATCACCGAGGCGGAGAAACAGGGCCACAGTGAAGATGTCTGCACCTACGTTAAGTGCGACCTCGGCATGCTGAAGAAGGGCAACGTCGGCCCCACCGGCAAACGCCTTCCGGAACCGGACCTGCTGCTGTTGTCGTACACCGGATGCTTCACCTTCATGAAATGGTTCGAGCTCCTGAAGCAGGAGTACGACTGCCCGGTGGCGATGCTCCACGTGCCGTACTCCCCCGACGGCAAGATCCACGACCACCAGCGGGATTACATCGTCAAGCAGATCCGCACCGAGCTGATCCCCAAACTGGAGGAGGTCAGCGGGAAGAAGTACGACGAGGACCGTCTAAAGAAGATGCTGGCCAAGTCGGCCACGGCCGAGGATGATCTGGTCCACGTCCTGGAGAGCGCCAAGAACCGGCCGTCGCCGATCGACGCCTACTTCGGCGGCGTGTACTACATCGGGCCGATGTTCACCGCCTTCAGGGGCAGCGACGAAGGCCTCGAATATTACCGCCTGCTGCGTGAAGAAGTAGACGCCCGGGTGGCCGCCGGCCTGGGGCCGGTGACGCCCGACGGCACCATGACCAAGGAAAGATACCGCCTGGTGGTGGAGGGGCCGCCCAACTGGACCAGTTTCCGGGAGTTCTGGAAGATGTTCTACGAGGAAGACGCGGTGGTGGTGGCCAGTTCCTACACCAAGGTCGGCGGGCTGTATGACAGGGGTTTCCGCCACGATCCGGACCGGCCGCTGGAATCCATGGCCGATTACTGCCTCGGTTGTTACACCAACCTGGGCCTGCCTTCCCGGGTCGAGCTGCTGGAAGAGTACATCAGGGATTACCGGGCCGACGGTTTCATGATCAACAGCGTGAAGAGCTGCAACTCATTCAGCGCCGGCCAGCTTCTGATCCTGCGCCAGATCGAGGAGCGCACCGGCATACCCGGCGGCTTCATCGAGAGCGATCTGGTGGATCCGCGCTATTTCTCCGCCGCCAATATCAAGAACCGCATCGAGAGCTACCTGCAAATGCTGGAACAGAAGCGGGGAGCCGGGGTGGGTGCATGACCGATTTGAACAAGAGGGACATCTTCATCGGCATTGACCTGGGCTCCACCACGACCAAGGCGGTGATCCTGGACGATGGTGGAGAGATCATCGGGCGGGGGATCACCAACAGCCGCAGCAACTATGACGTCGCCTGCCGCATCGCACGGGAAGAGGCGTTCATCAGGGCGAGGTTCACCCTGGCCCGGAACGTCATGGAAGCCGATCCGCTGCTCTCCGGCCTGGAGGGTTCGTTCCTCCCGCGCCTTGAGGACAGCTTCAAGCAGCACCAGTACCTGGGCCAGCTGGAGCACCTGAGGCAGGCGCTGTGGACCGCCGCCGGCAATGCCCGGCACTTCGCCTATCAGGCCGACTTCAGGAAGCTTTTGAACGAAATCGTGGACAACATGGCTGCAACCGCGCCGGCGTTGTTCGGACCGGGAGCCGCCCGCAAGAGCGATTTCTTCCGGGACCTGGCCGGAGCCGAGTACATGCAGCTGGCGGAAAAGACGGCCGATCCCAAGGGCATCAATTTCGAGACCATCGTCGGGGCTTACGACTCGGCAATCCTCACGGTTGAGAACACCTCCGACGAGGAGTCGTTCAAGAGCCACATCGGAGCGGCCCTGGACCTGCTCCTGGACGGTGGGAACGGCGAGACGCCGGAACAGTCCGACCGCCTCCGCGCCGCCATCGAGACCGCCCGGAACTACAACCTCAACGAGCTGGCCACGGTGGGAACCGGGTACGGCCGGCAGCGGCTGCCGTTCCCGAAAGAATGGATTCGCAGCGAGATCCTGTGCCACGGACTGGGCGCCCACGCCATGTTCCCGGACACCGCCACCGTGCTGGACATCGGCGGGCAGGACACCAAGGCGATCCAGGTCGACGACCGGGGCATTGTTACCAGCTTTCAGATGAACGACCGTTGCGCCGCCGGTTGCGGCCGCTACCTGGGCTATATCGCCGACGAGATGAACCTGGGCCTCCACGAACTGGGACCGCTGGCCCAGCAATCGACACACCGCGTGAAGATCAACAGCACCTGCACTGTCTTCGCCGGCGCCGAGTTGCGGGACCGACTGGGAATGGGCCAGCGCCGGGAAGACATCCTGGCCGGCCTGCACCGGGCGATCATGCTGCGTGCGATGTCGCTGTTGGCCCGATCCGGCGGGGTCAAGGACGAATTCACGTTCACCGGCGGCGTCGCCAACAATCCGGCGGCTGTGGATGCCCTGGTGGACCTGGTGCAGCAGAACTACGGATCCAGGAGACTGAATATTTCTCCGGACTCGATCTACACCGGCGCCCTGGGCGGCGCCCTGTTCGCCATGCGGGACTACCAGGGAGGCCAGGCATGAAAGGGACCGAACTGCTCAGCGTCGGGGTCGATGTGGGCACCAGCTCGGTAAAGACCGCCGTGGTCAAAACGGTGGGTGAGGCCGGTGGCCGCATGGAGGTGGAGGTTCTGGGCCTCCGGGCCGACCGCATCCGGCGCCGCGAAATGAAAGCGGTGATCCACGAATGTTACGGCGCAGCCATGGACGAGTGCGGCCTGAAAAGTTCCGACGTGGCGTACATCGCCAGCACCGGCGAAGGGGAACTGGTGGAGTTCCGCCGGGGCCACTTCTACGGCATGACCACCCACTCCCGAGGCGCACGGCACCTGGTGCCGGATTGCACCGCCGCCCTGGATGTGGGAGCGCTCCATGCCCGGGCGATGCGGATCGGCGAAGGCAGCAAGGTAATGACCTACCGCATGACAAGCCAGTGCGCCTCCGGTTCGGGCCAGTTTCTGGAAAACGTCGCCCGGTACCTGGGGGTCGCCCTGGAAGAGGTCGGACCTCTGTCCACAAAGGCGTCCAGCCCGGAGATGGTCAGCAGCATCTGCGCCGTGCTGGCGGAGACCGACGTCATCAATATGGTCAGCCGGGGGATCAGCACATCGGATATCCTGAAAGGCATCCATCTTTCCATGGCCGGCCGATTCCTGAAACTGTTGCGGGCGATCAAGGCCGGCTCCGACGTCCTGATCACCGGTGGTCTGGCGGCCGACGATGGACTGGTGGCCGCCCTGCAGGAGAAGGCGGCGGAAGAGGCGTCGGTTATGAGAATCCATACCCACCCGGATTCGATCCACGCCGGGTCGTTGGGAGCGGCCCTGTGGGGCGCCTACCGTCACCGCATCCTGGAGAAACGCGAGATGGCGGCAACATGAGCGCCCGCGGCAGCCTCACCGGGCAGGTTGCACTGGTCACCGGTTCCGCCGGTGGGATCGGCCAGGCGATCGTGACCGCCATCCGGGAAGCAGGCGGCACAGCGGTCGGTTTCGACCTTGCAGAGGGTGACGTCGGCCGGGACGAAGATGTCCGCAAGGTGGTGGAACGCGTCCTGGAAAATCACGGCCGTCTTGATTGCATGGTTCACGCCGCCGGTATCACCCGGGACAAGGTAATCTGGAAGCTGTCGCCGGAAGCCTGGGACCAGGTGCTGGAAGTCAATCTCCGCGGCGCATTCCTGCTTCTGCGCCACGGTGTGCCGGTGATGCGCAAGGCCGGCGCGGGGCGGATCGTCCTGATCGGGTCGATCAACGGATCCCGCGGAAAGTTCGGCCAGACCGCCTACGCCGCCAGCAAGGCCGGCCTGATCGGCCTGGCCCGGTCCGCCGCCCGGGAAACCGGCCGGTTCGGAATCCGCGTCAATGTGGTGGAGCCGGGGATGGTCCGGACCCCGATGACCGAAGCCCTGCCCGAGGAGTACATCGAGGCCGCCAAGGAGGAATCTCTGCTGGGCCGGTTGGCGGAGCCGGAGGACATCGCCGCCAGCGTCCTGTTCCTGTGTGGTCCCGGTTCGGCCCACATCACTGGGCAGGTCATCCGGGTGGACGGCGGCCAGTACCTGTAAAGCTATCCAGTTCAAGGAGATGTAAGAATGAACAATACGGAATCGATGCAGGAACCGGGAGTCCTCCCCACCGACCAGGTGCTGGTGCGAACCATGACGGAGGACGATGTGGAAGTCGTGGTTCGGATCGACGCGGCAGCCACGGGCCGTCGCCGGCCGACCTATTTCGGCAAGTTGATCGAAAAGTCGGTGAAGCTTGCCGACCTGTCGATCTCCCTGGTGGCGGAACTGGACGGCCAGGTGGTCGGTTTTGTGGTCGGTACGTTGTACTATGGTGAATTCGGGGTCGCCGAGCCGTCTGCCAGCATCGATGTGATAGGAGTGGACGGCCGGTTCCGGAGAAAGCAGGTCGGCCAGGCGTTGATGCGCCAGCTTCGGATCAACCTGTCCGCACTGAGGATCACTTCGTTGCGGACCGAGGTGTCCTGGGACGACTTCGGCCTGCTGGCGTTTTTCCGGAGCGCCGGATTTCGTCCCTCGGACAGGCTCTGCCTTGAACGGGAACTGGATCCCACCGCAGCGGTGGATTGACTGGAGGACAGGCGATGCGATGCAAACGATGTGGACACCAGCCGGACGAATCCGCCAAGTTCTGTGCCGAGTGCGGCCTGCTCCTGAAAGATCCCCATATCGACGACCGCATCCTGCTGGCCCTGGCCAGCGCACGGGACGGTAACCAGAAAGAAGCCCGCAAGGAACTGGTCCACCTGCTGGAAGCGGATCCGGACAACGCCCTTGCCAACCAACTCCTGGGCACGCTGTACTTCAAGCAGGGCACCATCGACCTGGCCATCGAGTGTTACGAAAAAGCTCTCGTCAGCGCGCCGTCGTTCATCGTGGCGGCCTACGATCTGGGAGTTGCCTGGTACCACCGTGGCAACATGCTGGAAGCGATTACCGCCTTCCGCCGCTGCCTGTCCATCGATCCGGATTACAACGCCGCGCACTATCGCCTGGCTGTCGCCCTGTTCCATGCCGGCGAGCTCAGCCTGGCCCTGGAGCACTTCGAGCAGTGCACCTCCCTGACGCCGGAATATCTCATGGCCCGGTACCACATCGGCGTCATCCACGAGCGCTTCGGCGATACCAGGCGCGCGGCCCGGGAGTTCATCCGCAGCAGTGAAGGGGTGATCGGCGAGGTCAGCTCCCTCTACCACCTGGCGATGATCAGGAAAGAGGAGGGCAACCAGGCCGAAGCGGACGAACTGCTGGCCCGGGTCCGGGAGTTCGCAAGAAATGCAAACAACAAGGACAAGGCCAAGGCGTGAGCTTCACAGACGAGAAAAGCCTGGTTCATGACTGGGCCGAGGACGGCCCGAACCGGTACGCCGGCGCCCCCGGCGTCATGCTGGACGATGAGACCCTCCGTGACGGCCTGCAGAGCCCGTCGGTTACCGACCCGGAACTGGAAGACAAGGTCGGGATCCTCAACCTGATGAACAGCCTGGGGATCGAGACCGCAGACGTCGGGCTGCCCGGCGCCGGGCGGCGGCAGCGCGAGGCGGTGGAGCGGCTCTGCCGGGAGATCGTGGACAACGATCTGCGCATCCGGCCCAACTGCGCCGGCAGGACCCTGCTGGTGGATATCCAGCCGATGGCCGAGGTTTCCCAAAAGGTCGGCATCGGCATCGAAGCCTGCGTCTTTATCGGCAGTTCGCCGATCCGGCAATACGCCGAGGCCTGGGATATCGAGCACATCCTGCGCCACACCCGGGAGGCGATCCGGTTCGCCGTCCGTGAAGGCCTGGACGTCATGTACGTAACCGAAGATACGGTGCGGTCTTCACCGGATCACCTGCGGGTGCTGCTGGAAGGGGCGGTTGAGGCCGGGGCCAAACGGGTCTGTCTGTGCGATACCGTGGGAGCCGCCATCCCCGCAGGGGTAAAGAACCTGACCGCCTGGGTCAAGAACCTTCTTCAAGACCTGGGCGCCGATGAGGTCGGTATCGACTGGCACGGCCACAGCGACCGCGGCCTGGGGCTGGCCAATACCCTGGCGGCGATCGAAGCCGGCGCCACCCGGGTCCACGGCACCGCCCTGGGGATCGGGGAGCGGGTCGGCAATACGCCGATGGAACAGATCCTGGTGAATCTGAAACTGCTCGGCCTGCGGGACGACGATCTGACCCACCTGCCGGATTACGTGGAAGCGGTCAGCAGGGCGGTGGAGGTACCGGTTGCGGTGAATACGCCGATCGTCGGCGCCGACGCCTTCCGCACCGCTACCGGCGTGCACTCGGCGGCGGTGATCAAGGCGAAACGCAAGGGCGACGACTGGCTGGCGGACCGGGTGTACTCCGGGGTCCCGGCCAGTTGGATCGGACGGACCCAGGAGATCGAAGTCGGCCACATGTCCGGCGCCTCCAACGTCATCCATTACCTCAAGACCCGGGACCTGCCCCATAGCCAGGACGTCATCGACGCGGTCCTGACCCTGGCCAAGAAATCGGCCAAGGTCCTGGACGAGGACGAGATCCTGTCGGTGGTAAAAAAGGCGACCCGCTAAAGGCCTGCCATGTAGCGCCGACCGGTCTCATGAACTGCGTGGTCGGTAAAGGGGTTGCAGATCCGAAGCCCCGGGAACCGAGCGAAGTCCCTGTCGGCGGTCCAGAGTGTGGTTACACCGTTCTCCAGGCATAGCGCCGCGATGTGGGCATCGTGGACCAGGTTCCCCCGGGCTTCTCCCTGGGAGGCCGTCCGGGCCAGATGCATGAGGTGGTTCCGGCCCTCGCCAAGCATGCGGATCGAGGAGGAATCCAGGAGAGATGCGAGATCGTCCAGAGCTTCATCCAAAGGAGTTGGCGGACTGAAGATCCGAGGATGGGTGATTACCCGCAGGAATTCGTAGACACAGGGCCA
>CALZKF010000056.1:14833-16152 GCA_945787955.1 uncultured Acidobacteriota bacterium | reverse complement strand
GGTCGGTCCACTCGCAGTCGTGCGCCCGGACCACGGCCAGGGATGCGCAGGACTGCTCCAGCACCTCCCGGCTGAAGTCACAGCTCGGCATCGCCTCATACAAGGACTCCAGCCTGGCTGCGGTCCGCTGAACCGCCTGCTGCCAGATCCCCAGCCGGCGTGCCACTTCCGGGGCGGTATCGGTGTACAGCCCGTGGATCGTCTCGGCGGTTCCGACAAAGATGAAACTGTTCATCAGGGCGCCGGCCTGCATCAGGTCCTGCCCCCGGCTCCGATCCGGCTTCTCCACGAACGTATCGACCTGTTGAATCCCCACCGCCGGGCCGGACGGCACGATCCAGCCGTAGCCGTTCTCCCACTGCCTCGGCTCGATACCGACCAGCACCACCCGCTTGCGGTCCCGGTCCACAGCATCGAACGCTTTTACAATGGCAGTCTTGAGTTTGGGCTCGTGTTCCACATGATGGTCCGTCGGCATCACCGCAATGGTCGCCTGAGGGTCCCGCCGCAGAATCTCCAGAACCGGGAACAGGATGCCGGCGCCGGTGCCACGGTTTTTGGGCTGCACCAGGATGTTCCAACCGGGAAGATCCGCCAGTTGCTCTCGCCACCAGCGCTTGTGGTGCCCGGCCACCACAGCGACAGTACGTTCCAGCGGGGCCACCGCAGACGACCGTTTCAGGGTCCACTGCAGCATGCTCTCGGCGCCGCCCCAGCTATAGAACTGTTTCGGCACTTCGATGCCGTCAGGACCACTGGTCAGTTTGCGTACCCGTGTTCCTTCACCTGCCGCCAGAAGTACGACCCACCTGGCCCCTGATGCTGTTCCCGGTTGCGGTTTCATCGGCCCCCTCCAAAGTCGACTAACCTAGTGGAGATACTAGTAGTTAGCCGTGTACTCCGGAGCGGAATATGGGGACCTGTCGCCCAGGATGCAAGTCGATCTTGCGGCTCAAGGCAGATCGCAGGTGATTTGGAGTCTTTTTCTTCATCGATCTGGGCGATCCGGCCGCCAACCGCTAAACTGCTTCGGCCATGGGCAAGCATCTCTGCGACCTGAGCAAGTCGGTCAAGAAGAATTTCAACCAGATCGCCAGACTGGTGGACAAGCCGAAGTACGTCTGCACCGAGTGCGGCCGGGCGGTCAATGAAAAGAAGTGGGTGTGCGAGCCGAAGCGGTTGCCCGGGAAGGAAAAGCAGCCTAAATCGAAATCGATCCCTTCCGAAAATCGGTCTTCCCGATCCGGGCATTGACCAGCACCGGCCGGCCGGCCTCGGTGGCCTGCACCGCCTGCTGCAGCACGCCGGCGATGCTGTCG
>CALZKF010000056.1:0-14804 GCA_945787955.1 uncultured Acidobacteriota bacterium | reverse complement strand
CCCAGGAGATCGACCTGGTCCCGGGCGATCTGGGCCCAGGAGGCGTCGTTCCCCACCACCGCCAGCACCGGGATACCGTGGCGCACAAAGGTATCGAACTCGGCGATGCTGTAGCCGGCGGAGCCGTCGCCGTACAGCAGCCAGACCTGACTGTCCGGACGGCATAATTTGGCTCCCAGGGCGAAACCGGCTCCGACTCCTAAAGTGCCGAACACCCCGGGATCGAGCCACGACAGAGGGGAACCGGGCCTGAGGATGTAGGAGGCGGTCGCCACGAAATCGCCGCCGTCCGCTACCGTGACGCCGCTCTCCGGGATCAGCGTTTCGATCTCCCGGCAGAGCCTCAGCGGGTTGATGAAGTTCACCGGTGTCCGGGCCTGCTCCACGATCTCCTTGTCCCGGCCCCTGTCCCGTTCTTTCAGTCGCTCTTTCCAGGAATCCCACCGCTTTACGTTCCCGGTCGGTTTTCCGGCCAGTTGCTGGAGGAACAGGCCGGCATCGCACGACAGTCCCAGGGTCGGACGGCGGTTGAGCCGCAGGTCCCGGCGGCTGCGGTTGGCGGCGATGATGGTTGTTCCGCGGCCGTACTGCCGGCCGTACCCCAGCCTGAAATCCGACGGCAGACCGGCCAGGATGACCAGGTCGGCCTCCCGCAGCGCTTCCTTTCGCCTGTGCCTGAACTGCAGGGCATCGGCCCGGCCCAGCAGCCCCCTGGCCATGCCTGACAGAAACACCGGCACATTCAGAGAAGCGATTGCGGCAGATGTTTTCCCGGCCGAGCCGGCATCCACCAGCGCCTGGCTGCCGACCAGGAGCACCGGCCTTTCGGCCCGGGCCAGTGCGGCGGCGGCCCGGCTGACCTTGCCGGGATCGGGCGCCGACGGCGGGACGGCCATGGGCACAGCCGACCGGGCGGCCCGGTCCCCGGCAAACAGCCGGTGGACATGGCGCCGGAGGTACATGTTCAGCACCCGCTTCGACAGGCTGCCTCCGCCCTTCGTCCGGCCCATGTACCAGTCACGCACCACCTGCTCCGGGTACAGCAGGTCCACCGGGCATTCCACGAACACCGGCCCCGGAACACCGCTGCGAGCCTGTTCGAATGCGCTGTTCACCAAGGGGGCGAGGTCGCGGACACGCTTCACCGACGCCGCCCATTTCACATGGGGCGCCATCAGCGCCTGCTGGTCGATATCCTGCAGCGCTCCCCGTCCCTTCAGGGCGGTGGCGGTGGCGCCGCCCAGCAGCACCACGGGCGACTGGGCCAGTTGGGCGTTTTTCACCGCGGTGATGGTGTTGGTCACACCGGGACCGGCGGTAACCACGGCGACCCCCGGCCTGCCCGACAGCCTGGCAACGGCGTCGGCGGCGAACACCGCTGTGGCCTCGTGCCTGACATCTATCACCCGGATACCCTGCCGACGGCATCCGACCAGGATCGGGGAAATGTGTCCTCCGCAAAGAGTAAAGACGAACGGTACACTGTGAGCGCGCAGGACCTCGCCGACCCGCTCGCCCCCATGTATCACCTGAACATCAGCCATTTTTCCCCAGCGGAAACATCCCCGAGACAGTCCACCTAGGATCATATCGCAACGTCGCCCACCCATAACCGACAAACATCACCGGAGGGTGTCCACAATACAATGATGAACCTGCTTCTATTTCTCCAGGTTGCAAGACTATACTCGGCAAGTCTCAAGACTGGCCGCCCGGGATCGGGAGCGCCGGCTTTTACAGGTATGTGTTCGTCTGGTTGCCGCCGATCCCGGAAAGGGGACACAACTAACCGAAGAGGTGAGTATGAGCAAGACACCTGCACGACAATTCCTGTGGCGACACCTGGCTACCGTCTTGACCGCGGCGAGCATAGCCATCCTCCTTCCGGCGACACCTGTGGTTGCTGAGGATTCCGACGACAGCAAGGTCAACGTGAACTGGGACAACACCCTGTCATTCGGTCTGGCCTACAGGCTGGACGGACCGGACCCCGACATCATCGGCCTCGCAAACGGCGGGAACGCGTTCTCGGTCAACGGCGACGACGGCAACCTGAACTACGACACCGGGTTCTCCAGCATGGCCGCCAAGTGGTCCTCCGAACTGCAGATCGATTTCAGCGAGCATTTCGGCACGTTTTTCCGCGGATTCGCCTTCTACGACTACGAGCAGGAGGATCAAGACCGGTTGCGCACGCCGCTCACCGATCAGGCGCTGGACCGGGTCGGCACCCGCGCCGAACTGCTGGACGCCTACATCTGGACGAAGTTCGGCAGCGCCAACCATCCGTCCCACGTCCGCCTGGGCGAGCAGGTCCAGAACTGGGGAGAGAGCACATTCATCCAGGGCGGTATCAACGTCATCAACCCGGTTGACGTTTCCGCCCTGCGCGTTCCCGGCGCCGAGTTGAAGGATGCCCTCCTTCCGGTCGGTATGGCCTGGGGCAACGTCGCCCTGTCCGACAACCTCTCCATGGAAGGGTTCTACCAGTACCGCTGGGAGGAGATCCATATCGACCCTCCCGGGACCTATTTCAGCACCAATGATTTTGCCGGCGCCGGAGGAGAAACGGTATTCCTGGGCTTCGGCACTCCGCCCGATATCCCCGCTTCGCCGTTCCTCGACCCGTTTGACCCGACCCGGCCAATCCTGGGCGTTGGTAGAGAAGCTGACGTCCTGCCCGATGACGGCGGACAGTACGGACTGGCCCTGCGCTGGTTCGTACCGGCCATGGGCAACACCGAATTCGGCATCTACTACCTCAACTACCACAGCCGGCTCCCAACCATCAACGGCCGCACCGGCACGGCGGCCGGCGCAGGAGCTTTCGCTGCGATCCGTCGCGACGCCGGGCTCATCGCAGGAACTGTCTTGGCCAACCTTCCACCAGATCCTACTCCGGAAGATATCGGGGCTGCTATCGGTGCCGGCATCGCCGCCGCGGGTGACGACGTCCCCGTGAACGCGGCCACGGTTATCGCCGGCACTGCCGCCGCCATTCCCGCCGCCGTCCCGGACGTCGCCGCCGCGTGGGCGATCGACGCCTATTCCCAGACCGCAAGGTACTTCCTGGAGTACCCGGAAGACATCACGCTGTTCGGGATGAGCTTCAACAGCCAGCTGGGCACCTCCGGCGTTGCGCTCCAGGGTGAGCTGTCGTACCGCCAGGACGCCCCGTTGCAGGTGGATGACGTGGAACTGCTGTTCGCGGCGCTGTCACCGATCAACCCCGTATTCGCAGGCACATCGGGCATCCCCGGTGAGCCCGGAGCCAGCCAGCTCGCCGGATACTTCGGAGAGGACTATTCCGCCCAGTACGAAACGGTCATCCCCGGTTACATCCTTCAGGACGTCATGCAGTTCCAGACTACGGCGACGAAGATCTTCGGCCCCGGCTGGGGCGCCGACCAGTCGGTCCTGCTGTTCGAGGGCGCCGTGACCCATGTTCCGGACATGCCGGACAAGGATGTGCTCCGCCTGGAAGGCCCGGCGACCTACACCAGCGGCAACCCATATCATGCCGACCCGGCGTTCGCAGCCCTCGGCGCCGCCCACGTCGGAAAAGCGGCGGATGCTGCGGAGCACTTTGCGGATCCGACTTCCTGGGGTTACCGTCTTGTAGGGCGAATGGACTTCAACAATGCCATCGGCGCTGTCGCCCTAAGTCCCAGGTTCGCCTGGCAACATGACGTCGGCGGTGTTTCGCCGGGACCCGGCGGCAATTTCATCGAGGGCCGCAGGGCCCTGACCCTCGGCGTCACGGCGGTTTACCAGAACAGCTGGTCGGCCGATTTGAACTACACCCGGTACATGGGGGCCGGCCGCCACAACCTGATCAATGACCGCGACTTTTTGGGCGCCAACGTCAAATACTCGTTCTAAGGGGAGACAGGAGACCGCACATGCGAAATAAATCAATCGCTCTTATCGCCTGCACCTGCGTGATGGTGCTGGTAGCAACGGCGGCCTGGTCCGGACTGGGCGACGACCTGACGCCTCTCGGCGCCGAGAAGGCGGGGAACGCCGACGGCACCATTCCGGCATGGACCGGCGGGATCACGTCTCCCCCGGCCGGCTACAAGCCGGGCATGCACCATCCGGACCCGTACGCCGCCGACAAGGTGCTGTTCACCATCACAGGCGCCAATATGGATCAGTACGCCGGCAAGCTGACGCCCGGCCACCAGGCGATGCTGAAAACTTACGACACCTTCAAGATGAACGTCTACCCGACCCACCGCAGCGCCTCGGCCCCGCAACGGATCTACGACGCCACGAAAAAGGTCGCCGCCACCGCAACGCTGGTGGAGGGTGGCCACGGTGTGACCGGGGCCGCCATCGGAATCCCGTTCCCGACCCCGAAAAGCGGCGTGGAAGTGATCTGGAATCACCTGCTGCGCTTCCGGGGCGGCATCGCTTCGCGCAAGATCGCCCAGGCGGCTCCGACCCGCAACGGCAACTACACCCTCGTCAAGTTCGAGGACGAGTTCAACCTGCTGTACAGCCAGGAAGGAGCGACGGAAGAAAATCTCAACAACAAGATCCTGTTCTTCAAACAGGAAGTGGTCGCGCCCGCCCGGCTGGCCGGTGGAATTCTCCTGGTCCACGAAACGCTGAACCAGGTCAAGGAGCACCGCAGCGCCTGGCTGTACAACCCGGGGCAACGCCGGGTCCGCCGCGCCCCGAACGTGGCTTACGACAACCCGGGAACCGCCTCCGACGGCATGCGGACCAGCGACCAGTTCGACATGTTCAACGGGGCGGTGGACCGCTACGACTGGAAGCTCGTAGGCAAAAAGGAGATCTACGTCCCGTACAACTCGTACAAGCTCCACAGCGATGCGTTGAAGAACAAGGACATCCTGACCCCTCTGCACATCAACCCGGAGTACCCGCGCTACGAACTGCACCGGGTCTGGGTAGTGGACGCAACCCTGAAAGCGGGCGCCCGGCACATCTACAAGCGGCGCACCTTCTACGTCGACGAAGACTCCTGGCAGATCCTGCTGGTGGACCAGTACGACAACCGTGATCAGCTCTGGAGGGTCTCCGAGGGACACGTCATCAACTACTACGAGGTGCCGACCCTGTGGACGACGCTGGAGGTCCACACCGACCTGCAGGCCGGGCGCTATCTGGCCATCGGGCTTGACAACGAGAGCTCGATGTACAAATTCGGCATCAAGCGCACCAACGAAGACTACACACCGGCCGCATTGCGCCGGGAAGGCCGTCGTTGATCCAACGCCTGAGGAGGTATGGAGGGCCGGGCATCGTCCTGGCCCTCCTGCTCGTCGGAACGGCCCTGCCGCTCCTGGCCCAGGAGGACAGCGGCCACTCCATTCCGGCGCCGCTGGCTCAAAGCTCGCTGCTGCTGGACGGGGCGGCGAATGCCGATGTGGCCGTCGTTGTCGGTGAGCGAGGCCATGTACTGGTCAGCCGGGACCAGGGCCGGACCTGGCATCAGAAACAGGTTCCAACCTTGTCAACGCTCACTGCGGTCTGTCTCCATGACGGCAACCTGGGCTGGGCAGTCGGTCACGACGCAGTCATCCTGCGGACCGGTGACGGCGGCGAAACCTGGGACCTCGTGCATTACGCCCCGGATGAAGAGCGTCCCCTCCTGGACGTCTGGTTCCGCGACGAAGCCCACGGTTATGCCATCGGCGCCTACGGCTATTTCCTGGAGACGGAGGACGGAGGCGATTCCTGGACCGACCGGGAAATCGACACGACGGTCGAAGAGGAAGACGAATTCTACGGCGGCGGCTTCGAATACCACCTCAACCATCTGACCCGGTCCGGCGCCGGACGGCTGTACATCGCCGCCGAAGCAGGAACGGTGTACCGCTCCGATGACGGTGGCGAGTCCTGGGTGACGCTGCCTTCCCCTTACGAAGGCTCGTATTTCGGCAGCCTGGCCTTGGACGATGATGTGCTGCTGCTGTTCGGACTGCGGGGCCATCTTTACCGTTCCGAGGATGCCGGGGAGACATGGACCGCCGTGGAAACCACCACCACCGCAATGATCACCGACGGCATCCGGCTGCAGGACGGCACCGTCGTTCTCACCGGGCTGTCCGGCACTTTGCTGGTGAGCCGGGACGGCGGCCTCACATTCAAAAAATTACAGCGGGAAGACCGGCTGGGGATCGCCAGCATCCTGCAGACCGCCGACGGCGGTCTGATCCTGGTCGGCGAGGGCGGCGTACGAAGGGTCGAGGGACTTTAGGACGATGGCATTGCGAGACAGGATCGAAGGACTGCTGTTCAGCCGCCGGCCCTGGGTCATAGGGATCTTCATCGCCGCAACCCTGTTCATGGGATACTCCGCCAGGAACCTCCACATCGACGCCGGCTTCAGCAAGCTGCTGCCGCTGGAACACGAGTACATGCAAACCTACGTGGAGCACCGCCAGGACTTCAGCGGCGCCAACCGGGTCCTGATCGCCCTGGTGGCGAAAGACGGCGACATTTTCACCCCGGAGTTCTTCGAAACCCTGCGAAAAACCACCGACGAGGTTTTCTTCATCCCCGGGGTCAGTAGGCCCCACGTGCAATCGCTGTTCACACCGAACGTGCGGTTCACCGAGGTGGTGGAAGACGGCATTTCCGGCGGCAACGTCGTTCCGGACGATTTCCAGCCGAACACCGAGGGGCTTACCCAGGTGCGGGAGAACATCCTCAAGGCGGGGATCGTCGGCCGGCTCGTTTCCAACGACTTTACAGCCGCCATGATCAGCGCCCAGCTGCTGGAGGTCGATCCGAACACCGGCGCGCCGCTGGATCTGTTTACGGTAGCCCGGCAACTTGAAGAGATCCGGGAGACCAACAACGCCGCCGGAGTCGCCGACACCCACATCATCGGCTTCGCCAAAGTGATCGGGGACATCTCCGAGGGCGCCGGGCGGGTGGTGCTGTTTTTCCTGATCGCGTTCCTGGTTACCGCCCTGGCGGTGTATGTGTTCACCATGTCCGCCCGGCTCACGGTGATCTCCCTGGCCTGCTCCCTGGCCGCCGTTATCTGGCAGCTCGGCCTCCTGACCCTCCTGGGCTACGGCATCGACCCGATGGGGATCCTGGTCCCGTTCCTGATCTTCGCCATCGGTGTCAGCCACGGCGTACAGATGGTCAGCGCGGTGCGGGCCGAGGTCATGAACGGCATCGGCAGCCTCCCGGCGGCCCGGACCGCCTTCAGACGTCTCCTTATACCGGGCGGCATCGCTCTGCTCAGCGACACCATCGGGTTCATCAGCATCCTGTTCATCAAGATCCAGGTCATCCGTGAGCTGGCGATCAACGCCAGCCTCGGTGTGGCGGTGATCATCCTGACCAATCTGGTCCTCCTGCCGGTCCTGATGTCGTACATCGGTTACAGCGACAAGTACCGCAGCAAGCTGGCCGACAGGGCGGAGCGGATCACTCCGTTCTGGAACTCCATGGTCGGGGTAACGTCCAGGCGGCCCGCCGCCGTCATCATCGCCGTGGCGCTGGTGCTGCTGGTCGCCGGTGTATGGAAGGCATCGGACGTCGCGATCGGGGACCTGCGCCTGGGCGTACCTGAATTACGGCCCGATTCGAGATACAACACCGACAGCCGGATCATCACGGAGAAGTTTTCCATCGGTGTGGACATCCTCTCGGTGATCGTCGAAACCGAAGAAGAAGGCTGTATCGATCACGAAGTCATGAACACTATGGACGATTTCTCCTGGCGTATGCTGAACACGAAGGGTGTGCAGTCGGTCATCGGGCTTCCCGGGATCGCCAAGGTCATCAACAGCGGCTGGAACGAAGGCAGCCTGAAATGGCGAATCCTGCCTCGCAACTCGTCGGTCCTGACCCAGTCGGTGGCGTACGTCCCTACCAGCAGCGGCCTCCTGAACTCCGACTGCAGCGTCATGCCGATGATGATATTCACCACCGATCACAAGGCCAAAACGATCGAGCACATCGTCTCCGAGGTCAAGCGGTTCCGCGGGGAACGGGGATCGGAGAAGGTCCGGTTTCGTCTCGCTACCGGCAACGTCGGGGTCATGGCGGCCACCAACGAGGAGGTTGAAGCCAACCAGTTCCCGATCCTGCTCGGCGTGTTCTCAGCCGTCATCCTGCTCTGCCTGATCACGTTCCGCTCGATCCGCGCCGTGCTGTGCATCATCCTGCCTTTAGGACTGGTCTCCCTGCTGGCCTACGCCCTCATGAGCGTTCTGGGGATCGGGCTGAAGGTCTCCACCCTTCCGGTGGTCGCCCTGGGGGTCGGTATAGGGGTGGATTACGGCATCTACATCTACAGCCGGTTCAAGGAGTTCCGGGACCAGGCCGAGCCGCTTCGGGAAGCGTTCCGCCACACCCTGCTGGTCACCGGCAGCGGGGTGGTGTTCACCGGCCTGACCCTGGCTATCGGGACCGGAACCTGGATCTTCTCCCCGCTGCAGTTCCAGGCCGATATGGGGATCCTGCTGACCTTCATGTTCCTGGTGAACATGCTGGGGGCGATCATCCTGCTGCCGGCCCTGGCGACCTGGTTGCTTCCCGGCGAGAAGTCCAAAGGCTGAAAGCTACTCCTGGGGCACCCACTGATTGATCGCCATCGTGCCGTCGGTCCACAGCGCCGCGTCGGTCCAAAGGGCGGCGTCAGTCCACAGGGCGGCGTCAGTCCAAAGGGCTGCATCGGTCCAGAGGGCGGCGTCGGTCCACAACGCCGCGTCGGTCCACAACGCCGCGTCGCACCACAGGGCGGCGTCGGTCCAGAGAGCCGCATCGCACCACAGGGCGGCGTCGCCTGAAAGCAGCGCGCCGTCCCACCTGGAGTCTTCGATCCCGGCGATGTAGTAACCACCATCGGCGTCACGGCGGGCAGACCCGGCGTAGTGCGTTTCACCGGAAAGATCCTTGTCGATATCAAGGCCCTGGTTGCCGCATCCCCGCACCGTGGTGTAGACCGCATCGTATGCGTTCACCAGGCCGGCGCCCTGCTGGAAGTAGCTGTAGGCCGGACGGCCGGAACTGTCGAGGGCCGGTCTGGACGCCGCCATCAGGCTGCACTTGACGTCGTCCGGAGACAGCGTCGGATCGGCGTCCAGGATCAACGCCGCGATGCCGCTGACCACCGCAGCAGACTGGGATGTACCGGACATGGTGAAATAGTCGCTGCTGTCGTGGAACTCGGGGTGATTCTGGACGATACGGTCCTTGTTCTCCATCGGGGCTTTGAGATGCCCTCCGGGAGCCAGGAGGTCCGGTTTCACAAAACGCTCGGCAGTCGGTCCCGCGGCGGAGAAAGTCGCCAGCAGGTCGTCGGCCGGGTCGTACAGCGAATAATTGTCGGTCATACCGCCGACGGTGATGACGTACGGCACGTTACCCGGTACGCCTACGGTCATCGGCCCGGGGCCACCGTTCCCTGCGGAAGCGACCACCACGATGCCGGCCTGCCAGGCGCGCATAACCGCCTGGTTCAGCGGATCGTCCCAGTAGTGGGACCGGGCGGGAGCGCTCAGGGACAGGTTCAGCACACGGATCCCGAAGCGGTCCTTGTTGGCCACGATCCAGTCGACGCCTCGGATGACGTCGGCGTAGGTGCCCTGGCCGTTCTCGTCGAACGCCCGCACCGCAACCAGCGAGGCGTCCGGAGCGATACCGTTGTAGCTGTGTGTTGCCGAATCGTAGTCCGCACTGATCGCCAGCGCGGTAACGTGGCTGCCGTGGCCGGACTGGTCACTGCCCTGGAAGCTCCAGATCTTCCTCGGCTCGGCGTCGGCGATTGCGTCGTAATGCCCCAGCAGCTTCCAGTTCCCGGAGGTGTCGTTCAGCACCATCATCCGGACGTTGACACCGGTATCCAGGACGGCAATGGTGCTACCCCGGCCGGTAATCCCTTCCTTGTGGAGGCGATCGGCAGAGACCAGCATCGGAGCTGCCGAATACGGGATAAAGCCGTTACCCGGATTGGGCGCCTCGTAGACCGGCGCCGGCTCCTCCACGGTGGCGGTCCGGGCGGTCCTCGCCGTTTTGTCGGGTTTGGCGGCGGTGGCTGTCGGGAGATTGGTATAGATCTTGAGGCCACTGTCCTGCCGGGACAGCCGGGCAACCTGCTCCGCCGTCAGTTCGGCTGCAACCGCGCGAATGATGCCCAGCTCGTGGGTCACTTCTCCGCCGGCATGCCGGACCGCGGCACGGGCCGCTTCCAGGCTGTCACCCTGGACGATCAGGCTCTGGCCTTGCCGGTCCGGCTGGAACCCTGGCCAGCAGACAACAGCTGCCAATACCAGAACCGCGATGGAAATTCCAATTTGTGGGTACCTGTTCTTCATGGCATTTATCTCCAGAGGCGGCCGGCGGCCGGTTATTCCTGTTCTACCCAGACATTGACCGAGGCGCTCTCGGTCAGCTTGCGGCTGAAGGTTACGGTATCGCTCCACAGCACCGCATCGCTCCACAGCACCGCGTCACTCCACAGGACCGCGTCGCTCCACAGCACCGCGTCGCTCCACAGCACCGCGTCACTCCACAGCACCGCGTCACTCCACAGCACCGCATCACTCCAAAGCACCGCTTCGGTCTTGGAGTAGCTGCGGTCCCAGGAGTATTCCGGAGGCAATCCATGGATGTAGAAGCTGCCGTCCGGGTTCTGCCGCACCGGACCGGCGTACTGCTGGTTGCCGGCAAGGTCCAGAGCGAGATTCAGGCCTCCGTTGGCGTCACCGCCAGCCGGCTGGTGCACCGCATCATAGACGTTGATCATGCCGGCACCCTGCTGCAGGACGCTGTAAGCCGGACCACCGGCCAGGTTCTCGGCCCGGTGGCTGGAGGCCATCAGCCGGTACTTGACCTGATCGGGAGTCAGGGTCGGATCGCTTTCCAGAATGAGAGCCGCGGCACCGCTGACCACCGCCGTCGCCTGGGATGTTCCGGACATGACATAGTGGCTCTTGGTGTCGTGGTACTCGGGATGGTCCAGGGCTATGTTGGCCCAGCTGCGCTCCATGAGTCCCAGCAGATGGCCGCCAGGCGCCACCAGGTCCGGCTTGACGAAACCGGCATGGGTCGGGCCGGCGGCGGAGAACGACGCCAGGTGGTCGTCGGCCGGATCGGCCGGGGTGTAGTTGTCGGTCATGGCGCCTACGGTAATGATGTACGGTACGTTCCCGGGCACGCCGATGGTCATCGGATCCGGGCCCAGGTTGCCGGCGGAGGCGACCACCACAATCCCCGCCTCCCAGAGTTTCATCACCGCCTGGCAGATCGGGTCGTCACGGTAAAATGAATTCGGTTCGGCGCTGAACGACAGGTTCACCACCTTGATATTGAAGTAGTTGCTTTTCACCAGGATGTAATCCAGTGCGTCGACAACGCTGGCGTAGGTCCCGTGACCGTTCTCATCGAACGCCTTCACCGCAACCAGGTTGGCGTTGGGGGCGATGCCGTTGAACTGCCCGGCCGCGTTCCGGCCGCTGCTCAGGATGATGCTGCTGACATGGGTGGCGTGCCCGCTGTGGTCTTCCCACGCGAAGGTGTCACGCTCGCCGGTGGCCACATACTTGTTTAGAACCCTCAGCTGCCCGTCGGTGTCATTCTTCAGGTCCGGGAGTTCCCAGTAACCGGTATCAACCACGGCTACGGTGACGCCGGCGCCGGTAATCCCCTGGGAGTGCAAGCGGTCGGCGCCCACCAGGGTCGGGTAGAACGTGTCTACAGGGCTGATCTTCTCAGGTGCAGGATTGTCCTTGGGTTCGTCGGGGATCGGTTTCTTGACCGGTTTGCCGGCAGTTTCTACGGCCCGGTCTTCGAAGATCCTGCGGATGCTGTCATCGGCCCGGAGCGCCTCAACCTGGTCCGCCGTTAGCTGGGCCCCGACCGCCGAGATGATACCCAACTCGTGGGTAATCACCCCCCCGGCGTCCTGCACCGCTTCCAGCGCCGCATGAAGGCTTTCGCCCTGGACGAGCATGCTGCTCACCGGCTCCACCGCCTGGCCGGCTGGCCAGAGCAACACGGTTGCCAGCGCCAGTACCGCTCCAACGGTCCAACAGGTTTGGTTTCTCGTGGTCATGACATCACCTCGCGGAATGATTTCCCATTCAGGCTCACCCTCTTGATTGCAGATCCGATGCCATGACGGCTCCAGCCGGCAGCATTAGAAAAATGGAGCTAAAACCAGTTTTTTAGGGGATGCAGGTTTTTAAAGACTGGCAGAAACGAACGGCTTCACCACAAATCCGGAGGGAATCGCCGAAATAATGGCGGACGATCTAGCCGGCCTTGTTCCGCCTGGCGTGCCTTTGCAGGGCAGCTGCCACCAGCCGGCGTGTGAACCCTGCGTGGCCTTCCGGGTCCTGCAGCAGGCACAGATCGGCGGACCCGGGATCGGTCGGCGGATAGTACACGCCGCAATTCGGGTTGATCTCCAGGATGAACGGCGTTCCGCTCTTGTCCACCCGGATGTCGCACCGTCCGAAGCTGACCCCTCCGATCGCTACGAAGAACCGGGCGGCGATGTCCCTCAGGCGGGCGTCCAGATCCGGATCGTTGACCGGCCGCACTGCCATGCCGTCGTAGTCCACCCACTTCAGGCTGGCGTGCTTGAACTCTTCCCCTTCCGGGAAGCGGTACTGCATCGGCAGGTAGGTCTTCGGTCTTGCCGGGTCGTCGGGGTTTTCCGAAACCAGGACGGTGCATTCCACCCCGTCGATGTACTCCTCGATCAGGGCTGCGCCGTATTTCCGGATGCACCTTCGGGCCTGTTTACCAAGGGCCACTGCTGTCAGCACCCGGGAAGCCCGGGTCAGGCCGACGCTGGCGTAGCTGCTGGGGTGCTTCACGAACATCGGGAACCGCAGCTCCTTCGCCGCCCGGTCGATGTCCCTTTCCTGCTTCGCCATGACATGGGCCGGGGTGTCGATGCCCTGGGAGCGGCAGGCCGCCTTCATCGCCTCCCGGGACGGTTCGTAGAACTCCGAGCTCGCACCGGTAAACGGAACACTCAGTGCTTCCAGGGTTTCCACCACCTCGATGCCCGGCGTCTCCTCGTCCGCTGCACCGTCACACAGGTTGAAGAACAGGTCGTACCCGTTGGCGGCAAGCTCACGCACCTTGTCCGGGGAGGTCCGCTTCTCCAGCACCGCCACATCCCAGTCCACCTCGGGAAGGAACGGCCTGGGGTCACACGGCCAGTCGTCCTTCGGGAATTCGTCGGCGTCCAGGTCCTGGTTGGTGAGGAGGCAGATTCTCATAGATGGGTGAGTATACGTGTCCTACAGCTTGACACCAACAAGTCATGCCCTCAGAATATGCGGACTCTCGGGGGGCTTGCATGCTGTTCAATTCACTCACCTTCGTGGTGTTCTTCGCCGTCGTGCTGGCGCTGCACCACGCGCCGTTCGGGTCCTGGCGGGTCAAGAAGGTCCAGCTGCTGCTGGCCAGCTACCTGTTCTACGCCGCCTGGAACCCGCCGTTCGTCCTGCTGCTGTGGATTTCCACCGTCGTGGACTGGAACGTGGCGAAGAAGATCCATACCGCCGACAGCCAGGGAAGCCGTCGGGGCTGGATGCTGGCCAGTGTCCTGGTCAACCTGGGGATCCTGGGCTATTTCAAGTACGGCGGATTCCTGCTGGACAACTGGGTTTCCCTCATGGGCAGCGCCGGTATCGAATGGCAGGCGCCGGACTGGAACATCATCCTGCCGGTGGGGATCTCGTTCTACACCTTCCAGACCATGGCGTACTCCCTGGACGTTTACCTGCGCCGGGCCGAGCCGTCGAAGTCGCTGCTGGACTTCAGCCTGTTCGTAACGTTCTTCCCGCAGCTGGTGGCGGGGCCGATCGTCCGCCCCACCGACCTGATCCCCCAGTTCGCCGAGAAGCCGGCGCCGAGGCGCGGCCGGTTCACCTGGGGCCTGTCCCTCATGGTGCTGGGGATGTTCCAGAAGATCGTACTGGCCGACGGCGCCCTGGCGCCGGCGGCGGACAAGGTATTCGGGTCGGGGGAAGGGCTCGTATGGAGCGACGCCTGGATCGGGACCCTGGCGTTCTCGGGGCAGATCTTCTGCGACTTCGCAGGCTACTCCACCACCGCCATCGGCGCTGCCATGGTCCTCGGGTTCTCCCTGCCCAACAACTTCCGTTATCCATACGCCGCCATCGGGTTCTCCGACTTCTGGCGCCGCTGGCACATCAGCCTCTCCACCTGGCTGCGAGACTACCTGTACGTCCCCCTGGGCGGGAACCGCAAGGGGCCGGCCCGGACCTACGTCAACCTGGCGGTGACCATGCTGCTGGGCGGCCTGTGGCACGGCGCCAGCTGGACCTTTGTGGTCTGGGGCGGTCTCCACGGCCTGTACCTGGGGGTGGAACGGTTCATCCGGGAACGGGTGGGGCCGACCCGGCTTTCCGAAACGCTGCCGTTCCAGATCGCCCTGGCGATGGTGACCTACTTCCTGGTCAACCTGACCTGGGTGTTCTTCCGTGCCCGGGATTTCGACACCGCGTGGAGGATGATCTCCTCCATGCTGACCTTCGGCGCCGGCGAGGCGGTCCTGCCCTGGGCCGACGTCGCCCTGGTGGGCGGCACTGTGTTCGCCATTTTGTTCGTCCACGGCCGGATGCGGGAGAAGCGCCTGGAGGACGTGGTCGCACGCACTCCGTGGTGGGTGACGGCCACGGTGGTCGCCGCCATGCTGTTCGCAACAATCATCACGCAGGGGTCCAACGATGCGTTCATCTACTTCCAGTTCTGATCCGCACATCCGGCCGATCCCGGCAGTCCCCTGGGGACGGATCCTGGTTGTCGGCCTTCTGCTGAACGTG
>CALZKF010000055.1:24600-25213 GCA_945787955.1 uncultured Acidobacteriota bacterium | reverse complement strand
CTGGCGGCGTTGTCCCAGGCGGAGTTCTAGGGGGCCGACGGTTCCGCCCCCTGGCGGTCCGTGGCTGAAGAGTATCGCAGGCTTTCCGCCCCGGCGGAGCGGTCCCGCTCCCGGAAGTTCGTCCTGGAAGGGTTCCGTTTGCATGAACGGGCGGTGCGGGCCGGCGCCCGGGTCGAGGTGGTCCTGATCGCGGAATCCGCCCAGGCCGGTCCGTCCCCGCGGCTGGCCGAAATCCAGGAAGCGCTGTCCTCATCCGGCGCCCGGCTTGTCACGGCGCCGATGCACCGCACGCCGGCGTTCTTCAGCGCCAGCGCGGCGGCCCCGGTGTTCTCATACCGCAACACCGGGATCCGGAACAGACTCCCCATGGAGGTCCGTACCGCCCTGGGATGATACGGGTCGCTGATCCCGGCTGCGACGAAACCGGCACACCCGGCGGCCAGCGCCGTGCGGATCATCGCCCCCACATTCCCGGGATCCTCCACATCGGCAGCCACCAGATAGGTCGCCACGCCGGATCCGGGTATGAGGGCCGGTTCGGCAGGTGTGGCGACGATCCCCACCAGCGGTCCGGTCCCCCGTCCTCCCGTCAACTCGTCTATTATCTCGTCCG
>CALZKF010000055.1:0-24565 GCA_945787955.1 uncultured Acidobacteriota bacterium | reverse complement strand
ACTCCGGCATTCGACATGGCGGCCTTGAGCTCGGCCAACCGCGAGGTCGGTTCGGCCTGTGCGGTCCGTGCGATCAGCACCACTTCAATCTCTGCACCTGCCCGCATCGCCCGCTCAAGGAGCCGAAACCCCTCGAGTACGAACCGCCTGGAGCGGTCCCGCTCCGCCGGGGCGGACAACCTGCGATATGCTTCAGCCACGGACCGCCAGGGGGCGGAACCGTCGGCCACCTAGAACTCCGCCTGGGACAACGCCGCCAGGATCACACCGAAATACAAGATCAGGATCAGCCCGCCCAGCAAGATGCCGAGGATGTAGATCCAGCCCTGCATCTGCATGAACAGCCGCATCTTCTGAAGGTACGGCAGGACGGCGACATCCACCGCGCCGACTCCTTCAAGTGCGGACTTGCCGCCCAGAAGGGCGATCCCGCCGATCACCATCAGCACACCCTGGGGAATGCCGATACAACTCAAAATGCTCAGTCCCCCTCCGATCAGGGTCATGATCGCCACGAAGGTGGTCCATCCCAGAAGGCCTGCAGGGACCGCAGCTTTCTCGGCTGCCGGCGGGACAGGGGGCACAACAGGTGTTCCGAACTCATTCATGAGCGCTCCTCCACGATCCGATGGTACCACCGGTTTATACTTGAAAGAGGAGGATGCCATGATCCGATCCGCCGCCCTGCCGACCCTGTTCATCCTGGCGCTGCTACCGGCCGCCGCCGCCGACCCGGTGAACCCGGAACCGGTGCAGGAAAAGGCCGAGAAACCTTCCGACGAATCGCTTTGGATTCAGATCCAGGCGTTGTACGAGTCGGCGAAGAAGGCAGGCGACATCGACGCCGACAGCGTCACCGAGTGGCTCAAATCCGACTACGAAAGCATGGGAGACTGGGAGTACCGTGTCATCCAGGTCAGCAGTAAGGAATCCGCTGCACTGGAGGCGGAACTCAACCTGGCCGGCGCCGAACGCTGGGAGGTGTTCTGGGTCCGCGAAGGGTCCGGCAATTTCACGTTCTTCCTGAAACGTCCGGTCCGCAGCTACCTCCGGTCGATCCCTCTTTCCGACCTGCTGAAGCTGATCCCCGGAGGTGGCGGGGAGTAGGCTCCGGACCCCTCCTGGGTTAGACTCCGGAAATCCGATCGTCCGGCAGGGAGGGAAACGATGTCCGATGCGATGATCCCGGTGAAACCGGCCCTGGCCCAGAGGGCCCACATCAGTTCAATGGAGGAGTACGAGCGGCTGTACCGCCTGTCTCTCGATAACCCGGAATGGTTCTGGGCCGAACATGCCCAGGCCCTCACCTGGTACCACCCATGGCATACCGTCCTCGACGCCGACTATGAAGAAGTCGATTTCGCCTGGTTCCCCGGCGGCCGATTGAACGCCTGTTTCAACTGCGTGGACCGCCACCTGGCCACTCATGGCGACCGCACCGCCATCATTTGGGCCGGTGACGAACCGGGGACGTACCGTCATATCTCCTACCGGGAACTGAAACATCAGGTCTGCCGCATGGCCAACGTCCTCAAGGCCCACGGGGTCCGCAAGGGCGACCGGGTCTGTATCTATATGCCGATGATCCCCGAACTGGCCTACGCCATGCTGGCTTGCGCCCGTATCGGTGCGGTGCATTCGGTGGTGTTCGGCGGCTTCTCGGCCGAGTCTCTGAGGGACAGGATCGTGGACGCGGACTGCCGGGTGGTGGTCACGGCCAACGAAGGATTGCGAGGCGGCCGCAAGATCCCCCTCAAGAAGATAACCGACCGGGCGGTGGAAGGGATGTCTTCCGTCCGCGCGGTGCTGGTGGCCAGGCGGACCGATACCAAAGTGGAGATGGCTTCAGGCCGGGATTTCTGGCTGGACGAGGAGTGCAGCAAACAGCGCTCAACCTGCACCACCGAGTGGATGGGTTCGGAAGACCCGCTGTTCGTGTTGTACACCTCCGGATCGACCGGCAAGCCGAAAGGTGTGATGCACACGACAGGCGGCTACCTGGTGTACGCCGCCATGACCCACAAGTACGCGTTCGACTACCACCCGGGTGACATCTACTGCTGCGCCGCGGATGTCGGCTGGATCACCGGCCACACCTACATAATCTACGGCCCACTGGCCAACGGGGCGACCACTGTGATGTTCGAATCCACGCCGGTTTACCCCGACCCGGGCCGATACTGGCGGATGGTGGACGATCTCGGGATCAACATCTTCTACACCGCCCCCACCGCCTTGCGGGCGATCGCTCAGGCAGGCGACGAGTTCGTCAAGCGCTACAAGCGGGAGTCCCTGCGGGTGCTGGGCAGTGTGGGCGAGCCGATCAACCCGGAGATCTGGAAGTGGTACCACGACGTGGTGGGCGCTTCCCGCTGCGCGGTGGTGGATACCTGGTGGCAGACCGAGACCGGCGGCATCATGATCTCTCCTCTCCCGGGCGTGACACCGACCAAGCCCGGTTCGGCGACCCTGCCGTTCTTCGGGATCAAGCCGGTGCTCATGGACGGCGAAGGCAAGATCCTGGAAGGGAACGGTGTTTCCGGTGCCCTGTGCATGGCCTCACCGTGGCCCGGGCAGGCCCGCACCGTGTACGGCGACCATCACCGCTTCAAGGAGACTTACTTCACAGCGTATCCCGGCTACTACTTCACCGGGGACGGCTGCCGCCGGGACGAGGACGGCTATTACTGGATCACCGGCCGGATTGACGACGTCCTGAACGTCTCGGGTCACCGCCTGGGCACCGCCGAGATCGAATCGGCTCTGGTAGCCCACGACTCCGTTGCGGAGGCGGCGGTTGTCGGTTTTTCCCACTCGATCAAGGGCACCGGGGTCTACGCATACGTTGTACTGACTTCGGAGTACGCCGGTCAGAGTACCGACGACGTGGGTGGAGCGCTGAAGGAACAGGTGCGCCACGCTATCGGAGCGTTCGCCGCCCCGGATGTTATCCACGTTGCCTGCGGTCTTCCCAAGACCCGGAGCGGCAAGATCATGCGGCGGATTCTCCGGAAGATTGCCGATTCGGAATATGACGGCCTGGGAGACACCTCAACCCTGGCCGACCCCAGCGTGGTGGAACAGCTGATCCAGGAGCACAAATCCGGCCGTGATTGATCGGCAGGCTGATTTGGGGAACTCCGATCAATCGGAAAAGCCGGCGAGATCCAGTTCAAGATGCCCCGGCAGGTTCGGGAGGCGCCCGTCCAGTTCCAGCGGAACCCGGGTCTCGGCGTCGATCCAGATCGACATCGGCCCCATGAGTCCCATGAACGCGGTCGTTTGCGGCTCCTTATCCGTGGGCGTGATCCGCAACAGCAGCTCGCAGGTATTCACAGTGCGATAACGTTTGAGATCCATGTCGCGACAGGTACGGCGGTAATCCCGCTCTTCGGCAACGTGAATCCGCATTTGCCGTGGTCCGGTGGATGTGGCCAGCCACTGGGTGGCGGTGTCGCCTGGTGCATAAAGTGGTTGCAGAGACAGGCCGTACACCAGGGCGGCAAAGTCCAGCGCCTGCACCGGTCCACGACCGGAGACATCGAGAGGCAGAGTGAACGACCGGCTGGATTGAACCTGCCCGGCTGCGGCTTGCTCGAAACTGTCCGCCGGGGGCAGGGACTCCACAACGTACAGGCCATTCTCATAACGGTAGCGCGTGCACCTGGTCCTGGAGAGCTTGCAGGTCTCCACCATGCCGCCGCCTGCCACCTCGACGGTGGTGCGAGTGCGATTCTCCACCGGTTGGAAGCCGGCGCGGCGACCGATGGCGTTGGTTTCCAGCTGCAGCAGACCGGCGCCCAGCGTGCGGCGCATTTCCACCGCGGCGGTGAACATGAAATACGGTCCGGTTTCGAATCGCAGCATGTTCCAGTCCTGGAGGAATCCGGATTCCCGACTCAGGCCCAAGGCATTGAAACCGGATTGAACCATGGCAGACGCTGTTGCAGTTCTCAGACCCATGATGAAACCTCCGCCTTTACTGACTGCAAGGCGGGTGCCATGAAGTGGCGGTGGTTTACGGCACGAATTCAGGGTTATTCCACCAACCAGCGTCCATTTCGAGACACAAAGTGTCACCTCTTCGGCACAATCAGTGCGGCCGAGTGCAAAAAATACCGGAATGACGCAGGTTTAGGCTTCGGCCATGCCAACTTTCCAGGAGGTAAGGATCTTGCTACAAGGGAGGTCGGAGGTTCTTTAAGATGACGACCCACCGGAAGATCGCCTGCCTGGTTCTTATAACCGCCCTGGCTCTGTCCTGCTCCCTGGCAGCCGCCGGTGAACTGGTCCGGTTCCAGGACGGCCGTTACCTCAAAGTGGAAGGACATCAGATCCATGGGGAAGCGGTAAAGCTGATGATGGCGAACCAGTCGATCCTCGTCCTGCCCCTGGACCGGGTTGATTCCATTCGCAGTGGCCCGGTGGTTATTTACACTGCGGCAGGCAGGCAAACGATGTCGGCGGAGGATCTGCAGGCTGTCGTCCGGGAGCCTTGCCTCGAGTATCCTGAGCCTGCAAACAGGAAACGAGGGCAATCATGACCGAACCGGAGTTCCTGGTCTGCATGCAGTGCGACACACCGTGCTACGTCTTCGAATGGGACGACGATAAGGCCAAGGCCCGTGAGGTGCTTTGTATGATCTGCGGCAACGAAGAGACCGGAACATTCGAAACCGACGAAGACTACCTCGGCGAGGAATAGTTTCGGGGACAGGCACCTTAACCCGGGTTTCGGGGACACCCCTATTCTCCCTTCGCCAAGCTAATCGCGTTTTTTGGGACGCGGGCCTCGCCTCTCCGGCCGCAGCTTTCTGGACAATTTCACCTCCAGATCAATAACGAAAGATTTGGACCCAGGAGGCCGTCCCCTCCGGGTGTTGATTCTCAACCTGGAGAGTTCTTCGTCGGTCAGCCCTGCTTCCAGCCAGGCCTGCCAATCGGCAACCCATCCGGGAAAAGGCCTCCTATCGGACAACAGATCGTCACCACAAAGCCCGGCATGCGCCCTGGCGCTTGACCATTCATAGTCCGTAGCCGCACGCACCATGCCGGCCCTAACCGGATTCAGCTCGATATAGCGACCCGCAGCCCACAGGTGATGTTCGTCCAATGCTGACGAATCAAACCGGTTCGCCCAGAGATGACCAGTAACATCCTGTCGATTATTGATAATACGAGAGTACTGGCAGTGCGCATTTCCCACCGCCCGGGACATTGAGGTCTCTCCCTCCCCCAACACCAGGAGGTGTACATGATTGGGCATCAAACAATATGCCCAGATCTGCATTTTAAACTTTTGGGAATATTTTTTAAGAAGCGAGAGATAGAGAACCTTGTCGGATCTTGAGAAGAAGATCTCGCTTCGATGGTTTCCCCGTTGCGTGACGTGATAGGGAAGATGCGGAACGACAACTCGTGCGGTACGGGCCATAAACCTTGATGCATCCATCGAGGAGGACACGGGGCGCGTCCCAACCATAGCCGTCATTGGCGCTCCGCGCAGGGATAACGAGGAATCGGGTTGCCGGGCGGCAACTCACAGGGATGCGAAAATCTATGCCTGTCCCTGAAACCCGGGTTAAGGTGCCTGTCCCCGAAACTAGTTGCAGAGGGTTTCGGTGCCCCGGCAACCCCAGAATCCGCCTAGTACCGCCAGATCATCACCGTCGACGCAGCCGTCGAAGGTGAAGTCCACCGGGTACCACCACTGGCCCTGCGGGTTGTCCGAGCACAACCCGAACGCCCGACCGATCCAGACGAGTTCGGAGCTTTCGACCATCCCGTCGGCGGAGACATCGATATCGCCGCAAGCGAAATTGTCCAGGGCGCCGTCGCAATCGTTGTCCACACCGTCGCACTGCTCGGTACCGGAAGGGTTGACGCCTGGATCACCGTCGTCGCAATCGATGGCGGAGCCCCCGGCGCAAACCGCACTGCCGGTAACACCGTAGCCGTCGTTGTCGCCGTCGTCACAGGAAATGCAGGCATCGCCGACACCATCCCCGTCGGAGTCCGCCTGCCCCGGGTTGCTGGTATCCGGGCAGTTGTCGGCGGTGCTGACGATATCGTCCCGGTCGTCGTCATGGCAGCGCCCCAGGTCGACGTTGGTCAAGCCCGCAGGCACCGGGTCGTGGTAGCTGTTGCATTCGGCCTGGGTGAGACCTCTGTTCCTGCCGATAGTCGATGAGGCGTTCATCAGGTAATCAACATCGCCGGGATCGGTGTGCGGCAGGCCGGTGTTGTGGCCGTACTCGTGGACCCAGACCAGGCCTTCCTGGGCCTGATCTCTCGTCATCCGCACTACGGCAATACTGTTCCCGGGGTTGTAGGCGCATCCGATGATGTTGGACCCCGGGCCGCCGCACTCGTTGATCTGGCGAACCACCTTGACCCGGGCGGTCCGGTTGCTCAATACCGTAGTGAGCTCTGCCTCCGAATCGATGGTGTCCAGGCCATCGCTGATGGAGCCGAAAACCTGACCGGTGCCGGAGCGAACGAAATTCATGCAACAAGCGACATCCCCGGCAAAGTCATCCGTTCCCGCGGCATTGCTTGCCAGTCCCAGCACCGTGTCCAGCCGCTGATCGGACATGCCGCTCACGTTCAGGCTGGCATGGTTAGCGTAAGTCAATCCAGCCTCACCGCCGCTGGCGCTGGTATCGATGGCGGCCATCACCGGCCCCTCGAGGCTCACCGCGCCCCCTTCGATCAGTGCTAGGGAATGGTCGGCCGCGCCGCGAAGGTCGGCCCCGTCCAGCGGTGGCGCCTGATCACCGGATCGAACTTCCTGAAGACGCCGCCGTGCAGCGTCGGTGCCGGAGTAGCCGAGCCCTCGGAGAGCGCTCCGCACCAGATCCTGGACCATCGCTATCGGGTACGCGCCGTTCCCGGACGCGGTCCGCAACATGCTGTCGGGCCGGTCCGGCCCGGTCATCTCCATCAGGACGGCGGCCGCCTCTATCCCACCCCGCCCGGCGATGCGGCCCAGGGCCTGCGGCGCCAGCAGCAGCGCCCGGTCTTCCTCCGGCACGGTAAACCCGGCAGGCGGATCCTGCATCAGCCGCACCAGGCCGGCGGTAGCGGCATCGTCTCCCAGCCAGGTCAGGTAGGCCACCACGTTGTCCCGCCTGGGGAATGCCGGGTCCTGGAGCAGTTCCAGCAGGACCGGCACCCCCTCCTGGCCGATTTCTGCGAGGGCGATCTCTTCGGTGATGCCGTGGATCCAGGTTGCCAGCGCCTTCTGCCGGACCTCTTCACGGGGGCCGGCAGCTGCAATCAGCACTGCCAGAAGGAAAATGACCGGAATCAAGCAAATTTTCTTGGGGGGCATGGCTCACCTGCTCCGGGCCGAAATCGGCCTGTCACAACAATAAGATAGACCGAACCGTCAGGACTTCAAGTGACCGCTCATCCGACCCTGGCGGACACCGGCCCCGCCCCCTCCATCTGCTATAACTAGGCGCCGACCGAGACAGCCGACGATATTCCCACAGGAGTCGCCATGCCCGAGTTTATATATACGATGAAGGACCTCCGCAAAGTGGTCCCTCCCAAGCGGGAAATCCTCAAGGGGATCTGGCTGTCGTTCTTCCACGGCGCCAAGATCGGAGTCCTGGGGGCCAATGGCGCCGGGAAAAGCTCCCTGCTCAGGATCATGGCCGGCGAAGACACCGAGTTCGACGGCGAAGCGTTCCCGGGGAAAAACATCAAAGTCGGGTTCCTGCACCAGGAACCGGAACTGGATCCTGCGAAGAACGTCTTGGACAACATCAAGGCCGGCATCGGCGAGGCCCAGGTACTGCTGGACCGCTACAACGCAATCTCGGACAAATTCGCCGATCCGGAACTGGATCCTGACGAGATGACGAAGCTGCTGGAAGAGCAGGGCAAGCTGCAGGACAAGATCGACGCCACCGGTGCATGGGACCTTGAGAGCACCCTCGAGATCGCCATGGACGCATTGCGATGCCCGCCCGGCGATGCAGACGTTACGAAGCTGTCCGGCGGCGAGCGCCGCCGGGTCGCACTGTGCCGCCTGCTGCTGCAGAAGCCGGACCTGCTCCTTCTGGACGAGCCGACCAACCACCTGGACGCCGAGTCGGTGGCGTGGCTGGAGCGGTACCTCCACGACTACCCCGGAACTGTCGTGGCGATCACCCATGATCGTTACTTCCTGGACAACGTTGCCGGCTGGATCCTGGAACTGGACCGGGGCGCCGGGATCCCCTGGGAGGGCAACTACTCGTCCTGGCTGGACCAGAAACAACAGCGCCTGGCCCAGGCGGAGAAAGCCGGCGCCGCCAGGCAGCGCACCCTGCAACGGGAACTGGAGTGGGTCCGGATGACGCCGAGGGCGAGGCACCAGAAAAGCAAGGCCAGACTCAACGCCTACGAGGACATGCTGAGGGAGGACAGGCAGAAAGCGCCGGAGAAGCTGGAGATCTACATCCCTGCCGGCCCGCGGCTCGGAGACGTGGTGGTGGAATCGAAGAACCTCACCAAAGGCTACGACGACAAGCTGCTGATGGACGACCTGTCTTTCCGCCTGCCCCCTAACGGCATTGTCGGGGTGATCGGCGCCAACGGCGCCGGCAAGACCACCCTGTTCCGGATGATCACCGGCCAGGAACAGCCGGACTCGGGGAGCCTGCGTCTCGGTGAAACGGTCAAGCTGGCGTACGTGGATCAGAGCCGGGACGACCTCAACCCGGACGATACAGTCTGGAAGGCGATCTCCGAAGGCAACGAGATCATTGAACTGGGCAAAAAGCAGATGCAGTCGCGAGCGTACGTTTCGTCGTTCAACTTCAAGGGCGCCGACCAGCAGAAGGAGGTCGGAAAGCTGTCCGGCGGCGAACGCAACCGGGTGCACCTGGCCCGGATACTGAAATCCGGCGCCAACGTCCTGCTGCTGGACGAGCCGACCAACGACCTGGACGTGGATACCCTTCGCGCCCTGGAGGAGGCGCTTTTGAACTTCGCCGGCTGCGCCGTAGTCATCAGCCATGACCGCTGGTTTCTGGACCGGGTTGCCACCCATATGCTGGCGTTCGAGGGCGACAGCGAAGTGGTTTGGTTCGAGGGCAATTACCAGGATTACGAGGCCGACCGCAAGCGCCGCCTGGGCGCCGAGGCCGACCAGCCCCACCGCATTAAGTACCGCAAACTGACGAAATAAATGGGGACATTGCACATTATCTCTAAATTCTTATGGCCTAGGTGGATGCGTAGGTCAGGTTTAAGAATTTACAGATAATGTGCAATGTCCCCATTTTCGCAGACTTGCCAAAACCTCCCGGCGATTGCATAACAGAGCGACGACTTTCTCGGGAAAGGAAAAGGCATCATGATTTTTGATCCGGTTTATCTGGTGGTGATCGGCATCGGTATGCTCCTGAGCATGTGGGCCTCGGCCCGGGTGAAAGGGACATTCGCCAAGTTCTCCAAGGTGCGATCCGGCTCCGGCCTGACCGGCGCCCAGGTGGCAATGCGGATCCTGCAGGCGAACAACATCCATGACGTCAAGATCGAACCGATCAAGGGCAACCTGACCGATCATTACGATCCCCGGTCCAAAACCTTGCGGCTCAGTGAGCCGGTATACGGCTCCGGAAGCCTGGCGGCACTGGGGGTCGCGGCCCACGAAGTCGGCCATGCCATTCAACACGCCGAAAAGTACGCCATGCTGGCGTTCCGATCGTGGTGGGTCCCGATCGCAAATACAGGATCCGGCCTGTCCATGATCGTTCTGATCATCGCCGCCGTGATGGGTGGCGCACAAGCGGCGGGGCTTGGGGCCGGCCTGGCGCTCCTGGGCGTGGCGCTGTTCGCAACAACAACGGTCTTCACCCTGGTGACCCTGCCGGTGGAGTTCGACGCCAGCCGGCGAGCGATGCTGAGCCTTGAAAAGGGCGGCATCATGCCGGCCTCGGAACTGGTCGGCGCCCGCAAGGTCCTGAGCGCCGCCGGTATGACCTACGTCGCCGCGTTCATTACGTCGCTACTGACCTTGCTGTACTGGGCCTACCGGCTGGGCCTGTTCGGAGGCCGCAGGTAATCGTTACTCCATCGTCTTGAGCAGTTCTGCAGCCACAGACGCCTCCTGGCTGTCCGGCATTAGCTGCAGCACACGCTCCAGATGGGGCTTCGCTTCGGCGGCAGTCCCGATATTCATCTTCACCAGCCCGAGATAGTAGTGGCCTAGAGGTTGATCCGGGTCGAATTCCAGCAATTTCTCAAGACGGGTTTCAGCCGGTTCCATCTCCCCTTGGTCGAAGGAGCCGAACGCCAGGCTGAGCATCCCCTTCTTCGCCATCTCCGGCTCCACCGCCACAAGCCCGATCATCGCATCGAACAACCGGGCGTCATCTCCCAGTTCCAGACAGGCGTTGTACCTGAGGCGGATGCCGTGCTCATTGCCAGGTTCCAGTGCGAGCAGCGCTTCGGCGGCGTCGGCCACTTCGGCCATTCTGCCGAGCTCGACCCCGGATGTCGCGGCCCCGAGCCAGGCCGGCTTCAGTGCCGGGTCCAGGGAGGTCGCTTCCTGGAACGCCCCGAACGCCCCCTCCATGTCACCGGCGTCCCTGAACGCGATCGCCTGGTTGTGGAGCTTTTTCGCTGCTTCCGTTCGCAGGGTCGCATCCTGGAACGACCCCAGCGCCTCTGCCGCCTTCACATCGTCACCCAGATCCCGGTACGCCTCCCAGCGGATCCGGAACACCAGCGGGTCGGTAGAGCCCAGACGGATCGCAGTCTCCGCCGCTTCCGCCGAATCCTGGAACCGCTCCTGGTTCTGGCGCACCATGGCCAGGGCCGTCCAGCCCTGGTGTAGGTTTTCATCATGCTCGACGGAGCGGGCGAACTGCTCCCCGGCCTGCTCCCAGTCCCTCGCCTCGTACGCCTTCACCCCATCGTTGAACGCCTGGATCGCATTTTTGGACAGCGAGGCCGGTGGCGGCCCACTGGCCAGGGAGTCTCCCGGCTGCAGGGTAAAACTCTCGCTGGCGGTCCCTTCGATATTCCAGTTCAGCCGGTGCCGATAGGTGCCGAACCCTTCCTTCTCGAACACCAGGTCATAGGCCACACCCTTCCTGGGGAACTCGAGCCGGAACCTGCCCCGCTTGTCGGTGGTGGCCGAATCGCCGAACTCGTCGATATTCGGGGAGGTGGCCGTGATGGAGACCCCTTCCACCGGGTTACCGTCCGGGTCCAATACCTTGCCTGTGAGCTTCCCCACCCAGATAGCCGCTGTCACGGCGGAACAGGCCAGCACGAGAACGAACAGAGCTGCGACAAGTTTTTTCATGCCGATCATTGTAGCGGCACTCCACATCCTGGGCATTATTTATGTCCCGGACCGTCGTAATAGCAAGCGGAAAGGGAGGATTCCTTTACTGCGCCGTCAGGGCCTGTGGAGCAGCCAAGCAACCAGCAGGCAACCATATATGCAATCGCTACCCGCACGCAGCCCCCCAGAAGATGACAGAGGACTTACATGATAGCCGGACGTTTTACAGCCTAGCGGATAACGAACAGTGCTTCGCAACCCTGGCCAATAGAATATTCTTGAGGATCTCCACTTAACAGACGCACCTGATAGGTTCCCGGCGCAGAGTAATCCGACAAACGCAGGTTGATTTGCCAACGTTCGCCTTCATATCCAAATCGGTTCCCTTTGCCTGGGAGTTTTTTCGCTAGGATCAGATCCGAAACATCCACAGCGTCCATTCTGATAGCAGACCGGAAGTCAATCTGGAGCACGGGTGCAGTCACAAGATCATAGGCGTCCACAGGACTTCCATTACTATCGATCAGCTGAGCCTTGATGGGCATCGCCACCTTTCCAGGGACCATCACAGGGCCAATCCCGAGCGGGGCATCGAATCCTACACAGGCTAAGGTTTTTATAACCGTGGCATTTTCCATCGTGCTGTCGGTTTTTTCACCGGCAAACAGCCACCCGCTACCAACAACGAAGATTGCCAAGACGGCGACAACCGTCATTTTGTTATACATCAAACTACTCCTTCCGAGCGTTTCTCCTAGGCTCGCTAAACGACCCATTAGTCAATCTGGAATGTACCCGCACACATAGGTGCTACCTGATACTCCTGAGCATCGCCGCTGACCATCGTCACCGTGTAGATCCCGGCTGCATCGTAGTTTTTCGTTTTAAGATTGAACTGCCAGAAACCATCGTCGGCATAAACGAATTGGTTGCCCTCACTACCCTGACCTGCGGGTAACGCCTCACCGCTGACATCCACCGGATCACCATCACCCGGTTGGTACATAACCTGAATCACCGGCGATGCCGATAGGGCACCGATTCCGAGTTCCATACCCATCCCATCGTAGAGTTTGGCTTTAAACGGAATAGCCCGGTTTCCCCGAACCGTAACGGTCCCCCGGTCCATCGGCGACTCGAATCCTGTACACGTGTATTCCGGTATAACCGCCAGGGCCAGACCGAACAGCGACAGGTGCGATGTGGTGCCGCATATCTCGTTATTCGTCGTATCCGGGTATCCAGGGTCGGTAATATCATCCAGCGTACCGTCATTATCCTCGTCGTGGCGTAACCGGATATTTGCCTCATCGCCCTCGGTTCCTGTGCATCCGTTAGATCCGTAATTCATGCAGATACGGATACTGTCTTCGGTTTCAACGATGGTTGCTGAAGTCGATATGTCGTGACACACAGGCGGGTCACACATCTCAAACGACGATCCGTCTGGTTCCGCTGGGCAGTCAACCTGTTCAACGGTAGTGGCACCGGTTGAAGTCACTCCGTCGAATTCCAATGTAACCGGCGTCCCATCGCTGGAGGTTGCCTCGACCACGACAGGATCCTCCCCAGTCCCTACGGGAGTGTTGCCGTACAGGTAAGCGGCGCCTGCGTCTAATACGCCTCCAGGGTCATCATAATGAATTCCGATAAGGACGTTCCCCCCGGCGCTGGCAACGGAAAAGCCGTACCAATCGTTTTCTACCGGTGTCTCTTTTCGGAAAGTTTGAACAGGCAGGCCTCCGGTTTTGTCGAAAAGGTAGGCCGAGCCGGAATTGGCATAGTCGAGATCGTCCCCGAACGCACCGACCAACACACGGTCACCAACCGCCGCCAGCGAAAAGCCGAACCGGTCCAGGTACTCCGGAGTCGGGTTGCGGTAGATGGCCCGTCGGGTACCGAACTCGGCGTCTGTCGTGTCTGCTTCATACAGGTACGCGGCACCTGGTCGATTCTCCGCGGGCCCTCCATCAAGGTCCAGGTACGCCCCGATCAGGAGGTCGGTCCCCATAGCGGCCATTGCCGACCCGAACCGCTCGTAGGCCGCGGTATCCTCCACCGGCTTTCGGATCTCTCCTTGGGGAGAGCCATCGGAAATCCGGAAGAAATGTACTGCACCACCCTGGGAAACGACCTCGGCATCATAAGGTGCACCAACCGCCACATTGTCGCCGACGATCGCCATCGCCTCGCCCAGGCTTTCGCCTTCCAGCGCTCCGAGTTTCCAGAACGTGCGATCCGGCGAAACAGCTCCGAACTGGAAGACATGTACCTTGCCTGCTCCGGCTACAATTCCAACATCGGCGCCGGATTCACCGACCAAAAGGTAATTCCCACTGACCGCCAGCGCCGACCCGAACTGGTAGTAGTATCCAGGAACGGGGCTTACGTAGGTGTCCAGATGCTGGCAGTTGTCCCGCTGGAATTCATAAACAGCACCTGCATAAGCTGCTACCGAGCTGTCTTCAACCGCGGAAATGAACACCCGGTTTCCGGCGATAGCCACGGCGGCGCCGAAGAAGTTGTCTACCTGCGCACTCGGATTCTCGTAGGTGCAGTGGTAGGCGCCGGACTGGGCATCGAATCGATAGGCAGTTCCGTGGATGGTGTCGAAATCCCCGACCGCTATGAGGACCACATCCCCGCCTGCGGCCGCCATGGCCCAGCTGAATGTGTTGTACGCAACCGGATCGGGCTCTTCGGTGAACGTGGGATTCGGAACATCGACAAACGGTTCCGCGTGGGTGTGGGCGATCGGAAAGATGATTGTGGCAACTATGGCCAGTCCTGGGAGAAGTTTCATCGTTCATACCTCCATGAGGGTCCTTTTCGAGGGGGCCGGAAGATTCTTACGGAGATGGGCGGGGAGGTGGCTTTTGCACAACCGCTAGGCAACAATTGCGACCTATCGATGACAATACCGGTATCATCGCGACGAGCGATTAAATCGAATATCCGGCCCACGGCCCCCTCAAATGTTTAGCGGTTTCTTCTGACGGAAGTATACGAAGTTCAGCTCAAAGGGCGCAGTGGTAAATGAGCCCACAAGCTGGATGAAGCCCCCACTTTGATCCTCGAAATGATCATTCATATGGGACAGCTTCTTGTGGGTACACTCGACCAAAAAAGGGACCAGGCTCTCACCCGGTCCCTTTCCAAAAAGCGGAATGTCCCCTTTTTCTTTTACGCCTTCTTCATGTACTCGGTGACCTGGTCCCAGTTGACCACGTTCCACCACGCTTCGATGAAGTCGGGGCGGCGGTTCTGGTAGTCCAGGTAGTAGGCATGCTCCCAGACGTCGATGGTCAGGAGCGGGGTGCCGCCGTGAGCCAGCGGGGTGTCCTCGTTGGAAGTGCTGGTCAGGTCCAGCTTGCCGTTCTGGATGCTCAACCACGCCCAGCCGGAACCGAACTGTGTGGCTGCCGCCTCGGACATCTTCTGCTTGAAGGTGGCGAAGGAGCCGAAAGTTCCGTTGATCGCTTCCGCCAGCTCACCGGTCGGCTCGCCGCCGCCGCCGGGCTTCATCACGGTCCAGAACAGGCTGTGATTGTAGTGCTGGCAACCGTTGAGACGGACCAGTGATGGCAACCGTTGAGACGGACCGCCTTGGCGATATCACCGGGAACCTTGCCCAGGTTCCGGATCAGTTCTTCCAGGGGCTTGCCGGCCAGGTCGCCATGGCCCTCCAGAGCGGCGTTGAGCTTGGCGACGTAGGCTGCATGGTGCTTGCCGTGGTGGATGCCGAAGGTTTTGGCGCTGATGACCGGTTCGAGACTTTCCGGAGCGAACGGCAGATCGGGTAGTTTATGTGCCATGATGGACTCCTTATCATGAAAACGGTTTGAATGTTTTGATGCGGAAGCCAAGATTTTACCATTTGTTGGCCGCCCTATGCTTTCCGGTCTTTTTGCCGGCCGCCGGCGCCGCCACGCTGACGTCCGGGGACGGCATGGTGCTTCTCGACCGGGACAATCCGGACTACGCCGCACAGAACATCCCGGCCGCCATCACCACTTACCCCGAGGCATCGCTGCGACTCCTGGTGTTCCGGAATGACTCCATAGTGTTCGACCACGGCCTGCGGGACGAGTGGTCACAGCCCCGCATCCCCGGCGGCGGCCAGGGCGACCGCCCGCTGTTCGAGGGCATTACCGTGACCGAGTCGGTGGAGCTCTCGCCTGACGGCCTGACCGCCGTCATCATGGAAACCCGCATCGCCCCGCCAAGACGAGGCGGGGCTCTGGAAGGAGATGTCGGAATCACATGGATCGACCCCGGGAACCCGCAGGGCCGGTGGTCGCAGGATCTGCCTCCCGGCCGGTTCGTCAGCCATATCCATGTGCTGGACAGCCAGTCCGGTTTTGCCCTGATGACCGCCACACCGGATGGTGACGGCGCCGACTTCACCCTGTACGACTCCGAGGGTGGCGTGGAGTACCACCTGGATGAAGTTGTAGGGCAGGTCCTGGACTTCCGCATCACCCGAGCCGGTGCGTTTATCGGACTCGACATCGCCTACCCGGAACGGCCCGGCCTTCCCGACCGCACCCTGCTGGTTCTGGACCGGTTGCAGAATGGCCAATGGCACTACGCCTGGACATACGGAGATCCCACAGAACCGACCGGCTGGACCCTGATGGACAACGGTGTCCTCGAGATCAACACACCGGGGAAAACGGTGCGGTACGACCGAACCGGTGTGCCGATCATCCCGGCCAACCGGAAACGCCGGCAGAAACGGGTTCGGGGCTGAGACAGGTCACAGCAGACCCCGACAACGCAGAAAACCTGTCATATCAAGCTATTTTGCCGTTCCCGCAACGTCATCAACCCTTGACCAACCCTGGCCGTGACCGTACCTCAACATGCAGGCAAGGGTCCCCGGGCCATAACCGGACCGGTGGGAACAAGGAGACGCTCGGCCCTATGAAAGGACTGCTCTACAAAGTCTACTGCTACCGAGGCTCCGACAAGCTGATCTGGTATGAGGTAGAGGATCGCACCACCGGCGAGGGCGTGGCCTGGTCGCCGGATCGCACTACCGTGGTCACCAAGGCGGAAAAGCTGGGCTACCGGTTGAACTCCCCCGAGGATCCGGTCATCAAGTTCTACCGGGCCAAAGCGAGCTGACTCTCTGATACGATCACCCGGTGAGCCCTACGAGAAAAGACCTGTTCCCGGCGTGGTACGCCGCACTGGAATCCCGCCATCTCAAGGATCTGAAGTTCGCCGAGATCCGCCGCGCCCTTGAGGCGCTGTCCACGGTCTACGTTCAGCGCCGGGACGCCATCACTCAGGGGGCCGCCCTGGATTCCGCCGGCAAGCGGGCCGCCTTCGCGTTGTTCTATGGACCGCTCCATTTTCTCGCGGTCCGCCACGTCATGGAGCAGTTCCGGCCGCGAAAGCCGTTCCCGAAGCGGATCATCGATATCGGGTGCGGCACCGGCGCCGCCGGAGCGGCCTGGGCCCTCGCCGTCGGCCGCAAACCGTCGGTCCGAGGGTACGACCTCCACCCCTGGGCGGTGCAGGAGGCCGGCTGGACCTTGCGGCAGTTCGGCCTGGACCACAAGGTTTCCCGGCGGGACGTGTCCCAGGCGCCGATGCCGGGGAAGAAGGACGGTCTGCTGGCGGCCTGGGTAGTGAACGAACTGCGGGAGGATATCCGGATCGGTTTACTGCCCAGGCTCATGGAGTCGGCGGCGCAAGGGGCGGAAATACTGATCGTGGAACCGGTGGCCAAGGGACCTGCGCCCTGGTGGGAGGACTGGGCCGGCCGGTTCCAGGCGGCTGGAGGACGGTCCGATCAATGGGAATTCCGGCCGGACATGCCCGAATCGCTCCGCCTGCTGGATCGGGCGGCGAAACTGGACCACCGGCGGTTCAAGCTCCGCACCCTCAGCGTAAATTTTTAATACGGGGTCAGGCACCTTTACCCGTTACATAAAAACGAGCCGGCGGACTATCCGCCGGCCCGCGCCGATAGCCGACTGAGGGGGGCTCGAGTCGGCTCCGGCCCCACACAATAAATAAACGCCCGAAACGGAAAAAGGTTTGGGAATTCTTGTAAAGAAATTGCAAACCTGCTAGACGTCCAGGCCGATGCTCCGCATCAGCTCCAGGGCGTTGCTTTTTCGAACAACCCCGGGGCGCAGCCTGTAGTCGAATTCCATCCGGCCGTCCTGAAGGTGGTCCTCGAAATGCACGTTGGCCGCCAGACCGCCCAGGTCATCGGCCAGTTTCGCCAAAGCAAGATCGTGGGTGGTCACCAGACCGGCGGCAGAGCGATCCAGAAGGCCCCGGATCAGGCCGGCGGCGCCGATCGCCCTGTCATGGGAGTTGGTGCCGGCCAGGATCTCGTCGATGAGGAACAGGACCGGCATTTTTCCCTCGGTCCGTTCCATGATCTGTCGCAGCCGTGTGATTTCGGCATAAAACCGTGATGACCCTTCCTGCAGCGAATCCTGGATTCTCAGAGTCGCCCCTACCGCCACCGGTGACAGTTTCAGGGAACCGGCACGCACCGGCGCACCGGCCAGGGCCAGAACAACATTCACTCCCACCGTGCGGAGCAGGGTGCTCTTGCCGGACATGTTGGAGCCGCTCACAACCAGCAGGCGGCAGGACCGGTCAAGGCGGACATCGTTCCGGACACAGCGCGCAGCGGAGAGCAGCGGGTGGCCGAGCCCAACACCTGCCAGCAGGAAACCGTCCTCCATCAGCTCAGGGAAGGGGTCCGCCGGGTGTTCGTACGCATACCCGGCCAGGGAGGACAACGCCTCGAACTCCCCTGCCGCGTCAAGCCACCCGGGTATGCTGCCGCCGAACTGTTGTCTCCATTCCTCAATGGCGAAGGCGAACTGGGTCGACCACATCAGCAACAGGCCGAACGGGGCGAACAACTGGTTGTGCATGGCGTTCAGCAGATCGGCCAGCCTGGCCAGGCGCCGGATACGCCGGGACGGCGGTACGCCGCCTGTCGCCAGACTTGAGGACAGTTCCCCCAGCCGACCGCCATTGAACTGCTCCCGCTCCAGGCGGGTCAGGATCCGGGACAGCAGTTCCAGGTCCCGCTCCGGGTCTTCCAGCGAGCCGACAACCTGCCGCACCCCGCGCCGCACGGACAGGGCCAGAATCGATTGCCATGTCCAGAGGATCAGGGACGGCCACGGTCCGGTGGAGAAGAACATCCAGCCTATCAACGCCAGGAGGGACAGCAGACCGGACACCATGGCCACATACCGCAGCCACAGCCGGCCCAGGATCGGCGGCGCCGTTCCCCAATGCTTCATGGACGAAGGGTGGATCGCCGGGTCCACTTCCTCACCCAGGATCGACAGATCTTCCCGGAGGTCCAGGTTCTCCTTCAGCGCCTGCAACGCCTCCTGCCGGCCACGGACGACACCAGGCGCCGCAGGCGCACACAGCCAGGCCGCCAGGGTTTCCTCCCCGGACCGGGTCCGGGCCAGGCTCAGCAACTGGAACAGCGAGCCTTCCCCGAACAGGTCCAGATCGGCGGCGTACGGGTGGTCATCGTCCTGGAACCTGTCGCCCCGGGGGCCGGTGCCGATCCATCGGTCGTCGATCCGGGCAAGGCCACGGACGTAGAATTCCACCGCCCGTTCCGCCCGGCGTCGGCCGTCCAGAATGCGGCCATGGACGATCCAGAGCGCCAGGAACAGTACCGCCGGCAAAGCCAGCCACCACCACGACACCACCGACCAGCGCCAGGCCGACAAAGCCAGAACGATGGCGGCGACTGCCGCGGCCAAACGGGCCAGTGCGATAATGCGGTCCTGACGGTCGCGGTCCTGCACCGCCTGGCGCCGAACCGCCAGGCGAAGTTCATATTCGGACCGCGGCCGACTATCCGCCATTACAGGCCGAGGACATCCACACCCTGGTGGAACACGATGTCCTTGGGGATGTCGGTCTCATCCAGGCGGGCCAGGTCGGCGGCCAGGGCCGCACCGGTCCCGCCGGCCTGCGGCAGGTATGCCGAGGCGCCGGCATAATCACCGTTGCCCTGCAGGGTCAGAATCTTGCCTGCCAACGCCATTACCGCCGCCTGCATCTTCTCGAAATCGACCCGGTAGGTGCCGGTGGCGTCATCCCGGTTGAATGCGCCCATCTCCTGGAAGAAACCGAACTGGGCCATATTGGCCCGGCCGTGGGCGGAGGCGGAACCGAACCGGCTGGAGCGGAAGATGCCGGCCATGTAGGTGACGTAATTGTCCATCAACTCGGCGTCTTCCATCTCGCCCATCTCCTGGAGCTTCGTGATCATATACAGCCCCAGGACGTCCGCCTTGCCCTCTTCGAGGGCACCGGCCAGGTCCTTCATCGCCTCCCGAACCGTGCCTTTGCCGTTCAGCGTATTTTTGATCCCGAGTCCATGGGCAACCTCGTGGAACATGACGTTCTCGAAAAACGCCTCGAAGCGGATCTGGTCCCGCAGGTCTTCGGCGATGAGGAATTCGCTGATCGGCACCAGGATCTTGTCGAACTTGGCCTTCATGGCGTTCTTCAGCTGCAGCCGCCTGGTCCCTTTCTGAAGCTGGACCTGTTCATCGTTGGGCAGGTTTATGGCGATGGTCTTGGAGCCGGCGTTGGAGTGCCCTGCGTAGTACAGCACGTCGTAGGCGTTCAGGTCGGAATCGGTCCCCGGTGACTCCGCCTTGTACTTCGGCGGCACCGGCAACCCTTTCTGCAGGTCGGGCAGCAGGGCGGCGTAGTGCGCGAGCTTTTCGCTCCAGGCCTTGTCCTTCAGGAGGACATAAGCTTCATGGGCCGCCTTGTAGCCGTACAGCTCGTCCTCGTAGGTCTCGATCGGACCGATAACGATATCCAGCGTGTTGTCCTTCATGTCCAGCCAGGCCATGTCGCTTTCCAGGTAGTCGTCGGCCAGGAGCGCCTCCGCCCTCAGGGAGAGGTAACCTGCGAATCCTTCGTCCTCGGCCAGTTCGGATGCGGACTTCAGCGCCGCCGCCGCCCGGACGGTCTGCTCCGGGAATGCATCATGGTACCGGACCGGAATCAGTCCGCCTTTTTCGTTGCGCCGCACCACCGAATACAGGCTGCGCAAACCGATGTCCGACTTCAGCGCCGCCTCAAATTCTTCTTTGGTCATGTCGGTCGGGTAGAACCCGGCCCCTTTCGGCTTCTCGCCTGCTCCGTCCACGAACGGGGCATGGCCGTTCAAACGATCCCACGGTCCGTAGTTGATATCGGCAAACCTTCGGACCGAACGGTCGGCCAGGGAATCGAGCAGTGCTTCCCGGTCACCGTAGGACTCCAGCCAGAAGATCTCGTCCATCGCCTGCGACGCTTCGATGAGCAGTGGGATCATCTTCTTTTGATTCTCTGTGAGACCGGACAGGTCGGCGGTCAGTTCCAGCACGGCGTACTTGGCCACTTCCGACGCCATGGCGCCTTTCATATCCGTAGAGTCGGTCTCGGCCGGTTCGCCGCCGGACCGGCAGGCAAGGCTCAGGCCGGCTATCGCCAGCATCAATATCACGGTACGCAGTTTCGATCTCATGGGTGATCCTCCGGTTAACCTTCGTGGGGCTGTCATCGTAACCGAACCACGCTTTTCCCTCCATCCTGACCCCAAATGAGGCAAGATGCTCGATATCAGGCAGAGCCGCCGGCTGATCCGGCCTGTTCCCGTGGATCCGGCCGGGAACACTTATTGCAGTATTTGTCGGTTCCGGCTGCGGCAGCCGGACACCTGGAGGAATCAAGTGATGATCCGACCGGCGATAACCCTGAAAGCACTGTACTTCGTTCTGGTCCTGTTCATGGCAGGGCCTGCCGTCGGCGCAGATATCGAGATCCGGGGCAAGGTGCTGGGAATCGACGGCCTGCCCTACCCGGAAGCAACGGTCTCACTCCTGCCGGCCGAATCGGAGTTCAGGCAGGCGGAAGCCTGGCTGGCCGGGGACCCGGCGGCGCCTGCGGAATCGGTGAAGACCGGCCGCAGCGGGGAGTATCTGCTGACGGCGCCGGCGGCCGGCCACTGGACGGTTCGCGTGGATGCGCCTGGAGCTACCACAAAGACCTACGATCTGTATCCGCTGGTTGAGCCGGTGGTGCTGCAACCGGTTCGGCTGAAGCCAAATGCCGGCTTGACGGTGAAGGTCACAGAAGGCGGCGGGAAGCCGGTCCCGGGAGCCCTGGTCCGTTTGTTCGCCGAACCCGACCGGATGATGATGATGTTCCGGCGACCGGGTTGGACCGATCCTGCAGATGCAGGAGTGACCGGTGAAGACGGTGCGGTCCGATTGGCCCGGGTCGAAGGCGACAAGCGTGAACTGGTGATCTCTGCTGCAGGGTACGCCCTGTACCGCAAGCGAGCCGGGTCCGGTACCGGCCACAGCGCCGTCCTCAAAAAAGGGACTGCACGCAAGATCCAGGTAGTGGAGGAAAGCGCAGGCGATCCGGTGCCGGTCCCGGCCGCTATGATCGTCGACAATAGAACCGGCCAGCCCCTGGGTTTCACCGGTGACGACGGCCGGCTGACGGTGACGGCAGCCGGGAAGGAACGCTGGAAACTGTCGGCGGTCACGGCAGAGGGACGCCGGGTCACATCCTCCGGCAACCTGCTGGTACTACCCGATCTCGATACCATGGTCGGCCGCCTGATCGATTCCGCCACCCGGGCCGGCATCCCCGGTGGACTGGTCTGGCTGGAAGGCCGGGCCTTCGAAGCGATCACCACCGATCGGACCGGCGGATTCGTGCTTCAATCGGGACAGGGCAGCCAGAGCCGGATAGTGGCCGACGCCACCGGGTACCTGCAATCCGGTGAAACCCGGTTCCGGTTTGCCGGCGACGGCCGGCCGGGGCCGATCATCGCCCTGTCTCCGGCTGCAGCGATCGAGGGAACGGTTCTGAACGCGGCGGGCCAGGGCGTACCTTCCGCCTCCATCGACATCGCCGTCCGGCGCAACAATCCCGGGATGATGGTGTTCACGGTCGGGGGGTCAACGCCGCCCAGAGCGGTTGCCGACGAGCACGGCCGCTACCGGATCTCCAAAGTCGATCCTTCCAGGAACTACGACGTCACAGCCTCCGCTGAAGGGTACGTCAAAGGGAAGACAGTGGTGATGGAACTGGCGCCGGGACGAACCCGGAGCGATGTCCGGATCGAACTTGCGGCCGGGGTCCGGGTCACAGGGACTGTCCTCGATCCGGACGGAACTCCTGTACAGGATGCCCTGGTTACACTCAGCGCCGCCACCGGCCGAAGGATGGGCGGCATGATGATCCTGGACGGCAGCAGCCCGGCGGAGGTCACGGCGTACACCGGCGAGGACGGCCGCTTCGACGTTTCCGGCCTCGCCGCCGGCAACACCAAGGTCGAGATCACCCGCAAAGGGTTCGCCCGCCTCACCAAGGAAGGGATCGACCTTGTGGCCGGCCCGGAGGCTACCGCCATCGGTCCGTTCACCCTCGCCCCCGGTGGAGCGGTACAAGGCATTGTCCTGGACGACGGCGGCATGCCGGTTGCGGACGCCCAGATCCGGGTTGCGGCCGGCGACGGCGGCGGCATGGGCATGATGACGTTCAGCAACGGTCCGGTTTCAGACGACGAACCGGATGCCCTGACCGGACCTGACGGCTGGTTCACACTGGAAGACCAGCCACTCACCGGCAAACTGAACCTGAATGTGACCAGCACCGGCTACCTGAAAGGCGGCGCAGCGGTACCGGAGGTGCCGAATCTTGAGCCGGTGACCATCACCCTGGAACCGTCCCTGACCTTCAGCGGCGTAGTGCTGGACGGTGAAGGCGAACCGGTTCCCGGAGCCGATCTGGGCCTGACCCGGACCATGGCAGGTGGCGCCGGCGGCATGTCGATGATGATGGTCATGACGGAAGACGCCACTGCCGACGCCGATGGAAGGTTCGAGTTCGACGGCCTGGAGCCGGGCAAGATATCCATCTCAGGGTCGGCTCCCGGTTTCCAGGAAACGAAGATCGAAGGCATTGAAATGGTCAAGGGCGAGAACCGGGAAGGGTTCGAACTGTCGCTGACACCAGGCGCGGTCCTTATAGGGCAGGTTCTGGCTCCCGACGGCAAGCCGGCCATCGACGCCGCCGTCGGGATCGTGAAGGACGGCCCGGAACCTGAATTCGGCCAGGGGCCGGGGCGGACCGCCACCGACGGCGGAGGCAACTACCGTCTGGAAAACCTGCCACCAGGGCCGGTCTCCATCGAGGCGACCCACGACAGTTACGTCCGCACGGTCCGGGATATTGACGCGACCGAGGGCATCAACAGCCTGGACCTGCAGTTCGAAGGCGGGCAGCAGGTCACCGGCAGCGTGACCGGTCCCGACGGCGCACCGGTTCCCGGCGCCTCGGTCCGGCTGGTCTCGCCCGGCCGCAGGTGGGGAGGCCCCCAGACCGACGCCGGCGCTGACGGCAACTTCGTCCTGGAAGGGGTTTCCGACGGTCAGTACACCCTGACCGCCGGCGCCGAAGGGTTTGCCCCTCCGGAAGAAAAGATACCGGTGCAGGTAACAGGGCACCCGGTCTCCGGGCTCGCGGTCCGGCTGCAGGCCACCGCCGTCATCACCGGCAGCGTCACCGGCGTCGATCCGTCCGACTACCCGAAGGTGGAGGTCAACGGATTCGGAGGGAGCGGCCAGTTCGGCGATTCCCGTGTGGACTCAGAGGGCCGCTACCGCATCGAAGGGCTGGGGGCCGGAACGTACAACCTGAGAGGGTCCATCGGGCGCTCCGGCGATCAGGCCGAGGCCCAGGCGGTTCTTGAGCCGGGTCAGCAGGAGGCGGTAGCCGATCTTGCCTTCGGCCAGGGCGTCACCCTGTCCGGCAAGGCGTTCCTGGGCGAGCAACCGTTCACCGGAGCCATGGTAGCTGCCAGCGGCACCGACGTTTCCCACACCGGGTATGGAGAGACGGAGGGCGACGGGAGTTTCCGGCTAAGCGGCCTCAAGCCGGGAAACTACAACGTTCAGATCCGCCAGTGGAAAACCGGCATTTCGCATGAAGAGAGCGTCGAGATCAAGTCCAGCCGGGAGATCGAACTGCGGATCCCCACCGCAACGGTAGGCGGCACGGTGGTGGATTCCGCAGACCGCAGGCCTCTGGCCGGGGTTCGGGTTTCCCTGGCGCCGCCGGACGGTTCGGTGGAGACGTTCTTCGGCGACCGTTCGGCAGTCACCGACCTGAACGGTCGCTTCACCGTGGGGAACGTGGCGGACGGCTCGTGGACGGTATGGGCTACCAAAAAGGGTTACGCCACCG
>CALZKF010000054.1 GCA_945787955.1 uncultured Acidobacteriota bacterium | reverse complement strand
TGCCCTGAAGCGCTTCAAACGTAAGTGTGAAAAATCCGGAATCTTGACGGAGATCAAGAAACGGCAGCACTACGAGAAGCCCAGCGTCAAACGGAAACGCAAGACGCTGGCTGCGCGGAAAAAGCTTCTGAAGCGAATCGCCCAGGAGCGGAAAATGCACGCGTAGCAGTTACCGCTGTTCATGCCGACCGGGCGGTCTTCCATGATCGTCCGGTCGGATCGGCGACGGAAGGGGGCGGCTTGTCGGGAACACTGACTCGCGATTTTGTCGAAACAGTCCGAAGTGCGGTAGACATCGTTCGCGTCGTTTCCGAATATGTTCCGCTCAAGCCTGCCGGCGCCCGCCTCAAGGGTCTCTGCCCTTTCCACCAGGAAAAAACCCCCTCATTCCATGTCGATCCGGAACGCAAGCTGTTCTTCTGTTTCGGCTGCCAGACCGGCGGCGACCTGTTCAAGTTCGTCATGTTGTACGAACAGGTTGAGTTCCCCGAGGCGGTCCGGATCCTGGCGGAACGGAACGGCATCCAGTTGCCCCGGGCGGGTGGCGAGAAGTCCGGGTCGGAACAGTCCGATCGCAAGGCGCGGATCCTGGAATCGTACAAGGTTGCCCGGGAGTATTACCGGGGGATGCTGTCCGAGCCTGCCGGAGCCGGCGCGCGCAAATATCTTGAGTCCCGGGACCTGTCGGCCGAAACACTGGAGACCCTGTCGGTCGGTTATGCGCCGGACGGTTGGGATCACCTCCGAAATCACCTGACAGGCAAGCGCTTCGCCCCTTCCGAGCTGGTGCAGGCCGGGCTGGCTTCGCCCAGGAAAGACGGCAGCGGCGAGTACGACCGCTTCCGCAACCGGATCATCTTCCCTATCCAGGACCTGTACGGCAAGACAATCGCCTTCGGCGGCCGTGCGATACCGCCGGTCGCGGAACGTGAGCCGAAGTACCTGAACTCGCCGGAGACCCCTGCGTATATCAAAGGGGAGCATCTCTACGGACTGAATCTGGCCCGGGAGGCGATCCGGAGGGAAGGCTACGCCATCGTGGTGGAAGGGTACATGGACCTGGCCGCCCTGGTTCAGGCAGGGTTCCAGCAGGCGGTCGCCTCTCTGGGGACGGCGTTCACCCAGGCCCAGGCCCGCCTCCTGGGGCGATACACCCGGCGAGTCGTGGTTTCCTACGATGGTGACACCGCAGGCTCCAAAGCAGCGGTTCGCTCCCTGGACCTTTTACTGCAGCAAGGATTCGAGGTCCGGCTGGTCGACCTTCCGGAGGGGATGGACCCTGATGACGTCATCCGCAAACAGGGCGCGGACGTTTATGGCGGACTGGTGAGACAGGCTCCGGAGTATATCGAGTGGATGGTCAACCGGGAGAGCCGCGGCCGGGCCATGGGTACCGCCAGGGAGAAGATCGAGGCGGTGAACAGCGTCCTGCCCCACATTGCGAGGATGAATAATCCGATCGAGCGGGTCTCCTGGACCGGCCGGCTGGCCGACGCCCTGGGGATCGAGGACGACCTGGTGCTGCAGGAGCTCCGCGCGGCATTGAAGGAAGCCAGGCCGGACATCCGTCAGCGCGTATCTAAAGAGGCTGCGCCGGAAATACGGAAGGTGGAGCGCCGATTGCTGGCCCTCATGCTGGCATCCCATGACGTCCGGATGAAAATGCTGGAGAGCGACCATGGGGCGGAACTGGAAGGATCGAAAATTTCAGGTATTGTAGATGCAATCCTGAGTTTGGAGGAGAGTGGACAACCAGTGGACTATCCGGCGGTTCTCGGAGCCTTGGAACGATTGGCGAGGCTGGAGGACCAGAGGATCCTGACACAACTTGCGTTCGATGATGAACCGACCGGCGGAATGGAAGAGGCCGATGCCTGCCTGAAAACAATGCGCCGTGAACGACTTGTCCGGGAACGGAAGGATGTGCAGGAAGCGATCAGAAAAACGCAGGATCGATCCACATTGGATGCCTTGTTGCTGCAGCAGATGCAGTTGGCGAGGCAGATCGACACCCTTACGTAATCAGGGTCCGGGTTGGGGGAAACATGTTCGGACAACTGGACTGCGTTGGGTGGAGAGGGAACGCCGCTGATGAGCAAAATGAAAAATGTATCGACGGCAGTAAAACCGCGCAAACAGGATAAAGCGATAGGCGTCAGGAAGAAAAAGGCGGGTATCGGAGCGATTCGCGAAGTAGCGGTGCTGGTCAAGCGCGGCCGGGAACGGGGATTTGTCTCTCTGGACGAGATCAATGCCGGTCTGCCGGAACCGATTCTGGCGTCGGCTCCCGCCATCGAGGAAGTCTACGCCCTTTTTGAATCCAACGGCGTCGAGGTCATCGACGCCGAGACCGGGGACGATCTGAGTTCCCGGCCGGCCCGGAACCGCCCCAGAAAAGAGGTTGAAGCCAAGCCGTCTCCTGGAGTCCTGCTGGAGAAGACCAACGACCCGGTACGGATGTACCTCCGCGAGATGGGTACTGTCCCCCTGTTGAGTCGGGCCGGCGAGGTCAAAATCGCCCGCCGGATCGAGCGGGGTGAGCGGACGGTGATGAACGCCCTGGCGGACAGCCATTTCGTACTGGATGAGTTGCGCCTCCTGGGGGACCGCATAAGGAAGAATCAGGTTCCTGCAAGTCTGTTTTCGTTCTCCGGCACCGGCGAGGAAGAGCCGGAACAGATCCCGCTGCTGAAGCTGGCCAACGCCAAGCGCGGGATCACCCGGATCAAGCGCCTGACCACCGACATCGAGGGTCTTCAGAAGCGCATGCGCCGGATGAAGGAAGGCAGCAAGCTGCATAAGGCCACTACCTGGAAGATGGCCCGGTTCCGTGTGAAACGGGCGCGGGAGTTCCGCAGCCTGAATCTGGTCATGAGCCAGATCGACCTGTTCGCCCGGGCGGTGGTGGATTTCGGGCAGAAGATCCGAGGTCACGAGCGGACCATCGCCGATCTGGAAAAGAACCTCAAGATCTACAAAGAGCAGGCGCTGCGGCAGGACATCCGCCGCAAGATCGACCAGCACCACGAAGACATCTGGTCACTGGAAGAAGCCTGCGGCCAGGAGCGGGAAGACCTGATCGACCTGATCGGCGGCATCCGCCGCGGCAGGCGCAAGGCGAAAAACGCCAAGAGCGAGCTGGTGGAGGCGAACCTGAGACTGGTGGTCTCCATCGCCAAGAAATACACCAACCGGGGGTTGCAGTTCCTGGACCTGATCCAGGAGGGCAACATCGGCCTCATGAAAGCGGTGGACAAGTTCGAATACCGCAGGGGCTACAAGTTCTCCACCTATGCCACATGGTGGATCCGCCAGGCTATCACCCGGGCGATCGCCGACCAGGCCAGGACGATCCGGATCCCGGTGCACATGATCGAAACAATCAACAAACTGGTGCGGACCTCCCGGTCCCTGGTTCAGGAATACGGCCGGGAACCACTGCCGGAAGAGATCGCCGAAAAGATGGGGATCGCGGTTTCCAAAGTCCGCAAGGTCCTGAAAATCGCCCTGGAACCGATCTCACTGGAGACCCCGATCGGCGAGGAAGAAGACAGTCACCTCAAGGACTTCATCGAGGACAAGAACGCCATCTCCCCGGTGGACGCGGTGGTGCATGTCAACCTGAGAGAGCAGACCCAGGGAGTGCTGAAAAGCCTGACCCCCCGGGAAGAGAAGGTTCTGAAGTTGCGATTCGGCGTCGGCGGCGGCAGCGAACACACCCTGGAAGAGGTCGGCCAGTCTTTCGCCGTGACCCGGGAACGGATCCGGCAGATCGAGTCCAAGGCGTTGCGGAAGCTGCGACACCCGTCGCGCTGCAAGTCGTTGCGGGTGTTTACAGATCGTCCTGAGGAACCCTGAGCCCGGCGGCGGCCATACAGAACCAGCCGGCTATCATCGCCAGGCCGCCTAGCGGCGTCACCGGGCCGAGCCACAGCTGGCCGGCCAGGGTGATGCCGTACAGGCTGCCTGAAAAAAGCAGAACGCCGGCCAGGAACAGCCAGCCGGCGGCGTCGATCCAGCGTCCGGGCCAGCGCGTGGCGGCAAACCCGGTGGCCAGCAGCGCCAGGCCGTGGAACAGCTGATACCGCACGCCGGTCTCGAATGTGGCCAGTGCGGCCGGGTCCAGTTTCCCTTTCAGGAAATGGGCGCCGAATGCACCGAGAACGACCGACACACCGGCCAGGATCGAACCCAGGGTGAACCAGGACGATGGTCTCATAGCGCCAGCCTCCTCAAGAAAATGCGGACTTATCATAATAGATCGGTTGTCCCACAGGGAACCTCGGCGTAAGCTCGTGCCTGACAGACGGTTGCCTGAGGGGGGCTGTATTCCAAGGGACTCGATTACCCCGGGCCATCCAAACTCCGTCGTCAGCTCGGGTCCCGGAATGCTGGAGGAATGCTCACCAATGAAGAAACTCTTTTGTATGGTAGTAATTGCAGTGCTTTGCTGCGTCATCCCGGCCATCGGCCAGGAGAAAATCGGCGAGCTGGAACTGCTGGACCTGGGGACCCACCACCCGTATTCAGTCGGCGACCATCAGCGGGAGTGGGTGGTGCATTTCCCCAATGCGGACTACATCCGTGTGCACTTCAGCCGGTTCGACCTGGCCTTGGGCGATTCGGTCCGGATCATGAGCATGGACGGATCCCAGAATTTCGAATACACCGGCCAGGGCCCCCACGGCAACGGCAGCTTCTGGGCGTTCTCGGTCCTGGGTGATACCGCCATCCTGCAGCTCAATGCGGAAAACGGCGGCGGCTTCGGGTTCGAGATCGACAGCTTCGGCCGGGGCATCGGCTTCGAAGGTCCGGTTGGTGGTATCGGTGGGGAACAGCCGGAATCGGTCTGCGGCGCCCAGGACTGGCAGGACGCCAAGTGCTACGAAACCGGAGCTCACAGCGAGAAGTACGCCAAGGGCGAGGCTGCGGTCAAGGCGGTCATCGGCTGCTGCACCTCCTGCACCGCGTTCAAGATTTCCGATTCCGGGCAGTTCATGTTCAACAACCATTGCGCCAGTTCCAACAGCAGCGTTCAGAGCACCGAGCTGCAGATCCGGTACCAGGCCAATAGTTGCGGCGGTTCCGCCTCCGTTGAATCCTCGGTCATGGCCACCCAGATGCTGGCCACCGACTACACCCTGGACTACACCCTCATGGATACGAACGGCGGCGGCAGCTCCATCCCGTGCCTGGCCCTGGATGAGCGCCTGGCGGATCTGGGTGAGCAGATCTACATCGCCCACCACCCGTCGGGAGGGCCGAAGAAGCTGTCCATCGAGTCGTCCCACTCCGCCAACCCGACCGGACTATGCGAAGTGGACGCCGTGCCGTACAACGGCCGGGGAACCAATTCCGACGTGGCCTATTACTGCGACACCATCGGCGGCTCTTCCGGTTCACCGGTGATCTCCGCAGTGACCGGCAACGTCGTGGCGTTGCACCACTTCGGCGGTTGCCTGAACTCCGGCGGCCGCAGCGACCAGATCGCCGGCCAGCTTACCGGCGTTCTTGATGTATGCGCCGGTGGTCCCCCGGCGGTCTGCGGCAACGATATCCGGGAAGGGAGCGAGGCCTGCGACGGCATCGACCTGGGTGGCGAAACCTGCGAGAGCCAGGGCTTCGGACCGGGCACCCTTTCCTGCGACGCCTGCAGCTTTGACACATCATTGTGCGGGGCCCCGGTTTGTGGGAGCAAGGGCGACTCCTGTTCGGCAAACTCGGATTGCTGCTCCGGCAAGTGCAAGGGCAGCCGAAAACGGGGCCAGACCTGCGGCTAGATTAATTTGGGGACCGTCCCGGTTTTAACCTCAAATGGGGCATAAACCGGGACGGTCCCCTTTATAATTCCCCCATGGACGATCGGGACACCATTCTGGCTGAGCTGGACGCCTTCCATGTCGAGGTGGACCAGGAAGCGGGGAAGCTGGAGACGATCCACGCCGAGCGCCTGGAGTGCAAGGCCGGTTGCGCCGACTGCTGTGTGGACGACCTGTCGGTGTTCGATGTGGAGGCGGAGCTGATCCGCCGCCGCCACAAGGTTCTTCTTACTGTCATGACCCCCCACGCCGCCGGGGCGTGTGCGTTCCTGGATGACGACAGGCACTGCCTGATCTATGAAAACCGGCCGTACGTCTGCCGCACCCAGGGCCTGCCGTTGAGCTGGACCGAGACCCGGGACGATGGTTCGGTCCGGGAATTCCGGGACATCTGCCCCCTTAACGATGAAGGGGAGCCGATCGAAAACCTGTCCCGGGAATCCTGCTGGACCATAGGGACCTATGAGGGAAAACTGGCCGAACTCCAGCGTCGCTGGGGCAGCGGCGACATGAAGCGGGTCAAGCTCCGGAACCTCCCCCTTCTGTAGTGCTGCCGTCCCGAAATCCCAACTTAAAAGATGGAATTAAATTGGACACGGCGACTTTTTCCTGCAGATAACTCATTTATGTCGTAAATATATACCTGATTAATAATGATACTGCCTTCGTAGTCCTGATCGGTCGATGTGGAGAATCCAGCATGAGTCGTCGTGTGTTCCTGTCCGTCTGTTCCTTAATCGCTATCGTTGCGCTGTTGCTGGTCCCGGCAACCTTCGCCATCCAGCCACCCCAGTCCGAAACGGGCCTCGGTCTGGAGCTCTCGGCTTATGAAAAGGCCCGCCCCGGCGGAGCTATCGGCATCGGCACCCGGACGATCGGCAGCCTTGCCGAGGGTCATGCTCTGCGGATCGGGTGGGAAGCGTTCAACGAAGAGCAGGAAGGCGGATGGGCGATCCGGCTGGATACCCGTTCCGGTTTGCCGGCACTGGCCAGCGGCAAGGGGATTCCGTGGATTCCCGGAGCCGGCAACGACCTCGGCGGTCCTGCGCCGACGCTGACACAGCTTGAAACCATGGCTCGCCGGTTCCTGGCGTCCCGGCCGGAGCTCCTGGGGAACTGGGATGGCCAGATGGTCCTGGACAGGGACGCCTCGGTGCAACGGGGCGACAACGTCTGGCAGGTCGCTTTCCGGCAGGTGGCAGGTGGCGTTCCGGTGGATGGGTCCCGGTACCTGTTTCACATCTCCAACGGTAACCTGGTGGCGTTCGGCGCTGACCGTTGGGGTCAGGTCCGGGCCAATACGGTTCCGGCAATATCGGCTGAAGCGGCCCGGGCCAGCCTGAACGCCTATCTCGGGCTCGGCGGACCGCACCCCTATATCGATCTGGAAGAACCGACCCTGCACCTGGTGGCGGTGGATCCGTCCGGCTGGACCGGCGACATGAACGCAGGGTACGGCCATGTGCTGGTGTACCGATTCACCTTTGCCGACCCCGCATATGATCCGACCTGGGTCGGTGAGGTCGACGCCCGCACAGGACAGATCGTTTCGTTCTACAACGACACGAAGTACGACCGCATCCGGGGCTGGATCAGCCCGTTCAGCGATGACGGCGACTGCGCCCAGGGCGGCTGCCTGACCGACGGCTACCCGATGCCGTTCGCCGACTACAGCATCAACGGCGGCACCGATCTGACTGCCAACGATCAAGGTCGTTATGAGTGCACCAACCCGGGCGACACCATCGAGACCAACCTCCGCGGGCCGTACATCTACATCAACGACCAGTGCGGGCCGGTATCGGCAACAGTGACCTGCGACGGCGAACTGGACCTCGGTATATCCGCCGGCATCAACTGTAACGTCGCGGCCGGCCAGTCCGCCGGCAACACCGACGCTGCCCGGTCCTCGTTTTACAACATCGGCCGGGTGATCCAAAAGGCCCAGTACTGGATGCCGTCCAACAATTTTGTCCGCTCCGAACTGCAGATCCGGACCAACGTCAACAACACCTGCAACGCCACCTGGGGCGGCACGCTGAACATGTACCGGGCCGGCAACGGTTGCGGCAACACCGGCCAGCTCCAGGGCGTGGTGGTTCACGAGTGGGGCCATGGCATGGACCAGAACGACGGCGGCGGCTACGACAACCCGTCGGAAGCGTACGCCGATGTGGTGGCGGTGTTCGAAAACCGGGAATCCTGTGTCGGCCGCGGCTTCCGTCCGGCGATCCAGTGTTCCGGCTACGGCGACACCTGCTTCGATTGCACCGGCATCCGGGACATGGACTGGGACAAGCGCCAGGACCACACCCCGGCCACTCCGTCCGGATTCGAAACGACCTATTGCCCGGGCGGTGGCGGCCCTTGCGGCAGTGAAACGCATTGCGCCGCTTACGTGCCCGGCGAATCGATATTCGACCTGGCCACCCGGGACCTGCCGGCTATGGGGCTGGACCCCGACACCGCCTGGCAACTGGCGGAACGGCTGTTCTACGAGTCCCGCCCCGGTTCCGGCGGTACCGTCTTCAACTGTTCCCTGCCGGACTCGGACAGCTGCGGCACCGGCTCGTGGTACCACCAGTTGCGCCTGCAGGATGACGACGACGGCAACCTGAACAACGGCACACCGCACGCGGCGGCTATCTTCGCCGCCTTCGACCGCCACGACATCGCCTGTGGTTCGGCAGGGGATAGCGAGAACCAGAACTCCGGAACCTGTCCCTCCCTTACAGCGCCGGCGTTGACGACCATCTCGTTGAATAACGCCGTTGAGTTGAACTGGGACCCGGTGGCGGGAGCGTCAACTTATCGCGTTTATCGCAATGAGCACGGCTGCAACCGGGCCCAGGTGCCGTTGGCCGAGGTCACCGGCACCACGTACCTGGACGAGGGTCTCGTGAACGGCCTCCAGGAGTACTACCGGGTGGAGCCGATCGGGTCCAACCCGGCCTGCACCGGCACCCTGTCCGTATGCACGGAAGCGATGGCCGAGCCGCTGGCCGGCTTCGTTAAATTCAACCGGCAATCCTATGCCTGCCAGGATATGGACATCCTGATGCGGGTGCAGGACTCCAATCATGTCGGCAGCAGCCTGACGGTGTCGGTCTGGTCCGACACCGAGACCGCCCCGGAAACGGTTACCCTGACCGAAATCAGTTCCGGATCCGACACCTATGCAGCGACCATCACGACGACGACGGCAGCGCCTGCCCTCGACGGCATGATCTCGGTGTCCGATGGTGACATCATCACCGCCGAATATGTCGATGCCGACAACGGCCAGGGCGGCATCAACGTACCGGTGCAGACCACCGTAAGGGCCGACTGCTTCGGCCCGATCATCTCGTCGGTCGGCGAGGAGAACATCACCGACACCAGCGCCACAATTGTCTGGAACACATCCGAACCTTCGGATACCAGCCTGATGTGGGGCAGCGACACGCCGCCAGGCACTTCTGCCGGCGGGACCGGTGGGGTCATTGCCCACCAGGTCAACATTTCGGGACTGCAAGCCTGCACGATCTATTACTATGAAGTGCAGTCCACCGACCTGTCCGGGAACACCATCGGCGACAACAACGGCGGCCGGTACTTCTACTTCGAAACCTTCGGCGACTTCGGACAGGGGCTGCAGCCCTGCCATGCCGGCCGGCTGTCACTGAACGCCGGAACCTATGCCTGCGGCGACACCCTGGCGTTCGAAGTGGTGGATCTGGACCTGAACACCGATCCGGGGCTGGTCGAGACTCTCAGCGTCACGTTCAGCAGCACCAGTGAAACCACACCGGAAGTAGTGGTGGCCACCGAGATCAGCGCCGACAGCTCTACCTTCACCGGCACCATCAATTTGGCCACCGGGGTTCCGGCAGCCGACGGCGTTCTCCAGATCAACGGTGGCGATCGGGTCACCGGAACCTACCATGATCAGGATGACGGCACCGGCGCCATGGTCGCAGCGTTTGACTCCGCTGTGATGGATTGCGGCGGACCTTCCATCCAGAATCTGCGGATCACCGGCATCACCGACCAGCGCTTCACCATCAGCTACGAAACTTCGGAGCCGGGCGATACCGTCATTGAGTGGGGCCCTACCACAGGCCTGGGGAACGTAGAGGGCAGCCCGGCACTGACTACATACCATTCGGCAGAGGTCAACACGGCGGACATCTGCCAGCAACTGTATTTCCGGGTCAGCTCCACCGATGTATACGGGAACACCGCTGTCGCCGACGCCGGTGGTTCGCCCTACCCGTTCAGCACCTGGGACATCCCGGGGCTGTACTATCGGGAAACCTTCGAGAACGGTGACAACGGCTGGAATCTCGGCAGTGACTTCGAAATCGGCGCCCCCCAGGGTCTGGGAGGAAGTCCCGGCAACAATGACCCGAGCGTGGCGTACAACGCCGCCGGCGTCCTCGGCAGTGACCTGTCCGGTCTGGGCGATCATCCCGGGGACTACGAGCACGGGGTAACGACGACGGCAACCTCGCCCAGCTTCGCTGCCCAGAGCTGGACCAACACCGAACTGAGGGTTTACCGTTACCTCAACGTCCGCGACGGTGACGACGCCATCATCGCCATCGACGGCAAGGGCCAGTCCGGTGGGCCGGTCTTCAACAGTCTCGGTTCCACCATCAGTGACAGCGGGTACAGCCTGCAGGTGTTCGACGTATCCGCCATGGCGGACGGCGCCCGCTCCATCGGTGTGGAGTTCTCCATTGAAGCCGATGGGGAGTTGCCGTTCGGGGACGACGGCATCGCTTCCGGCTGGAACGTGGACGATGTCATCCTCAAGGACGGCAGCCTGCCTCCGTTCGGGGCGTGCGGCGGCTGCGCCACGACGCCGTCGTTCAACGGCGTGCTGTCGGCGGTGGACAACGATGCCTGCGGCGTCGGCGGCGTCACCGTATCCTGGGGCGATGCCGTCGGCTGGGGTTCCGGCGGGACCGGAACCTATGCCGTGTACCGGGACACCATCCCTGGCTTCACGCCGTCAGCCGGGAACCTGGTCGCTGCCGGAGTCACTGCGCTGTCCTATGTGGACACCGGAGCTCCAGACGGTCAGCCGCTCTATTACCTGGTCCGGGCGGAGACCGACGAGACCTGCGGATCCGGGCCGAACAATGGGGGCGGCACCGACGGAAATACCGCCTACCGGTCCACGACCAACACCAGCATCCGGAACGTTCCCGGGACCGTAACGCCGGTACAGGTCGACCTGGTGAATGACGCCCACGTGCGGTTGAGCTGGCCGGCAGTTGCCGACGCCACCTTGTACCGCATCTATCGCTCCCTTTCGCCGGACCCTGGCACGTTCTTCCTCCTGGCGGAAACCGACTCGTTAAGCCATGAGGACGCCGGAGAAGGCGGGACCTTCAACAACTACTACTACCAGGTGAAAGGCGTCAACGCCTGCGACCAGGAAGGAAACTGACCTTTATTCATTTAAGGGGTCAGGCACCTTTTCGCTGCAACCGATTTATTGCGGCGAAAAGGTGCCTGACCCCTTTTTGTGCTCGCGATGTAGAATGTCAGGGAAAGTAACAACCGAAGGAGATACTCCCGATGAGAAAGATTACCGTACTGCTTGTAGTACTTGCTCTCTGTATCCTCCCTGCCGCGTCAAAGGGCATGAAGAAAGCCGGCCCGGAGGAGAAAAGAGCCCGGATCAGCGAGATGGCCGACGCCACAATCCAGGAACTGCTGGCCGACAGCCCCGGGGCCAAGGAACTGTTCGGCAAGGCATACGGCTATGCCGTGTTCGACAACCTGAAGCTGTCCCTGATGATCTCCGGTGGCGGTGGCCAGGGTGTGGCGGTCAACAAGTCCTCAGGCTCCAGAACGTACATGAAGATGGGCACCGTCGGCCTGAACATCGGGCTGGGCGGACAAAAGTATCAGCTGGTATTCCTGTTCCAGGACTCGAAAAGGTTCAACAATTTCGTGGAACATGGCTGGCAGGCCGACGCCCAGGCCAATGCGGTGGCCGGTACCGAGGGAGCGTCCGCCGGGACCACCTTCAAGAACGGCATGGCGGTGTATCAGATCACCGAGGCCGGCCTGATGCTGCAGGCCGACATCGCCGGCACCAAGTATTGGAAGAGCAAACTCAACGACTAGACGGGATGTACTCTCGGGTGGCGGCTATCGCTCTTGAAGCCGGAGCGTTGAACATGAGCGGCCCCCGGGCTTGTCCCGAGTATTCGGCGACGTACTATGCCGCTTTCTTCGAGGATCCCTGCGGCAATTGTCTGGAGATTTGCTACCTGGAGGGTTGATCCGAATGGAGCGTCGGATCGGCCTGGGTGCGCGATTTGTAGGTGTAGTGCTCGCTCAGAAAGAAGTCACAGTCTACACATGTCGCCAGCTTGGTTGCGAACGTGCCTTGCGCCGTGCCCCCGCACAACGTGCCGGCGACCCGGGCACAGCATTGGCCATGGTCGGGATAAGCAGGGCAGACTCCCAATAAAGAGCTGTTCGTTCCGCCCGCTTCGCGGCCGCATTTCTTGAATTCCCAGCAGTTCATCTTGACCTCTTCTCAAATCTAAGGTTCGCCCTCTGCCGGTTCAAGCTCAAACCGGATTATTTTGGTAAGAATTATAAAATCAGGATGCCGCCAACCTGGCAGCTGTTCGGCACGGCCGGATCAGTGCCGCGTTGCAGGCCAGGCGGCCGGCGATAAACGCCATGGCAGCCGCTGTCGCACCGACCAGGTTCAGTCCGGCAGTTCCGAACCAGAGCGCCGTGACGATGCCGCCGATCTCGAGAGCGGTGGCCCAGGTGATCGGCGCCGTGTTCCGGCCGTGGACCAGGATCGCCCGCTGCAGGGACAGGGTGACCGACAGCGCCGGCAACAGCACCAGGATCCGGGCCGGGGTCAGGGCGAATGCGGTAAGCTCCGCCGATAGGCCGGACAGGGTCCGGAACCAGACCGATGCCAGCGGGGTGAATACGATCATCGCCATCGCCAGCGAGGACAGCCCGGACAACCATCCGGCGAACCGGGCCACCACCGGGAAATTCCTACCGTCCTGCGCCAGGACCGCGATAGCCACTTCCTGGTAGGAAATCCCCACCGCCCGGAAGATGAACGAGAGCGAGTTCACCACCGGCAGCACTGCCAGGGATTCCAGCGGGAACCGGGCGTGGCCCATGAAGAACGTCACCACCGGGTGGGCGGCAAGGCCGATCACCGACGTCATGGCCAGCGGCCAGTAGAACACGGCGATGCGCCGGTACGAGATGGAGTCGGCCGCCGCCTCCTTGAATTGCCGTACTGCCGACCGGGCCATGAACCGGCTGGCCACCGCCTCGGCGGAGACGCCCAGTGTCAAGCCCCAGGCGCCGACCAGGGCGCCGGGATAATCGGAGTACAGGAACAGCAGGACCACCGCGGAGGTTACCGAAACCATCCGTATCACGGTGCCGTACGCCACAAGACGGGTCCGGCCCTGCCGGATGAGCAGGCCCTGGTAAAACCGCCGGTACCCGATAGCCGCCGGCCATGGCACCAGGATCCAGAGGGCGGTTTGGGTCAGCGCGGCGACGTTCCCGGGAAGTCGCAGGAGGTCGGTGGCGACCACTCTCCACAACGGCGTAGCCAGCATGGCGATCATGGCGACGGTGAGGACACCGTTGATGCTGTAGGTGAAGTTCCTCAATCTGCCGTACGACACCGGCCCCTGAACCAGGGCGGTAGATGCGCTGAGGATCATGATGATCGGTGATTCCACCAGCACCGCCACGGCGAAGGAGACGCCGAAGGCGGCCAGGTTCTCTTTCGGCTCGGCCAGGCGGGCGATAACCGCCGCCAGGAACGGAGGCTCCAGGGACATCATCAGCCAGGTGCCGGCCATCGGCACCCAGAGCCGGAAGATACCGTTCAGGCCAACTCGCACAGCCGCTCGGCCAGGAGGGCGCCGCTGAGGAACGCTCCTTCCACCCGCGGGCCGCCGCACCAATCGCCGCACGCTCCGATCCGCCGCTTTTCATCCAGCATGAACGGGCCGGGGTGAGGCTCCGGGGGAACCGCATGGCGCCAGAGGTGTGCGGCGGAGAACGATGTCTCCCCGGATCCGCACCCGGTAGACACCCGGAAGGCGGCCAACAGGCGGTCGGTCACCCAGTCAGCCTCTTTCTCAAGCTGTTCCCCGGTCCAGGCCGGCGTGGCCTGCAGTACCCAGGTCTCGGGGCTGGGGGGCCGGCCCGGCTTCCCGCTGTTCTTCGCGATCCATGTCAGCGGCGAGGCGTGGATGAAGGCGGCGTCGTAGGCAAGACCCAGAGGCTCCCGGAATGCGGCCATCACCGCCCACGATGGGGCCATGCGTACACGTTCCGACCGTTTCACCAGAAGCGGCGCCGCCTTGAGCAGGGCGGTGCTCTGGGGCGCCGGCGCCGAGATCAGCACGGTAGCGAACCGGCCCAGCTCCGCACCGCCCTCGTCACGGACCAGCCACGTGTCACCGTCCCGGGCCGGTGGCGCCACCCGGGTGTTGAACCGAACGTCCAGGCCCCTGGCCAGGTGCCGGCAGATCCCGTTCATCCCGGGGACCGCTACATACCGCTCCACCCGGCGGCCTTCCTGGTCGGCCCGGCCCTGGTAAAGCTCCACTATCTTCGCTTCCCATGGCTGAACGACACCGTCGCTGATCCAGTGCTTGACCTGGGAATGGAACCGTTCCCCCTGGACGGTGAAATAAGGGGCGCCGTGGTCGAATTGCACGCCGTCGTCGGTGCGCCGGGTGGACATGCGACCCCCGACCCCGCGGCTTTTCTCGAACACGGTCACCCGGTAACCCCGGTCCGCCAGTGTCCTGGCGCAGGTCAGCCCGGAGATACCGGCCCCGATAATACAGACAGCTCCCTTTTCCATCCCGGCATTGTAGCCGAAGAAAACAGGTTCAAGCCGTCGGTCCGATCCTTTGCACCGATTCCGGGGCTAAGGTGTCCAGGTGGACATCGACCTGTGGGAAGGCGATGGTGATGTTTGCTTCCTTGAGCGCCCACCAGATCGTATCGTGGAGATCCGACGACCGCCTGAAGCTGGACCAGGGATCCTCGATCCAGACCGATGCGGAGAAGATCACCGCCGAATCACCGAACTCCCGCATCAACACTGACGGTTTCACTTTGTCGGATTT
>CALZKF010000053.1 GCA_945787955.1 uncultured Acidobacteriota bacterium | reverse complement strand
TGCAGTGCAGGCGATCCGTGCCGGGGCCGACCTGCTGCCGTACTGCGCTGATCTCAGCCGTGCCTCGGCGGCCTGTGACGCCCTGGTCCGTGAAGCCGGCGCTGTTCCGGCCTTCGCGGCCCGATTGTCCCAGGCAGCAGCAAGGGTACGTGAAACGGCCGAGAAATGGCCTAGACGATATCCCGTCCGGTGAGGATCCGGAAGATCTCAAGGTAACGGTCCCGGGCCCCTTCAACGATTTCATCCGGCAGTTCCGGAACCGGCGGCTTCTTGTCCCAGCCGATGGACAGCAGGTAATCCCTGACGAACTGCTTGTCGAAGGACGGCTGGCCCTTTCCGGGCTCGTACTTGTCCGCCGGCCAGAACCGGGAGGAGTCGGGGGTGAGCATTTCGTCGGCGATGATCAGCTGGTCGCCGTCGTAACCGAACTCGAACTTGGTGTCGGCGATGATGATCCCCCGGGTCGCCGCGTACTCCGAGCCGGCCTGGTACAGCTTCAGGGTCATGTCCCGGACCTCGGCGGCCCGGTCCTTGCCGATCATCCGCTCCACTTCCTCGAACGGGATGTTCTCGTCGTGGCCTTCCTCCGCCTTGGTGGCCGGTGTGAAGATCGGTTCCGGCAGCTTGTCCGATTCCTTCAGGCCGGCCGGCAGCTTGATCCCGCAGACGGTCTGGTTGTCCTGGTACTCCTTCCAGCCGGATCCGGCCAGGTACCCCCGGGCGACGCACTCCACCGGCAGCATCTCCAGCTTCTGGGCCAGGGTGGAACGACCTCTCAGCTGGTCGGCATACGGCTTCAATACTTCGGGGAAATGATCCACGTCGGTCTCGATGACATGGTGCAGGCAGATCCTCTCCGACCGCAGGAACCAGAACTCGGCGATCTGGTTCAGGACCTTGCCCTTGTCCGGGATCGGGTTCGGCAGGATGTAGTCGAACGCCGACAGCCGGTCGGTGGCGACGATCAGGAGGTGTTCTCCCAGGTCGTAGATGTCCCGGACCTTGCCCCTGCTGACCAGGTCAACCCCTTCCAGTTCGGTTTGAAATACGGCCTTTGCACTACTCATGAGCCGGTTGCTCCTTCTCACTTTTCCCGGCGCTACCGCCGGTCGTGGATGATCCTGCCGTCCACCATGGTCAGCACCGGTCGTCCCCGGAGATCCCATTTCAGGAACGGGCTGTTTTCGCTTTTCGATTCAAACTCGCCGGCGTCCACCGTAACTTCCCGGTCCAGGTCCAGGACGGTGATGTCGGCCTCGGCGCCAACCTCGATCTTACCCTTGTCCAGTCCCAGTACCCCTGCCGGCCCGGTGGTGAACAGTTCCACCATCCGGGACAGGGGGATGATATCCCGGTGGACCAGCCTGTCCAGGCAGATCGACACCGCCGTTTCCAGGCCGACCACCCCGAACGGGGCCCGGCTGAACTCGACGCACTTTTCGTCGCAGTGATGGGGGGCATGGTCGGTGGCGATGGCGTCCACCGTGCCGTCGGCCAGCCCTTCCAGCAGATCCTCGGCGGCACGGAGGGGCGGGTTCATTTTCGTGTAGGTATCGAACCCCATCACCGCCTCGTGGTCCAGCACCAGGTGGTGGGGGGTGACCTCACAGGTCACACGGCTTCCCCGGCTCTTGGCCTCCCGGACCAGTTGGGCCGATCTTGCCGTGGACATGTGGGCGATGTGGACATGGCCGCCGGTGTATTCGGACAACAGGATGTTCCTGCCGACCATGATGTCCTCGGCCACACCGGGCCAGCCCTTGAAGCCGAGGCGGCTGGAGACCCAGCCCTCGTGGACCACGCCGTCGGCCACCAGTTCCCGGTCCTCGCAATGATCGATCACCGGTATGTCGAAGATCTTGGAGTACTCCAGGGCCATCCGCATGATCTGGCTGGAGCGGATCGGCCGGCCGTCGTCGGAGAACGCCACGGCGCCGGCTTCGAACATGTCGCCGATCTCCGCCAGCTCCTCGCCGTTCTGGCCCTTGGTGACGGCGCCGATCGGCCAGACCCTGGCCATGCCGGCCTCCCGGCCCTGGGCCCGGACGAACTCCACCAGGGAACGGTTGTCCATCACCGGCACGGTGTTCGGCATGCAGGCCACGGCGGTGAACCCGCCGGACGCGGCGGCGGCGGCTCCGGTGGCCACCGTCTCCTTCCACTCCTGTCCCGGCTCCCGGAAGTGGACGTGCATGTCGATGAAACCGGGGCAGATCGTCAGGCCGGCCAGGTCGATGACCTCATTCCTGCCGGGCTCGATCGATTCATCGATGGCGGCGATGCGGCCGTCCTCGATCAGGATGTCCCGTTGACCATCGGTTCCGCCGGCCGGGTCCACGACCCGTCCGTTTTTAAGAAGTCGTTTCACGGGCGGGCTCCCCGGCGAGGAGATACAGCACCGCCATGCGGACCGCGACTCCGTTCGCCACCTGTTCGAGGATCACCGACCGAGCTCCGTCGGCCAGATCTCCGGATATTTCCACGCCCCGGTTCATCGGACCGGGGTGCATGACGATTGCATCGTCCTTCGCCAGCTTGAGACGGGTGCCGTTGACTCCGAACTGCCTGGCGTATTCCCGGGTGGTGGGAAAATACCCGGCGTTCATCCGCTCGTGCTGCACCCGCAGGGCCATGACCACGTCGGCCCCTTCCAGCGCCTCGTCCACCTTGTAGGTCATGCTGCAGCCCATGGCGTCGAACTCCCGGGGCAGCAGGGTCGGCGGGCCGCATACGACCACGTGCGCTCCCATGAGCGTCAGCAGCAGCACGTTGGAGCGCACCACCCGGCTGTGGTTGATGTCGCCGACGATGGCGACCCTGAGCCCTTCCAGCCTGCCCTTGTGCTTCCGGATGGTGAAGGCGTCCAGCAGCGCCTGGGTCGGATGCTCGTGGGCGCCGTCCCCGGCGTTGACGATGGTGGCGTCCACGTGGCGGGCCAGGAAGTGGGGTGAGCCCGGCTCCGAGTGCCGGATGATAATAAAATCCGGGGACATCGCCTCCAGGTTCTTGGCGGTGTCCAGCAGGGACTCGCCCTTGCTGAAGCTGGAGGTCGATGCGGAGAAGTTCAAGGCGTCTGCGGAGAGCCTTTTTTCCGCAAGTTCGAAAGAGGACCGGGTCCGGGTCGACGGCTCCACGAAGAAGTTAACTACCGTCTTGCCCCTCAAGGTCGGAACTTTCTTGATCTCCCGCGCCGATATCTGTACGAAGCCCTCGGCGGTGTCAAGAATCAAGGCGACTTCCTCAGCGGTCATGCCGTCGATCCCCAGGAGATGCCGGCTGCTCAATTTCATGACACACCCTCCGGCGTATCGGCGATGACCACTTCGTCCACCTTATCGAGTTCGGCCAGATGCACGATGACGTCCTGGGACTTGGAAGTCGCCACGTTCTTGCCGATGTAATCGGCGCGCACCGGAAGTTCCCGGTGGCCCCGGTCGACCAGCACCCCCAACTGCACCCAGGATGGTCTGCCCAGGTCCATCAGGGCGTTCAGCGCCGAGCGGATCGTCCTGCCGGTGAACAGGACGTCGTCCACCAGGACCACCACCTTGTCGTCGATGTCGAACGGGATCTCGGTGGTCTTCAGAACCGGGTGGTACGCGATCCGGGAGAGATCGTCCCGGTACAGATTGATGTCCAGTTCCCCTACCGGCGGGACGGTGCCGGTTATCTCCTTGAGCTTCTCCGCCAGCCTGCGGGCCAGCGGCACTCCCCGGGACCGGATGCCGACCAGCGCCAAATCCTTCAGCGTGCGGTTTTTCTCCAGGATTTCATAGGCGATACGGTTGAGGGTGCGTGTGATGTAGTCCGCATCCATAACCCGGATGCTTTTTTCGGGAGGGCTCATTGGATCTCCTTGGGGCCTCGCGGTGCCGACTTAAAGGATGACCGGGGCGTATGCTAGCACAGCTGCGCAGGAATTTTTACAGCGTGCTATTCTGCCGAAGATCATGATCCTGGATAAAACCGTTGCTGTCGTCTCCAACGAAGCTCTCGGGAACGGGAACTTCCTCTTGACCTTCGCCGAGCCCGAGATGGCGGCTGAAATGGTTCCGGGCCAGTTTTTCATGATCGGCATGCCGGGCAGCGGCATCCTGCTCCGCCGCCCCTTCAGCGTCTGCGGCCTGCCGGGTACCTTCGAGAACGACAGCAGCGGGATTCTGCAGGTCCTCTACAAGGTCATGGGTCAGGGTACCGGTGTACTGGCCGGCCTGGGCGATGGCGCTCCCTTGACGGTCCTGGGACCCCTGGGGAACGGATTCACCCTGCCGCAGCCCGGCGTCACCCCGGTGTTCGTCGCCGGCGGCATCGGCTCGGCGCCGTTCCCGGCCTTGACGAAAGCGTGCTCCACACCGCCGGTGATGCTCTACGGAGCCCGTTCGGCAGGGGACCTGCCCCTCCTGGACTGGTTCCGGTCCCACTGCGGCGAGACCCTCGTGGCTACCGAAGACGGGTCCGTCGGTGAAAAGGGGCTGGTGACCGCTCCCCTGCTGCGCTGGATGGAAGGGAGGGACCCGGCGACCTATGCTCTGATCGCCTGCGGTCCGGACCCGATGCTCCGGGCGATCCGCAATATCGCCGTCCCTGCCGGTATCAGGTGCCAACTCTCCCTGGAAGCCCACATGGCCTGCGGTTTCGGGGTCTGTATCGGCTGCGTCGTGCCGACCCACGGGGAGGACGGCGAGGTGGACTACACCCGGATCTGCGTCGACGGACCGGTGTTGCCGGCGGAGAAACTGGCATGGTAACGCCGGACATGACGACTACTGTGGCCGGGATCGAATTCAAAAATCCGGTCCTGACAGCTTCCGGCACCTTCGGCTACGGCCTGGAGTTCACCGATTTCCTGGACCTCGATCGGCTGGGCGGCCTGGTGACCAAAGGGTTGTCCGCAGCACCCCGAAAGGGCAACCCGCCCGCCCGGGTAGTGGAAACGCCGGCCGGCATGCTCAACGCCATCGGCCTGCAGAACATCGGCGTGCCTTCCTTCCTGGCGGACAAGCTCCCGAAATTGCGGGAGTACGACACCAAGGTGATCGCCAACGTATTCGGCGCCACCGAGGCGGCGTACGTGGAAGCGTGCCGAATGCTGGACGGAGCAGAAGGCCTGGCCGGCATCGAGTTGAACGTATCCTGCCCCAACACGGAAGAGGGCGGGATGATCTTCGGCGTCGACCCGGCCGCCCTGGGCCATGTCACCCGGCTATGCCGCAAGGAGACGAAACTGCCGCTGATCGTCAAGCTCTCTCCGAACGTCACCGACATCCGGTTGATGGCCCGCTGCGCCCGGGACGCCGGCGCCGACGCCCTGTCGCTGGTGAACACCTTCGTCGGCATGGCCATCGACGTCGAGCGCAGGCGCCCGGTTCTGGCCAACGTCTGCGGTGGGCTGTCCGGCCCTGCCATCCGCCCCCTGGCGGTCTGGCTGACCTGGCAGGTGCGGCAGGCGGTGGAGATCCCGATCATCGGCATCGGCGGGATCATGAGCGCCCGGGACGTGGTGGAGTTCCTGTTGGCCGGCGCCTCCGCCGTCCAGGTCGGCACCGCCAGCTTCGTGACGCCGTCGGCTTCCGCCGACATCGTCACCGAACTATCGAACTGGCTCTCGGAGCGGAACATCGCGTCGGTCCGGGAACTGATCGGCGGACTGGAAGTGCCGCCTCGAGGCTGAAGCCATGAAGGGAAAAGACAGGATCCTGGTTGCGGTGGACACGCCGGACCTGGGCCGGGCACGGGAACTGGTTCAAGGGCTCACCGGCCGGGTAGGCGGATTCAAGATCGGCCTGGAGATGTTCATCTCCCACGGCCCGGCCTTCGTCCGGGAGGTGCTGGACGGCGGCGGCAAGGTCTTCCTGGACCTGAAGCTCCATGACATTCCCAATACGGTGGCCGGCGCAGCCGGGGCCGCCGCCCGTTACGGGGTCTCCTTTCTTACGGTCCACGCACTGGGGGGGCCTGAAATGATCCGCCGCGGTGTGGTTGCCGCCGGCGCCGCCGCTGAAGCGGAAGGGCTCCCGGCACCTACGGTGCTGGCGGTGACGATCCTTACCAGCCACGACGACGACGAACTCCACAAGGTCGGCATCGACAAAAGTTGCGGCGACGCCGTCCTGCAGCTCGCATCCATGGCCTGCGCTGCCGGAGCCGGCGGCGCGGTCTGTTCCCCTCTCGAAGTCGCCGGGGTACGGGAGCGCTTCCCTCAAGGCGCCCTGGTGGTGCCTGGGATCCGTCCCGCATCCGCCGCCGCCGATGACCAGTCCCGGATCGCCACGCCGGCCCGGGCGGTATCCTCCGGCGCCGACTACCTTGTGATCGGCCGCCCGATCACCCGCTCCAACAATCCGGCCGACGCCGCCGCCGCCATCGCCGGGGAGATCGACGGTTGAAAGTCACGTTCCTGGGCACCGGAACCTCCACCGGCGTTCCGGTGATCACCTGCAACTGCCGCGTATGCACTTCAGACGATCCCCGGGACAACCGCACCCGGCCCTCGATCCTGCTGGAGTGGGACGATCACGTGGTGCTGGTGGACACTTCCTCCGACTTCCGGCAACAGGCTCTGCGCCACAACCTGCACCGTCTGGACGCGGTGGTTTACACCCACCATCACGCCGACCACATCATGGGCCTGGACGATATCCGATTGTTCAACTGGAGGCAGCGCATAGTGATGCCGGCCTACGGTTCGAAGGAAACACTGGACGCGGTCCAACGCACTTTCTGGTACGTATTCGAAGACAGCCTGCACGACGGCGCCAAACCGGCTATGGAGATGAACCCGGTCAACGCTCCGTTCGAACTGCTGGGGCGGGAAGTCGTTCCGATCCCGGTGTTCCACGGCGACATGCCGATCTTCGGCTACCGCATCGGCGACTTCGCCTACCTCACCGACGTCAGCCGGGTTCCGGACCGTTCCTTCGAACTGCTGGAGGGCGTCGATGTGGCGGTGCTGTCCGCCCTGCGCGCCACCCCCCACCCGACCCATCAGAGCGTGGAACAGGCGGCCGACCTGGCGCGCAAGATCGGTGCCGGCAGAACATACTTCACCCACATGTGCCACGACATCCTCCACGCGGAAACCGACGCGGAGCTGCCTGAAGGGATCCGACTTGCGTACGACGGGCTGGTCCTGGACAATCTTGCATGAGCTTCCGACGGATTCTAGCCATCCTGGCACTATGCACGGTCCCGATCCTGGCCGCCGACCGCCCCCTCACCGACGAGGACATCGTCCGCAGGGTGATCAGCGGCGAGTCCCACGAGCGCATCATTACCCTGATCCGGGACAGCACCGTCGACTTCGACCTGTCCGACGAAATGGTAGGAGAGATGAAACTGGCCGGGGTGCCGGACCGGATCGTTGAGGCGATGCGGGACCGGCAGTTGGAGCTCAACCCTCCGATCGTACCTGAAATCGAGGTTGAAGCGGCCCCGGCGTTGACCGTCCATTTCAAGGGAACCAGTTCGATCGTATTTCCCGCCGAACTGCCGGATGAGGCGGTACGCAAGACCGGCCTATCCGTAGAGGCCGGAGAACATAAGATTACCGGCGCCGCTCTGTTCATCGGATGCATCGCTCCCACCCACGTTCCGAACCATTGGCGCAGCAAAACACCGATGGGCAGGGATTTCGCCTACGCCCGACGGCACCGTCTCCTGTCGTTCGCTCCCGACTACGAAGCGGTTACGGGCGGCATTCTGAAGAAGGTCGGTCTTTCCAAAGCAGGAGTGAGACTCAAGATCCCCCAAACCCTGAACCTTGAACTGGATCGGGGCGGCCCCCACGAGCTGATCATCGGCATCGCCTTCCAGGCCGGCGACCGCTATTACGCTTATCGACAGCTACCGCTGGAAGGTGTCGTGCCGGGGGAGAGTGCAACCGATCTCACCATCCGGATCCGTCAGGTCAAGTCAGCTTCACTGGAATTCGAATTGATGCAGATCAAGAACACGGCTGCGATCAGAGAATGAATTCGAACCCTTCGTAATTGGGGTGGCCGAGGTAGGTCCCTTCCGGCGCACGAGCCCGGGCGTGGGATTTCTTGAAGCTCTCCGAATCGGTCCAGGCCTCGAACGCTTCCCGGGAGTCCCATTCCGAGTGGGAGACGAACAACGTCCCCTCGTCGTCGGAAGGGCCGCGCAGGAGACGGAACTTCCTGAACCCGGGGACGTCGTCCAGATAGGATTCCCTGTTCTTCCAGATGTCGATAAAAACATCTTCACGTCCCAGGGCGATGCGGAAGCGGTTCATGGCGATGAACACAGTGTTCCAGGCCTCTTTCCCAACGGGATTGCCCGTATCTATCTCTTCGTGCGTATTCTCAGATGTGACGCGATTAAGCACCTTGTCGAGAACTTTACCGCCGGATTTATTGTCTGAATCCATTTCAACCTTCCGTCAAGTCATCTGCAGGCTGATCAGCTTGCTGACCCCCGGCTCTTCCATGGTGACGCCGTACAGCAGGTTGGCCGCTTCCATGGAGACCTTGTTGTGGGTCACCAGGATGAACTGGGTCTGCTCGGCGTATTCCGCCACCATCTTCGTGAAGCGGGCGACGTTGGCGTCGTCCAGTGCGGCGTCGACCTCGTCCAGGAGGCAGAACGGCGACGGCTGGAACCGGAAGATGGCGAACAGCAGTGCGATGGCGCTCATCGCCTTCTCGCCGCCGGACATCAGGTTGACGTTGCCGAGACGCTTGCCGGGAGGCTGGGCCAGAATTTCGATACCGGTTTCCAGGACATCCTCCCCTTCCTCCATTTTGAGGTCGGCCCGGCCGCCGTTGAACAGGACGGCGAAGATCTCCTGGTAGTTCTTCCGGATCGCTTCGAAAGCGGTGGCGAACCGTTCCCTGGATGTGCGGTTGATCTTCCGGATGGTCTCCTTGAGGGATTCCATCGACCGGGTGAGGTCTTCCTTCTGGGCGGACAGGAAGGCGTGACGCTCTTCCAGTTCACTGAATTCATCGATGGCCATCATGTTGACCGGACCGATCTTTTCGATTTTGTCCCGGATCTCCTCCACATCCTCGCCAAGCCTCGCAAGGTCCAGCGCCGTCGCTTCAGCCTCGCCGCCCTCTTCCTGCGCCCGCTGCTCTTCCTGCTCAAGCATCGCCAGCGCTTCGGCGGCGGGACATCCCAACTCCGCCTGGCAACGGTCATCCAGATGCTGACGGTCCGATTCAACCTTGGTGCGCTCCATCTCCGCCAGGCGGGTCGCCTCCCGCAAGCGCTCCAGCTCGGTTTTCAGTTTGTGCAGGCCACCCTCGGATCCGGACAATACCTGCCGGCGCTCGGCAATGGAGGCCTCCATAGCCTTGACTTCCCCATCCTTTACCGATCTTGCCGCCAGGTGTTCCGTGAGGGTGTCTTCCGTGACCCGGACCAGTTCCCGGGCCTCCGTCGAACGGACGCGGGCCTTTTCGGCGTCGGACCGGAGATCGGCGATGCGGGTCCCCAGGTCGGCCAGGGCCTCGTCCAGGCGCTGCTGTTCCCGATCCGAAGATTCCTGCTGCTGCATCCTGGCGGCCAGTTCGGCCCGGTGCTGGGCTCCCGTTTCGTTCTTTTCCTGCAGGAGCGCTTCCAGGGAGATCAGCTCCTCGCTCCTGGCATTCATCTTCGCTTCCAGATCGGCGTGGGACTGCTCGGCATCGTGCACCAGTCTGGCCGTCTCGGCCAGTTCCAACTGCAGCCGTTCCGAGGCCGCCAGGAGGTTGGACACCTCCAACTTCAGCACATCACCCTGACGAGAACTCTTCTGCTCTTCCTCAACCGCCCTCTGCTCCCTGAGGTCCAGTTCCACCTTCCTGCGACCGGCCTGTTCCAAGGCCTGCCGACCTTCGAGGACCAGGGCTTCCAGAGCGGCAGACTCCTGACGGTCGGCATCGACCTGGACCTCCAGACCGGCGACGGCGGCGCCGATGCTCTCCAGGCTCTCGCGGGTTTCATGGGTCTGACGGTTGTGGGCCAGCAGACCGTTCTCGGCGGAGGCTGCCCCACCGGCCGCCACCAGCCCGGAGGCGTAAACCACCTCGCCTTCCCGGGTGAGGTAATCGCTGCGTGGAAAGCGGGCGTGGAGTTCCAGGGCGGTCTCGAGACTGTCCACCACCACCGCATCGCCGATACGGTCCTGGACCACACCGTTCATGGCCGTATTCAGCCGGATCTGGTGCTTGAGGCGGCCGACTACCCTGGGATCATCCAGGATTTCCACCGGGACCGGCGAGCTGCCGTTGGCGGGAGTGCCGACGGCGGTGCCGCCCACCGGCTGGGAACGGCACAGGAACGTGGTCCGCCCCGCCCCCTCCCGCCGCAGCATATTCACCGCCTGCCGTGCGTCGGCTGGATCCTCCAGGATCACCGCAGGCAGCACGCCCTGCAGGTACACCTCCGCCGCCGCTTCGATCTCTTTGCCGGCCTCGACGTAATCGGCGATCACCCCGTGTGTTTTCATCCCCGCAGCCGATCCGGCGGTCAACAGCATCCTGACGCCGTCGGAGACACCGGCGAACCGGGTCGCCACGTCCTGGAGGGTCCTGAGCCTCGACTTGGCCGACTGTACCTCGGAGCGGCCGGCGGCCAGGCTCTCGACGCCGGAGGCCAGCCGCTCGCGGATCACCGCCAAGCGGCCCTCCCGTTCGGCCTGCTCCGAAGCAAGCCGGGCCAGGTTCTCCCGGTGATCTCCGGCTTCCCGGGTCAGGTCCCGGGACTCTGCGGTCAGGCGGTTATGAGCTTCCGAGGCCCGCAGCAGTTCGCCGTCCAGTACCGCCCGTTCCGCTCCGGTGCGTGTCAGGGATTCCTCAAGGGAACTTTTGCGGTTGCGGTATTCTGCGCCCTGGTTCATCACCCTGAACAGATCCCGGCGAAGCTGCTCCTGCTCATCCCGGCCGCAGGTCTGCCTTGCGCTCAGACCGGCCAGTTCGGTCTGGCATGCGGCCAGTCGCTCCCGCAAGACCTCGATCTCCCGGGCGCCGTGATCCACAACCAGTCGGTGTTCGTCGGCCCGGGCCTGGATCTCCTCCTGACGCCCGGTCAGACGATCGGCCTCCTGGTCCGCCCGGACCGCCGTGGCGTCCGCCTCGGTGAAGCGGTCCCTGGCGTGGCGGATCGCGGATTCCTCACGGTCGATCTCCATATCCAGCTGGTGCAGCAGCTCGGCGACCTTACGGAATTCCCGGTCGGCCTCTTCCAGACCGTGGCGTTCCTCACTGAGGGCCGCCTCGGCTCGGGAGAGTCCTGCCGCAGAGGCGACCTCCTGGTCCCGGGCCTCGGACTCCAGTCCCCGGAGAACTCCCAGCCGGCCGTCCATTTCACGTGTGCGGTGACCGAACAGCGTCCGCTCCCGGTTTCGGAGCTCTTCCCTGAGCCGCTGATAGCGGCGCGCCTTGGCCGCCTGCCGCTTCAGGGAATTGATCTGCCGCGTGACCTCCACGATGATGTCGTTCACCCGGAGCAGATTGGCGTGGGTCGACTCCAGCTTCAATTCCGCCAGGCGACGCTTGTGCTTGATCCCGGAGATGCCGGCGGCATCTTCGATAATGAGACGGCGCTCCTTCGGTTTGGCGTTCAAGATCTGGTCGATCCGGCCCTGCTCGATGGTGGCGTAGGTCTTGGCGCCTACATGCTCATCCCGGAGGATCTCCTGGATCACTTTCAGCCGGGAGCGTGACCCGTTCAGGAAATATTCGCTCTCACCTGATCGGAACAGCTTGCGTGTCAGTATGATCTGCTGCCGGTCCGCCGGCAGGTTCGCATCGTCGTTTTGCAGGTACAGGCTGACCTCGGCCAGACCTTTCGGCTTCTTGCCCCGGGAGCCGTTGAAAATGACATCCACCATGTGTTTGCCGCGGAGGTTTTTCGGGCTCTGTTCACCGAGTACCCAGTTGATCGCATCGCCCAGGTTCGACTTGCCGCATCCGTTCGGCCCGACCACCGCCGTGATCCCGTCGGGGAACCGGATTTCCGTTCTGTCGCTGAACGACTTGAAACCGGAAACCTGCATTTTTTCAAGCTTGAGCATCGCTTGTCTGGCTCTCCGCTGATATTTAATTTAAAAGATTCTAACACCCTTCACCGGCAGTCGTTCAGCAACCAGGTTGACTATGTAGGTAGCCCCCAGATCCTGAACCGCTGCCGCATGCGGGCACATTATATTGGGGATCCGGCGAAAATGGAAGTGCCGGGAGCCGATTGCTCCAGATCTTAGCGTACCCGGAACAGGAGCAGGTCCGGAAGCGACTGCAGCGCGCTCCGTGAGGGCGAATCGTCGAAAATATCCAGTTCCCTGGCGGCACACTCGGCGTAAGCCCGTGCCTTTTCGTAGGTCCTGGCAATGGCGCCGCTGTTTCGGAGCAACGAGCTCAATCTGGAGATCTCCGGCATGTCCGGCCGGCCTTGCGCCATGATTCGCTCCGCCAGGTCTCGGGCCTCTCCCGATCCTTCCTCCAGTTGCCCGATCAGTGCCAGGGTGACCTTGCCTTCCCGGAGATCGCTGGCCGCCGGCTTACCCAGGGTGGCCGCGTCGCCGGTGTAATCCAGCAGGTCGTCCACCACTTGAAATGCGAGACCGAGCTGCAGTCCGTATCGTCTCAATGCCGCCAGCCGTTTCTCGCCGACCCCTGCCAGGATGCCGGCCAACTCGCAGCAGCAGGCGAACAGGGCAGCTGTTTTCCGTTCCACCAGATCCAGGTACTCTACTTCGGTGAGATCGATCCGGCCCACGTAACGGGTCTGGAGCATCTCGCCCTCGGTCATCCGAAGGGTTACGTCGGCCAGCCGTTCCATCACCGCCAGGCTACCGACCCTGAGAGCCATCTCCATCGCCTTGGCCAACATATAGTCACCGAACAGGACGGTGACGCTGTTCCCCCAACGCTCGTTGATGGACTCACGCCCCCTGCGGGTGCGGGCTTCGTCGATGACATCGTCGTGAATCAGGGTAGCCGAGTGGATGAACTCCAGGACGGTTGCTATCAGGACGTCATCTTCCCCGTCGTACTTGCAAAGGGAGGAACACAGCAGGTGCAACGTCGGGCGGACCCGCTTGCCTTCGCCCTCGGATACGAAATCGCCGATCTCCCGGACAATCCCTACCGGCGAGGCCAGGTTCGCACTGAATAGCGCTTCCACACCCTCCAGCCGGCCGGCGACAAGGGCACGGACTTCGGCGGCAGGGTCATGCACCGCCCGCACTTTTCTGCCGAAGGCGCTGATTACGTTCAAATTCAGCCCAGCCTCAAGGAATCTATCCATGGAAGTCTGGATGTTATCACCTGCCCCTTGCCCGGGGCAACGGCGGTCAGCCCGCGGCCCCTTCACCCAGGATCTCGGTGCCCTCAGGAGGCTCGAAATCGAAAACAGTCTCCGGAATGCCCTCGTTCCGCTTCAAATCGGAAAACCGATACAGCACCCGGTTGCCGGAGGCATCCAGGACCTCAACGGCACGGAGCTGGTATTGGCGTCCCAGGAAGAGCGTAACCTCCTCAAACGCCTCTTCTGCCATATTGGGAATAAGCCGCAGGAACCAGCCACGTCCCTGGGCGAGGTCCGGCCGCATGATCCGCTCGGCGCGGAACAGAGCGGCCAGGCGCTCCTGCCCTGCCAGAAGCGATGCCAGTAGTCCACCGCCGTCCGTGAGGGTCCCGACGATCATCTGCCCCGCGTCCTGCTCGTAGAAAAAGGTGGTATCGCCGTTGAGGATCGCGGTCTTGGGCTCCGGGTCGGTGTAGTCCCAGCGCATCCGCCCCGGGCGATGGATCCAGATCAGGCCCGACTCGCGGATCCCTTCCCCGAAAGCGCCTGAAACCAGGGACTGCTCAAACCTTCCGGACAGGGTGGTGGAACGGTCCAGCCAATCCTGTAACCCGGCGAGCAGGCGATCGGCGTCAGGGCCGTCCGCTGCAGCCGCAGCCGGCGTCAACAGCAGGACGGCCAGGACCACTGCGGTCACTGAATATAGCGATTTCATAAAAAATAGTGTACATGGAATATGCGGAACAGGCTTGCCGCCACCTTGAGCCGTCCGCGGAGGAAGACCGATGCAAAACAGATGCCGCGCGGTTGTCGCCGCAGTCCTCCTGCTATCCGCCGCCGTCTTCGCCGAGGACGCCGGGACCAGCCCTGAAAAAGCGGTAGCACTGTACGACGCCGGCCGCTACGCCGAGGCCAGGTCGATGCTGGAGCTTCTGGACGCCGAAGGCAAGGCTTCCGGAGCACTGCTTTACCGACTGGCGTTCGCACTAAAGCAAACCGGAGCTGCCGGCCCGGGGAAGGCGATGGAGAGCCGTGCCCTGGCGGCTCTGGAACAGGAGTTCGCAGGCGGCGGCGGGCTGGAGGTCGCCTTCTACCTCTCCAACACCTACATCAACCGGAACGATCCCGACCGGTCGGCCCAGGTCGCCCTGGAGGCAACCGATCGACTGGAGGCCGATACATGGCCGGCGCCGCAGACTGCGCTGGACCGCTTCCGGATCGGGAAACTGTACGCCGACCAGGGCAGGGAGGACGAGGCAGCCGGCTGGTACCGCAAGGCTCTTGCCGGTTTCGAGGAACAGGCCGGACGGTTTCCGTCCTACGAGAAATGGATCAGAAGTTACCTTTACAAGGCTGCTTCCGATCAGCGAGATTGGAAAACCGCCGGGGACCTGCTCCGCGACAACCTGAAAGCAGGTGGCGGCTCACGGATCGACCATGACCTTCTGGCGGTGCTGCTGACCCGGTCCGGCCAGTGGAACGAGGCGGAAGAGGCCTGGCGGAACCTGGAAAGGATGGATCCGGCCCAGGCCGACCGACCGCGGTACTGCCGGCAGTTGACCATCCGCGCCCGGGAGGTCGGCACCCTGCCCCTGGAAACCCTGGACGGGGAGCCGATCGCCGGCCTGGACAAGGAACGGATGGAGGTTATTCTGAAGGAACTGAAAAACCGCCTGGAGGCGGTTCAGGTCGGGTACGAAACCAACCCCGAGGCGGACCAGGAATCGGCGCGCAAGGAATCGGCGAAGATCAAGTCGGTGTTCGTGGCCGTCGCCCTGGAATACGCCTACCAGGGCCATCCGATCCGGGAGACCGCCTTCCAGGGCGGTTACGCCCCTATGATCTTCCATGCGTCGAAGTGGGAGGTCCGGGACCGCTGAGCCGGCTCAGATCCGATCGGCCAGGTCTCCCAGCATCGGGATCTTGAAACGCTCACCTTCCAGCGCCCGCAGTATACAGAGCAGCATGGTCAGGAGCACACCGAGGGCGATCAGCCAGACGCAGCCCCAGAACAGTTCGCCCACCCAGCCCCAGAAATACCTGTTGGCGATCTTGTGGAACGCCTTGGCCGGCACGTACAGGGCCGCCATAACCGCAAACAGCACCAGTCCCTGCCGGGCGTGCCATTTTACGAATTCCCGCCGAGTGGCAATGAGTGCAAAGATCGCCAGCGGACCAAGGTAGCCGAACACAAGCAGGATGCGGTCCTGATCACTAAGCTCAACCGATAGGTCTTCTTGTTCCATCGTCGCCTTTATATCCTCCGGCCTGATCGCCGTCAACCATCTTGGCGGATAGAGGGGGGTTGCAACCTTGGCGGTTCTGGGCTCCACTATGGGCGGCATGGCGAAGGCACCGAAACTGACTCCGATGTTCCGGCAGTACCGGTCGATCAAACAGGATCATCCGGACGCGATTCTGATGTTTCGCATGGGCGATTTTTACGAAATGTTCTATGAGGACGCCCGGGAAGCCAGCCGCGCCCTGGAACTGACCCTGACCGCCAGGGGGAAGGGCACCGACCACGAGGTCCCGATGTGCGGTTTCCCCCACCACCAGTTGGAGGGCTACGGAGGCCGTCTGGTACAAGCAGGTTTCCGCGTGGCGGTGTGCGAACAGGTGGAGGATCCCCGTGAGGCCAAGGGGTTGGTCCGGCGTGAGGTGGTCCGGGTGCTGACCCCTGGAACCGTGCCGGAGGCTGCCGCTCTCGAGTCGGGAGAGAACTGCTGGGCCGCCGGAGTGTCCATGGTTAACGGCCGGGTCGGCGCCGCATTCCTGGATGCCGGAACCGGTGAATTCCTGGCATGGGAACCGGATGCCCGATCCGACCCCTGGACCACCCTCTCGGACCGGCTGACCCGTTTCACCCCCCGGGAGATCGTTTATCCCGAATCGCTGCCCTGGACCGAGGGATACCGTGGCGACCTGTCCGCCGCCGCGCTGTTGACACCGCTCGATCCGTACACCTTCAGCCACAAGGCGGCGGAGAGTCTGCTGAAACGGCACTTCGGGGTCGCCTCTCTGGACGGCTTCGGCCTGGGTGAGAAACCGGCGGCGGTGGCGGCGGCCGGGGGCCTTCTGCTCTACCTTCAAGATACGCAGAAGAGTCGACTCCAGCATATAGACCACCTGGCCCTTCACGAGCCTTCCCGCCACATGCTGCTGGATTCTGCGACGCGCAGGAACCTGGAGATCGACCGCTCAATAAGGGACGGCAGCCGGAAGAACTCACTGTTCGCCACTGTGGATCACACTACAACCCC
>CALZKF010000052.1 GCA_945787955.1 uncultured Acidobacteriota bacterium | reverse complement strand
CCTTAGCAGTGATCGACCCTGGTGGTGGAGTCTCGTGGAATTTGGGTTACAATTTCATAGGGCATGCGGGAGTCGATCTGCATTTGAAACGGATCGGTATCATCGCGACGGTCGTCCTGGTATTTCTACTGCCCTTGGTGGTGGCGGATGAGGCCGGGTTCGGTCCGGTCCTCCAATTCGACAAAAAGACACACGATTTCGGTCTGATCCCTTCGGACTCCAAAGTAGCGTTCTCATGGTCGTTCCGAAATGTCGGCGACGCCCCGCTGAAAATCATCGGCACGCGGCCCCAGTGCGGTTGTACGGCCACGGTGCAGGATGATCGTTTGATTCCCCCGGGGGGAACCGGGTCCTTGGAGATAACCTTTGACCCGGCCGGTCTCAGCGGATCGATCCGCAAATCCCTGGCGGTTCAGACCAACGAGATCTCCGAGCGGCGGACCTTGTTGGAAATCATGGCGACAGTGACCCCGGTGGAAAGGAACGTACGGGATGGTGAGCACCCGCCGACCGCGGGACAGTCCCTGTTGATCGGAAGTTGTTCTGATTGCCATGCCGCTCCTGCTGCCGGTCGGACAGGCGCCGAGCTGTACGCAGCGGTCTGCGCGATGTGCCACGGCGAAATGGCGACCGGCGGCCTGGCACCATCCCTCCAGAATAGGGATTATTTGGACTCCCGCACCGACGAGGAACTACACGGCTATATCACCTACGGTTCGGCCAACCCTAAGATGCCCGGTTTCTCCTCCATGATGGGAGGGCCGCTGTCCGAACCTCAGATCGATTCCCTGGTAATTCTGCTGAGATCATGGGGCCCCTAGTCTTCCGACGAGAAATGAGCCTGACCAAGCGCCCTGCATCGTTATTGGCTGAGAAGGCGGTCCGGTACCTGAAGGACCAGCAGGGCCCGGTTGTGAGCCGTCACCTGGTCGAGGCCTTGCTGGCCACACATTCGGAAAACGAGTCCGACGCCACGGTCCTGCTGGAAACCCTGTTCGGCGGTGATCCGCGCCTTGCGTACGGCGAGGATGGGTGGCTGCATACCGGCGGAGAAATCGGCAGTATCACGCCGGCGGGGGCGGACGAGACACCGCGGGTTCTCGGGCTGCTGCAGGGAGAGCGCAACAATGAAAGCGGACGATGGGAACTTCTTCAGGTCCTCATGGTGAGAGTTTGCGGCGACATGACGGAGTCGGCCTGCGGGGGCGATCTGGTTCACGGTGCGGAAGCCGATCACCTGCGGCGCTCAATCCTCGAAACCCTGGACCAGGCAGTCCTGATCGTGCACGACCCGCCCGGTTCCCTGGAACAGTTCGAATCCTGGCTGGGCGCACCGGTAGGATCGCCGGTTTCCATCCGTGTTCTCGCACGGGATCGACTTCATATGCGATCCACCCACACCCTGGAGGACCTGGCCGCCCGGTTGAAACTGCACTGGCGCGAAACCGGAGACCCCCTCGATATGGCGGACGTTCTTGATCAGGCTCTGGCGGCTCTCCGTCGAGATGGGGAAACCCTGGAGACACTCCAACAGGCCAGTAGTCCGAACGAAACCGTGATCCAATGGCAACGACTGAATTTCGGCCGGGACTTTCTGCGGTCCCTGCCCAAGGGACCGGGCATATACCGGTTCCTGGATCGTGAAGGCAACCTTCTGTACATCGGCAAATCCAGGAATCTGCACAGCCGTATCGGATCTTATTTCAACCAGAGTTCCGGCCGGTCCGAGCGGGTCCGGGCACTCCTCCGCGACCTGTTCGATATCCAGGTGGAGCCGGCCGGTTCCGACCTGGAGGCGATGCTGCGCGAAGCGGCTCGGATCCGATCGGACCATCCGGCCCGCAACCGTCAGCGCGAAATACACCCTCGCGCCGGCTTCGCCTCTCGGCTTCGCTCCATTCTGATCATCGAGCCTGCGGCTCCTCCTGCGGTATTGAACGTATACCTGATCCGTGACGGCAGGCTGCTGCGTAAGGTGCCGGTCGGCCCGAGAGGGGGAGGGATCAAACAGATCGAACGTACACTAGAAGATCATTTCTTCTGCGCGGTCGCCGGCCCGACGCCTGTAACAGGGCCGGATGTGGATGTGGAGGTGGTGGCACGCTGGCTGGCTGCAAATCGTGAGCGCGCCGTGGCCTTCGATCCGACTGATTTCCCAACTTCGGGCGAAGTCACCGATCGCCTGAGATGGTTCTTGTCCAACGGATCGCCTTACGATTCCGACGGCAACCCGATCTTCGCACGATGAAAGACATCCTTTACCTGCTGGTCGCCCTGGCGCTGGTTGCGTTGAATGCGTTCTTCGTGGCGGCGGAGTTCGCCCTGGTCAAGGTCCGGGTCACACGAATGAAGGAACTCGCCGAGCGCGGCAGCCGTCAGGCCATCGCGGTGCTCGGCATCCTGCCCCAGCTGGACGCCTACCTGTCCGCCTGCCAGATCGGGATTACCATCGCCTCACTGGGACTGGGCTGGATCGGGGAGCCCGCTTTCGCCCACCTGCTCGAGCCGCTTTTCGGCGGTTTCGGGCGATGGAGCGGAGTAGCTGCACATACCATCGCCGTGCCGCTGGCGTTCGTCATCATCACCATCCTGCATATCACCCTGGGCGAGCTGGTGCCGAAAATCATTGCCATCCGCGAGGCCGAAAGGATGGCCATCTGGGTAGCCTGGCCGATGCGGATGTTCTACATTTTGCTGTACCCCGCGATCTGGCTGCTCAATGGCTGCGCCCTGATTCTGGTGAAGTGGTTCGGCTTCAAGGATGCCGAAGGCTCCAAGTCGGCCCTGAGCAGACAGGAATTGAAACACGAGCTTCTGGGCAGCCGGGCGGAAGGCTATCTTTCCGAATCCCAGACTGAAATACTGCACAAAACCCTGGAATTCCCGGGGCATATCGTGAGGCAGATCATGGTGCCCCGCACCGATATGATCGCACTCGACGTCAATGATCCGTTCGAAGACAATTTCCGAACTTTATGCAACAGCGTCCACACCCGCTACCCACTATTCGAAGACAGCCAGGACAATATTGTCGGCATCCTGCACCTCAAGTCGCTGTTGCCTGTTCTGGACAGTCATGGGCCGGCGCCGGATATCCGTGCTTTCGCCCACGAAGCCCAGTTCGTCCCGGAATCTCTCCCGATCGCACGACTGCTGGCATTGTTCCAGGAAGAAAAGAGTCATCTGGCCATCGTCATCGATGAATACGGCGGCACTTCCGGGATCGTGACTCTGGAAGATGTGATCGAGGAGCTCCTGGGCGAGATCCAGGACGAATTCGACCGGGAAGAGCCCATGGTGGTCGCACTGGACCTGGGGAAAATCTCGGTAGACGCAGCCCTTCCCGTAGACGAGTTGAAGCGGAAAATCGGGTTGGTGCCGGATGACGCGGCGGACGTGGATACCTTGGGCGGGCTGGTTGTAACCCGCTTGGGTCGAATTGCGCGTGTCGGCGATACAGTAATCATCGGTGGGCGCCGCATCGACGTCAGCCGCGTTCGCGGCCGCCGGATCGTCCGGCTTATCGTTCACCCGGCCAGGGAGGACGATAGTCCGAACCCCGGGAACGGGGACAGAAAAGGCCCATTGCCCAGTTGACGGACAGGAAATGAGCGTGTAATTTAATTGCGACAAGGTCGCAATTAAAGAGATTCTAATGGGCACGACAACGTTACCAGGTGAAACGTTAACGGATCGGCTGCGGGCCCAGGGGGTCCGGATCACACCGCAGCGCGCCCTCATTGCCAAGCTCCTCGAGAACGCCCGGGACCACCTCGATGCCGAATCGGTTTACCACATGGCCCGCCGGAGCGACCACCGCATCCATCGCGCCACTGTTTATCGCACATTGGCGACTCTGAAAAAGCTGCACCTCATTGACGAACTGGATCTCATGCACGTTGAGGGTGAACGGCATTTCTATGAGGTCCGCCCCTCTACCTTACACATCCATCTGGTCTGCTTGACCTGCGGGTCGGTTCAGGAGCCGGAAGGCCGATTCTGGGAAAGCATGAAAGGCAAGGTCTTCCGCGAGACCGGATTCAAGCCTGAGATCATCCGCCTTGAAATGGGCGGGCGGTGCTCGACATGCCGTTCCGGCAAGGTCCGCAAAGGAAAGAACAAGATTTACTGATATTTTTTTAACTTTTTGTTGCGAATCATTCGCACGTATAAGGCGAACGCAGTGAGTACCCACTACCACGTTTTCCCAAACCGTTTCCGTGCCGTCCTGCTGGCCGCGCTGTTGATGTTCATCCCGGTATGGGCAGCGGATGCCGATCCGCGAATCGAGGCCCTCGAACAAGAGATCGAGGAGCTCAGAGCCCTGATTGAAACCGATCCTGACGGCCGCCTGGATGAGCTGGAGCGCCGTTTGATGCAGCTGGCGGAACAGGTCGCAGATCTGAAGGCCGGCGACACCGCGCCGGCCGGATCGGAACCTGTCAGCTCCGGCGGCCTCGGGCCGGCCGCCTCCAAGGTCTACGGAGTCGGCCGCGGTGTGTCCCTCGGCGGATACGGCGAGATGCTCTACGAAAATTACGATTCCACCGATGAAGACGGTTCCCCGGTTTCAACCCGTGATCAGCTCGATTTCCTCAGGGCGATCATCTACGTCGGCTACAAATTCAACGACAGGATCCTGTTCAACTCGGAAATCGAGTTTGAACACGCCACCACTGGTGGAAGCGGCGAGGTTTCGGTGGAGTTCGCCTACCTGGACTTCCTGGTTCGTGAGAGTTTCAACGTCCGGGCCGGTATGGTCCTGATGCCGGTCGGGTTCGTCAACGAGCTTCATGAACCGCCGGTCTTCCTGGGGGCCCGGAGACCCTATGTGGAACAGCGACTGCTGCCTACCACCTGGAGAGAAAACGGCGCCGGATTTTATGGCGAACATGGCCAACTTTCCTACCGGGCCTACATGACCACCAACCTGGCGGCGGTGGACGGCGTGTCCGGCGGAGCTTCCGGCTTCAGCTCTTCAGGGGTTCGGGGTGGTCGGTCCAAAGGCTCCAAATCTTCCGCCGAGGATCTGGCGTTCTCCGGACGACTGGACTGGCAGCCGGGCCACGGCATCCTCCTGGGCGCGTCATTCGTCAGCGGCAACACAGGCCAGAGCGCCGTGACGCCGGGAGGCGAGAGTATCGACGGCCGCACGACCATGTTCGATATCCACGCCCAGTACCATCGCAACGGCATCCAGGCCCGTGCTCTGTTCGTGGATACCGAGATTGAAGACGTCGCGCTGATCAACGAATTCCAGGGTTTCACCGGCAGCGACTCCGTCGGCGAATCCCAGTCCGGATGGTATGGCGAACTGGGCTACGACCTCCTGGCATCAAGAACCGGGTCACGGCGCTCACTGATCCCCTACCTGCGTTACGAAAGCTACGACACCCAGGAAGCGGTGCCGGCAGGCTTCTCCCGCAACCCGGCCAGCGAGGTCACCGTCACGACCGTTGGCATGGCGTGGAAACCGATCCCCCAGGTCGTCCTCAAGGCCGACTGGAATGAAATCTCCAATGAAGCCGGGACCGGCGTGGATCAGATCAACGTCGCCCTCGGCTTCCTGTTCTGAGATCGGAGACATCTTGCAGCATCGCCGTTTGATTGCAGGTCTCCTGCTGACCGCCGCCGGAATTGCCGCCTCAGGTGGATCTCATGCAGAGGCCAGGGTGTTCATGAGCCGGGAGCAGGCACTGGGCCAGACTCTCGGCGAACACACCGAGTTTCGCCGAGAGTCGGTGTTCCCCACCGAAGAACAGGTCGCCCTGGCCCGTTCCCTGGCAGGGAACGGCGTCGAAATCCGGGAAGCGCCGCTGACCCGCTATACCGCCTGGGACGGCGGCGTTCGTCTCGGTACTGCGTACCTGGACACCCACCTGGTGCGAACACTGCCCCAGACCGTGCTGGTGTTCGTGAAGCCGAACGGCGAACTGCTCACCATCGAGATCCTGTCTTTCGGGGAGCCGGTGGAGTATCTCCCCAGAGAGAGCTGGCTCCGTCAGTTCGATGACAAGCCGCTGGACGACAGCCTGGCGATCGGAAGGAGGATCCACGGCATGACCGGGGCAACCCTCTCGGCTCACGCCGTGACCGACGCCGCCAGGCGCGCTCTCGCCATGCATCAGGTCCTGGAAGCAGGCGATCCACCGGGGGATACCGGACCATGACTCGCTCCGAACATATCCTGCTGATCGGTTCTTCGGTGCTCACCGCTCTGACCGGCACGGTCTACGGCATCATGAAATATCTCCTGGTCGCCTCCGATCCCTACGCCGTCATCAACCACCCCTGGCAGCCGCTCTTTCTGAAGCTCCATATCGTGACAGCACCGTTGATGGTGTTCGCTGTCGGCGTGGTCTTCCGACGGCATGTGATCGACCGCTGGCGGTCCGGCTCCCCTCGCGGACGGAGATCCGGCGCGATCATCACCGGGCTGTTCACGCCGATGGTGCTGTCCGGCTACCTGATCCAGGTGGTCACCAGCGGCGCACTTCTGGAAGGGCTGGTGTGGTCACACCTGATCACAGCCGGTGCATTCCTGGCAGGCCTGGGCCTGCATCGCAGATGGTCGTTCGTATTGTTCACGCCATCGGTGCGTGGTAATTTGAGTCCTGCAGTCGAACCTTGCAGGGAACCGTCATGGGAAGACCGTTCGTCTACATGAACATGGCCATGACCGTGGACGGCAAAATCACCTCCACACACCGGGAATACGCCAATTTCACTTCCGATCTGGACCGCAGAACCATGGACCGTCTTCGTGCGGAAGCCGACGCCATTCTGATAGGGGCCGGTACGCTGCGCAGTGACGACCCGCCGCTCCACGTCCGGGATCCGGAGATGCGACGGCACCGCCGCTCCCTGGGAAAGCCGGACCACCTGCTGCGGATCGTGGTCACGGCCGGAGGAGCTCTGGACACCTCGTCCAGCTTTTTCGGAAGTGCCGGAACCGTTCCGCCACTGGTGGTGACCGTGGAGAACCTGGACGCGAACAGGGTGGAGCAACTACAGGCCAGGGCCGAAGTGGTGCAGTTCGGTACGGACTTCGTCGACCTGGAACGGATGATGGCGTTCCTGGACGACAGGGGCGTCAAGCGCCTTCTGGTGGAAGGGGGCGGCGAGATGAATTGGGAATTGCTTCGACTGGGGCTGGTGGACGAGATCTACGTCACCATGGCGCCGGTGCTGCTGGGCGGGCGGGAAGCGCCAACCCTGCTGGAGGGCGCAGGCTGGCCGATGGACCGGCGCTGCAACCTGAGGCTGCTCGAGCTGCATCGCGAGGGGGACGAAATCTACTGCCGCTACCGGGTTCAGAGGTCATGAACCGTAACGAAGTGGCGGCGGCCCTATCCGAGATTGGAACCCTGCTGGAACTCCAGGGCGAAAACCCTTTCAAGACCCGGGCTTATGGCAATGCGGCCCGCGTGATCAAAAGCATGGACCAGGATCTTGCCGAGCTGGTAGAAAACCGGCAGGTCGACAGCCTGAAGGGGATCGGCAAGGCGCTGGCTGAAAAAATAACCCTGCTGGTCCGTGACGGCCGGCTGCCGTACCTGGAGGAACTCCGCACCCGGGTGCCGACCGGTCTTCTGGAATGGCTGCGAATCCCCGGACTTGGGCCGAAAAAAGTACGCGCCATCCACCTGGCTCTCGGGATATCCACCCTGGGCGAACTGGAATACGCCTGCCAGGAGAATCGCCTGCGGGACCTGGACGGTTTCGGGCAGGCTTCCCAGGACAAGATCCTGCCCGGTATCGATCGCCTGCGGAAGAACGCCGGTCGCTTCCTGCAGCCGGTGGTTCAGGCGGAGGCAGAGAGGCTTCTTGCCCTGGTCCGGCCCGTTCCCGGTGTGATCCGGGCGACGGTAGCCGGTTCGGTGCGGCGCAAAACCGAAACCTCCAAGGATATCGACATCGTGGTCGCCTCGGCCGATCCGGAACCGGTCATGGACGCGTTCGCAGATTCCGACCAGGTCGAAGAGATCACCGGCCGCGGTCCGACGAAGTGCAGTGTCGTGCTCAAGTCCGGCCCCAGTGCGGATCTTCGAGTGGTGGGAGATACCGCATACCCGTTTACCGTCATGTATTTCACCGGCAGCAAGGAACACAACATCGCCATGCGATCCCGGGCCCGAGCGGCAGGCCTGAAACTGAACGAGTACGGCCTTATCCCGGAAGACGGCGGCGCCAGCCTGCCATGTGCCGATGAAGCGGCGATCTACGGCAGCCTCGATCTCGCGTACATTGAACCTGAACTACGCGAAGACCTGGGCGAACTCGCAGCTGCCTCCCGGGGCAGCCTGCCGGAACTTGTCTCGGATTCCGATATATGCGGCGTGCTGCACTGCCACTCCACCTGGTCGGACGGGTCCGCCTCCATCGCCGACATGGCGCAAGCATGTCGGGAGCGGGGCTATTCCTATCTGGGGATTTGCGACCACTCCCAGGCGGCGTCCTATGCCGGCGGGCTCAGTCCCGAACAGGTTCTGGAACAGCATAAAGAGATCGACCGGCTCAACCACGACCTCGGCGGCTCATTTACGATCCTCAAGGGGATCGAGGTCGATATCCTGACCGACGGCGCCCTGGACTACCCGGATGAGTTCATGGCTCGTTTTGACCTGGTGGTCGCCTCAGTGCACAGCCGCTTCAACCTCTCGGAGGAGGACCAGACCAGCCGCATCCTGAAAGCTCTGGACAACCGCTACGTCGATATTCTCGGGCACCCGACCGGGAGACTGCTTCTGGCCAGGGACCCCTACCCTGTCGATCTGAGGGCGGTGGTCAGGGCGGCTGCGGAACGGCATGTGGCGGTGGAGGTCAACGCCCATCCTTCCCGGCTCGACCTGGACTGGAGGGAGTTGGCCATCGGCCTGCGAAACGGCCTCTTGACCGCCATCAACCCGGACGCCCATTCCCCCGCCGGCATTGATCATGTCCATCACGGGGTCGGAATCGCCCGCAAAGGTTGGTGCACGGCGGAACAGGTCCTGAACGCATGGCCCCTGCGGCGCTTGCAGGACTGGCTCAAGGCCCGAAGGAACGGAGCGTGAAACGTGAGATGCAGATCGTCCGCGGTCTGGAAAAATTGTATCCGGACGCCGACTGTGCCCTGCACCACCGATCTCCTCTTCAGCTTCTGATGGCAACCATCCTCTCGGCCCAGTGCACCGACGAGCGTGTGAATCTGGTAACGCCCGGCCTGTTTCGCCGATACCCGGATGCAGCCGCTTTGGCGACCGCCGATCTGGAGGAACTTGAGCAGCTGATCCACTCCACCGGCTTCTATCGCAACAAGGCCAGATCCCTCATATCCATGGCGCAGTCGCTGACGGACCGACACGACGGCGAGGTACCGGACACCATGGAAGCCCTGGTGGAACTGGCCGGCGTGGGGCGCAAAACCGCCAATGTCATCCTGGGCACCTGGTTCGGCCGGCCGGCCGTCACGGTGGACACCCATGTCAAGCGCCTCACGGGACGCCTCGGCCTGACGACCCACACCGATCCGGTAAAGATTGAGCGTGACCTCATGAAACGACTGCCGAAAGCGCACTGGACGCTCACATCCCACCGCCTGATCCGGCACGGCCGACAGGTTTGCAAGGCACGCAATCCGGAATGCGTCGAGTGCGGAATTGCAAGCGTTTGCCCCTCAAGAGAGCCGATCTGAGGCGGAAATTTTCCCGATCCACTATAGTACCGACCCTGGAGGGACAGGTGCTTTGACCCGTGATCCGCGCTACGGAATCGTCGATGGAGAGGAGCTGTACCGCAAGCTCGCCATGGGTGAACCGGTGCTGGTTCTGGACGTCCGCACCGGGTCCGAACATGCCGCCCGGCATATCCCCGGCTCCCTGCTGATCCCGCTTCACGAACTGCAATCCCGTGTGGGGGAGATCCCCAACAGCGGCACGCCTGTGGCTGTGCTAAGCGAGAAAGGGATTCGAGGCGAATCGGCCTGCAAGCTGTTGGCGGAGCATGCCTTTTCCCCGCTTCTGAACCTGGATGGCGGACTGCAGTCCTGGACCGGCCCCACGGCCAACGGCGACTGCAACCATTCCCGGCACTGGTTCGGAATCGGCCCCAGCAACTTCCTGGTGCAGAACTTCGACTTACTCCCCAAAGGGATAGCACTGGATCTGGCCATGGGAGACGGGCGCAACGCCATATACCTCGCCACACGGGGGTTCGACGTAGACGGGGTGGACGTCAGTCAGGATGCGGTGAACTCCGCACGGGCGTCCTCTAGACAATTGGGAGCCCCGATCCGTGCCCTGGTGGGAAATGTGGAGGACGGTTCCTACATCATTCCGGAAGAGACCTACAACGTCATCATGGTGTTCAACTTCCTGCACCGTCCGTTACTCAAGGAGATCAAGGACGGCGTCAAGCCTGGCGGCGCCGTGATTTACGAAACGTTCACGACGGAACAGCCCAGGTTCGGGCCACCGACCAATCCGGATTACCTTCTGAAACCGGGTGAGCTCCGAGATGCGTTTGCAGATTGGGAAATCCTGATCTACCACGAGACTGTGGATCCCGAAGGGCCAGGAGCCCGCCAGAGGGCCCGGGCCGGCATCGTGGCGCGCAAGCCGGAATAGGGATGCAACCTGATCGTCGCCGGCGGATCGTCCCGGTCCTGATCCTTTTCGCCGGCCTGGCCCTGGCCTGCTCCAACCGACCTCCGGAACACGGCTCAGACGGCACCTCCCTTCCGGAAGGCAAGCGCCTTGCGGTGGTTTCCCCATCCGCAGCCGAGATGCTGGCCGAGCTCGGGATGCTGCAGCAGATCGTCGGTATCGGGGACTTTGTTTCCCGCCCAAGGGAACTGAACCGCCTCCCCAGGATCGGCCCGTACAACGCTCCCAATATAGAGAAAGTGCTGGAACTCAGAACCGATATCCTGATCACCGTGCTCTCCGATGCGGCGCAGGCGTCCAATACCCGGCTGCGGAAACTGGGGGTTGAGGTACTGGAACTGGACACCTCGCACTGGGAGGGGACCCGGAAGGCGCTGATGACTCTGGGCCTTAGACTGGACCGCGCCGCTCGGGCCGAACAGGTTCTGGATGTGCTGGACGAGGCCATGAGTGATATACGGCGCCGGGCGGAGGGATTCGACCGACCAAAGGTGCTGTTCGTCGTCGGGCGAGACCCGCTGTATGTCGCCGGGCCGGGATCCCACATCGATGCGATGATCCGCACCGCCGGTGGAGTCAACGCCGCCGCCGATTCCGGTTCGTCTTACCAACTCGTCTCCCTGGAGGCGATGTTGCAGAGGCTGCCGGATGTGATTATCGACACTTCGGACAACGGCCCGGATGCCCTGCGGGGACAGCGGCCAGGGCCTTGGGGCACCTGGGAATTTCTTCCGGCGGTCCGCCGGAATCGGGTATTCTGGATCGATCCGGACCTGTTGGTAATTCCCGGAATCCGGCAGCCGGCCATGACGGCAAGGATGGGGCGCCTAATCCACCCGGAGATCTTCGGGGAACCGGTTGAGGCCGACTTCGAGCCGTCCCCGGAACAGGGAACGACGGAGACGACTATTGAGGACAGCCCGTAAGCCGTTGACCGCCGCCGGCCTCCTATGGGGGGTGGCGATCCTGAGTGCGGTCCTGGCGGGCAGCATACTGGCCGGTCTGTCTGCCGGAGGCGGGGAGGGCGGCCTCAAGTCGCTGCTGTTCCCCGGTGAGATCGACGACCACAACGCCCGGCGGATCCTCCTGGAGGTGCGCCTCCCCAGGGTGCTGCTGGCGGCGTTGATCGGCGGCGCCCTGACAGTGGCCGGCGCCGTGTTCCAGGCGCTGCTGCGCAATCCGCTGGCCGACCCGTTCGTGCTGGGGGTTTCCGGCGGCGCCAGTATCGGCAGCGTTCTGGCGGTGCTGGCCGGCCTCGGCGGCACCGGAGCCGGCATGGCTTTCGGGTTGGACGGCCGCATGGTGTTCGCCTTCATGGGTGCCCTGGGCGCCCTGATCCTGATCGAGAAGATCGCCACCGTGGACGGCAGCATGAGCGTCTACACACTTCTTCTTACAGGCGCCATATTCAACGCGTTCAGCGGAGCGATGATCTATTTTCTCCAGAGCATCGCCAGCCTGGTACAGCTCCACGACATCGTGTTCTCACTCATGGGCCATGTCCCGTCAACCGGGTACGGCACAGTCGGTGTCCTGGCTATCGGGATCGTCGGAACGGTACTGTTCCTGTTTTTCCACGCCAGGGATTACAACGCCATGACCCTGGGCGAAGAGGGCGCGACCCAGCTGGGGGTGGACGTTGAGAAGATCAAGCGTCGCACCTTCGTCCTAGGCTCCCTGCTTACCGGCCTGGCGGTCTCGGTCGCCGGACTGGTCGGCTTCATCGGACTGGTGGTCCCGCATATGTTGCGATTGATCCTGGGGCCGGATCACAGGATGCTGATCCCCTGCTCCTTCCTGGGTGGGGCGTCGTTTCTGGTGCTGGCCGACCTCCTGGCCAGGACCATCATCCTCCCTGGTGAACTTCCGGTCGGAGTCATCACCGCCCTGGTGGGCGGACCGTTCTTCCTCTACCTCCTGCGCACAAGGCGGACAGGTCATGAGTTCCGCTGAGGGCACCGGCGGTATCCAGGTCCGGAACCTGCAGTTCTCCTACGGCGAACGGCCGGTACTCGCCGGCGTGGACCTCTCGGTTGGGACCGGCGAAATCGTCGGCCTCCTGGGCCCCAACGGGTCAGGCAAAAGCACCCTGGTCAAGCTGTTGAGCGGGGTCCTGCGACCGTACGGCGGTTCGGCCACACTAGGCGGCCGTGAACTGAAAGATATGGCGGCCCGGGAGGTGGCCCGCATCCTGGCGGTGGTCCCCCAGGAACCTGTATTCGGCTTCTCGTTCAATGCCCTGGAGGTGGTGCTCATGGGCAGGCACCCCCACCTGGCCGGGCTGGCCTTCGAATCGGACCACGACATCGCCAGAGCGAAAGAAGCTCTCGAGAAATGCGGGGCCCTGGAGTTCGCCCACCGGCCGGTTCTGGAGCTTTCCGCCGGGGAGCGCCAACGGGTGGTGGCGGCCCGCGCCCTGGCCCAGGAACCGGAGTTCCTCCTTCTGGACGAACCATCCAGCTTCATGGACATCCGGCACCAGGTGGAACTGTACGATCTGATCCGGTCCCAGGCCGACGACGAGGGCACAGGCGTGATGGCGGTGCTCCATGATCTCAATATCGCCGCCGAGTACTGCGACCGGATCTACCTGCTGAAGGAGGGACGGATCCTGGCCTCGGGGCCCACGACGGAGGTGTTTACCTACGCCAACCTGAAGGAGACTTTCGACACCGATGTCTACGTGGATGTCAACGCCCTCACCGGCCGCATGCTGGTGGTACCTCTATCCCGGAAACGGAAGCGGTAGTTCACGGGCCTTGCTGATCGCAGCTGTTGGCTCCCCGAACCAGGAAGTAGGTCAGGTCCGGAGTCGTATTCGCACCGTCAGGCAGGGTCAGGGTGGTGCCGGTTGTCTGGCCGGAATCCAGTTCCACGGTGAACGCCGGCGATTCGGACTGGATCAGGTGGTAGCCGGCCACTGCCATGCTGTCCCAGTCGAACACCAGGTCCAGTGCGGCGCCGTTGACGACCTTGTTCACCAGTACGCCGGTGACTTCAGTTCCCGGAATCGGCTCGGCGCAACCGAACGGATGGCAGTCGAAACCGGAATCGACATCGAAATGCAAGGTCCACTCCCGCAGGTAACCGTTACCGCTTGAGAGGCTGCCGGTATCCTCCACCCGCAGGGTCCAGGCTCCCAGGGTCGATTCGCCGACAAAGTCGGCCATGGTTCCCGGCCCGTCGGGCGAACGATCCAGGTCGTACCGCAAGTTCAAACCGTTGACACCGGCGAGATCAACCTGATTGTGGAGCCGGACCGTGGTTCCCTCAGGCGAAGTCAGGTCCACGATCAGCTCCTCCTCCAGCCCGTGCTGCACCTGGACCGAGACGTCCAGTTCGGTGATCGGGTGGTCCTGGACGATGGCGATAGTGGAAACAACCACGGATCCAGGATCCGGAAGCAGGGTTTCGACCAAATCTTGGAGGAAGTCCCGGTGAGGGTCGCCCAGTGGGACGTCGATGGCTACCGTTCCGGCCGCCGCGTTGGCCGCCAGGTAATCCATTTCAAGAGCCAGCACATCGCCGCAATGCACCGTTTCATCCACTGTCAATTCGAAATACGGCGCATCCGACTCCAGCACGTTGGATGCCGGAATCAAGGCCCAGTCGGCATTCGCGTCGGAAATCACCCCTTGAGACGGGTTCACCAGGCGGAGGGTACCCTGCACCAGTGTGGCCGTATCAACACCGCTGTTGAGCAGGCTCACCGGCATCTGGACCGTCTCTCCCGGGTCCGGGATATTGTTGTCCGCCGATCCATCTTCTGCGAACCGGTGGGAGTGGTACTGCAGCCGTCCGCCCGACGGCGTGGACTCACAATTGGACACAGGGCTGGTGCAGGCAGGGTTGGCGCCGAACGCCTCGATCCGATAGGCCCGGGGCAACTCCTGATCTGCGGTCAGATCGGTATAGGACGTACCGGTGACTACTGCGATCGGGATCTGTTGCCGGTCACAACCGAGATCACCGCGGTAGACGCGGTACTCGTCAGCACCGGAAACGGCGGACCAGTTCAGCTCGGTGTCCGAGACTCCTTCCACCACCGTCAGGGACGGGGCGGTCAGGGTCGGGCAACTGCTGGTGCTCTGGTGTGTTGCATCGGACGCAGAACCGCAAGCTAGCGCGTGGCGGCCGAAGGCGGCGAAAATCGCGGCGGCATGGGGAGTGCCGTTTGTTAAATCACCGTCGTCATCGTCCGCCACACGCATCTTTTGAAACCAGGTAAAGGAGCCGCACGAGTTGGCGTTCCCCCGGAGGCAGGAATAGGCCACCCCGCCGGATCCGGGCCTGGTTTCGTAAAACAATCTCTCTGCCAGTTGCCAGGCGCTGTCCTGGTCCAGGCCTGCCGCCGGCAGGTCCCGGGTGGCCAGATCGAATATGATTTCGCCTACCAGCATC
>CALZKF010000051.1 GCA_945787955.1 uncultured Acidobacteriota bacterium | reverse complement strand
AAGCACGGCGAGCCGCTGATCTTCGGCAAGAACAGGGACAAAGGCATCCGCACAACCGACTGCTACCAGCCTGAAGTGGTGCAACTGGGCAACGGCGTCAGCGAGTCCGACCTGCTGATCCATGACGAGGACGGACCGCTGGGCTATATCTACATGCTGGCCAACCTGGAACCGCCTGAATTCCCGGCGCCGATCGGCGTGCTCCGGAAGACCAAGGCGCCCTGCTTCAGCGCTGCTGCCCACGCGCAGATCGAGCAGGTCAAGGCGAAGGAAGGCGAGGGTGATCTCGAGCAGCTCCTGCACTCCCGCGGCACCTGGGAGGTCAAGTAACCTGGCGCGCTACAGGTCTGCGGCGAGGATGGCGTCCCAGTAGGAATCATCCCTGCGGAAGTGTAAATGCCGGAGAGGTATGTGCTCGAACGCCTTTTCCATGCTGGCGAACAGTTCCGGCCGCTCCCGATATGCTTCCGCCACGAAAGGAAAATTGCCGACCAGCTCTCCGAACACCCGGACCCGGCTGACTTCACGAACCGAGGCAGCCTTATCCTGCACCAGGCGGAAGCCTGCCACCAGAGGGAACCGGCCGACGACCGGGTCGCCGCCTTCGTAGGTTCCCCGAAACGGGCTGCCCACAAGCTGGGGGTGACCCTCCCGGTCCGGCAGTACCAGGGAAAGATCGTCGCTGATCACCATCGCCCGTGTGTTGCACTCGGAGAGAGTCGATTTACCCGCGCCGGACGGGCCGAAGAACAGATACCCACCGCCGTCAAGCACCGCGCTGGCGCCGTGGACCAGGGCCCCGCCCATGGAAGCGGCCTGCCAAGCCACCGCAGCCCGGATGTAGTTCTCCACCGCCCGCTCGGCAGGTTCGTACCTGCCTTGAGCCAGTAGCAGCACGCCCTCGCCACCCTGTGTATCGAACCAGCCTGCGACGCGGTAGCCCATGTAACGCACCCGGTCGCCATCGCAGCGGATCAGGATCGGATTGAACTCCGGAGTCTCCGGTGGATCAATGAAATAATCCCGGCGCGCTTCGGCCACCGCGACCTTCAACGCCCCACCGGATACCGGGCCATCGGCCAGATAGACGGCGAAACGCCTCCGAAGTCGTGCCGCCAGGTCCTCGGACAGGCCGGCCAGGACGATCTCGAGCCCACCCATGGATATCCCGACACGCCACGGGCCGGCTGCCGGCCGCGCCTCCGCGAAATAATCCATACCCGGTATCGTTATCTTTTTTGACAAGCCTTGCCTCCCGGCACCTCATGATCACAGGAGGTAACGTAGCAGATACTCAGCATTCCTGACCCAGCGCATCGCCGGAAACCGGCTCCGATACCCGGACCGGACTGGTCCGCAACCGCTTGCGCAGGATATCGTGACCTCCACAACGCCTCCCCATGACGAACCCGGCCGAGCCGGTTTCCCGTAATAGCATCCCCAGGGTGAAGTGCTGTACGAATGAGCGTCGCAAGGTCGCATCTCCGGCTATCCAGCGGGTATGCCCTGCCCCCCAGCCTCCCGGTAGGCCACGGGCCCGCCGCAGGGCCCACTGCAGGGTCAGGATCGTCCCCATTCGCAGGCCGCCCACCCGGCGCGCGCTGAGAAAAACAGCACCCTCCGGCCGCAGCCAGTTCCCGATCCGGGTCAGGGCGTCGACCCGATCTGCAGCTTTCGGAATGAAACTGTAGACGTCATAGGTGAACAGGACGGCGTCCAGTGAGCAAACCGGTTCATTGTGGATTCTGAGATCGGCGACCTGGAAACGGATGTCCAGCTTCCGGCTCGCCGCCGCCTTCTCCGCCAACTCGATCATACCCGGCGAGAAATCGATACCTGCCACCTGGTAACCTGCCCGGGAAAGAGAGATGCATTCCCTTCCTGCCCCACAGCCGGCCACCAGAATCCTGCCGCCTGGCGGCACCTCGCCCTGGATCCACTCGAGAAGCTCCGGTGCGATGCCGTCCCCTGGTGTGTCGGCATAGAACGGTGCCTGATAATCGTATTTGGACAGGACCGATTCAGAGGGATCGCCGTTGGCATCGCTCCAGGTCCGAACCGTTTCCCGGAGGTCGAGCACGTGCCGGTGAAAACTCCGTCGCATGCCGGATAGCGGCTGTCCCCGGGTGGAAATCAATCCCAGCACCTGATCCGAGCCGATGTTGATGGTTGCCCCGGCATCGGCGTCGCCGGCCAGGATCAGACCTTCCGGCCGGACTTCGACCACCCGCAGGACGTCCAGAACCCCCTGGAGGCTACACAGAACGATCTGACCGGCTACAGGATCGCCTTCCACCGGCAGGACCTGAACCCGGCTGCCGTCGCGAAGCGCGGGCCACATGCGGTCCCCTGCATAGAGCAACTCTGCGCCGGTTCCCGAGCGTAAGAGCAGATTCAGCAGTACGGGCGTCGCCAGCACCGGCGGATCCGGCATGAATACCGACGATACCGGGTGCCAGATGTGCCTCATGGCTGGATCGGGGGGACCTCCTCTTCAACCTTGAACACCGCGCCGCCGATGGCGCCGCCGATGGTGGCGAAGATTGATGTAATGATCAGGTAGAACAACAGACCGAAGAAGAACAGCACAATCATAGGTGTGTCCTGCAGGAAGCCGATGATCTTTTCGGCGGCTTCCATGCCTTCCGGTGTCATCCCCGGTGAGTTTTCCATCTTCTCCATAGCGTCCCCGAACGGGTCCCCGGAATTCATCAACAAGCCGATGGCGCCACCCACAACGCTGGCTGTTATGGCGAAAAACAGACCGGACACCCATCCGACCAGGGCGCCCCGGCCGGCCCGGAACGGTGCGCCGGCCGGCCGGCACTCCTTGGAGTAGAGATAAGCTGCCAGGAATCCGCAGCCGATAACCGGTGCGCAGCATGCCATCATGGTCAATCCGCCAAGGACGGGGATCGAGACGATAACGCCGGTGATCACTCCGGCAATCAGGGTCGGTTTCAGCATCGAGGGTGCGGCAGACTGCATTGAATTCCTCCTTCAGCCACCGATGAGGACGGCGAGCCGGTACCAGTCTACTGCAACTGGCGCCGTTCGAGGAAGTCCGCCTTAAGACGATTTACCAGTTCTCCCAGGCGGTCGTACAGTCGGCGGAGCGGGCGGTTCGGATGGCGTTCCAGGGCGTAGGCGGCCAGGAGCGGCGCCACGATGGTAGTGTCGGCGTACACCACCACGGCATCAGGGAGTTTTTCGGGATCGACCTTTCCCCAGGAAACCGCCTCCGCCGGGGTGGCGCCGGACAGGCCGCCGGTGTCGGGCCTGGCGTCGGTGACCTGGATGAAATAGTCGTGCCCCGCATCGTCCAGGCCCAGGACTTCCTGGATCTGAGGCTCGGTCTGGAGCATGAAGTTTTTGGGAGAGCCGCCGCCGAAGATCAGGACCCCGGAACGCCCGGAGTCTTTCTTGGCGCCGTATACGATGGCTGCGGTCTCGTTGACGCACAGGGACGGGTTGATTTTGGGACCGATCCCGCGCAGTTCCAATTCGGCCATGTTCATACCGATGGAGGAGTCCCCCGGGGAGGATGTGTAGCACGGAACCCCGCAGCGATAGGCGGTACTGAGGACACATGTATCACGCACCCCGAGCTCATCTTCACGGGCGGCCAGGAACTTGCCCAGGAGGTAATGCAACTCGGCAGTACCCATTTCTTTCCGGAATTCATCCGCTTCGAGTGTTTTCCGGACGAAGGCATCGGTTTCGAGCAAAACTTCATAGTCGAACAGGATGTCGTAGATCCGAACCACACCGTCCTGACGGAGGATACGATCGTCCACTTCATGGCTGCCCTGATGCAGCGCCAGGTCCAGGCCGTAATGCAGGTCGTGGTACAGGTTCGCACCGGTGGAGACGATCCAGTCCAAAAAACCGGCACGAATCAGGGAAACGATCACCGACTGGCCCAGGCCGGCCGGCGTCATCGCCCCGGACAGGCTGGCGCCGACCACACAGTCGTCTGCCAGCATCTTCTCCACCATCAACCGGCAGGCCTCCTGGAGCCTGCGGCCGTTGTAGGCAAGGAAGGCGCTGTCGATCAGGCCGGCAACATCCCGACTGCCGTCAACCGCTTTCGGCCGGATCCTGTTGCCTGCGAGCCATTTTGATTTTTTATCGGCCAATGCGATCTCCCGTCATCCGACCGGTTCAGGTGGTATACCGTACCGGGGCTCTTAAATCGAACTTCCTGCGGGTAACCAGGAGTAATTTGCCCCTACGTCTCAACTTGCGGTAACCGGCCAACCGAAAAATCTGCAGCGGGAACCAGCGGGCCACGCGGGTATCCACGATCAGAACACCTTCCCGGTCCGGGTGGCGCCGGACACCGGGGAACAACGGCAACAGCGCTCCGGTCCCGAGCCGCCGCAGCACCCATGAAACCTTCAGCCAGAACGGCCTGAACTCGGTGGCCAGAAAAAAGCCGTCGTCTCCCTGGCCCTGGTAGAGCGGCAGGAGAACCATCCCGTCCAGGATCGCCTTTATCTCCCCGTCCCGGTCCACGGCCAGGAGTTCACCCTTCTGAACCTTGCGGAAGTTGGCGTAACCGGGCTGCATCCGGAAATGGTCCGCAGGCATGATGGCGAAGCGGAACCGGACCTCGACTACTCGGGGCATACCGGCGGCGGCGTTGGCCAGCAAGGCGCGATGATCGTGGATGTCAGGCGCCAGGTCCTCCCGGAGCATTCCGGCGGCAACCATCCCGATCCAGACCGCCGCGATGAAGTGGTCCACCGACGAGGGGGCGTCGTGCTGTCCGGCCTCCACTCCCAATGTAATCATGCCCCGGTTGTTGAGGTATTCCAGCAGAGAACCTTCCAACTGCTCCTCCAGGCCGAGGATCAGCGGCAGCGGGAATTTCATGGCGAACCGGCGGTTCCTGAGAGTGTCACCTACGGTCAGGAAAGGGCAGCCCTGCGCCGAACTGGTGTGCAGATCCAGGAAGTACGCCTCACCCTCCAGATCGTGGAGGATACGGTCGATCTCCTCCAGCAGCTCCCGTTGTTCCAGATCTTCCGGGTTTCCGCCGGCGACGGCGCCGGTTCCGCGGATTTCCCGAATCCGTTCCGGCGTCCACACCCGGTTCAGGTCCCGGTGCTGATAGCGCACCTGCCGTTCCAGCGCCCGCAGGTTTCCGGCCAGGACGATAATCTCACCACGGAAATCCGGATTGGACTTCGCGAGATCGGCTACTACCGTACGGGCAGCCGCCAGCCCCGCCGGTTCGTTGCCGTGGAGACCGCCGACCACCACCAGGGTCGGCCCGGGCCCGGCGCCCCTGTGGCGGCATTGCAGTCTTGCGGCTGTAGGCGCCCCGGCGGCACTCACGTGCTGAAATGTTTCCATTGGCAGGTTATCCGTCGATCTGCCGCTAAAGCAGCTCCGTTGTTAAGTCCAAACAATAGCACCCGGTTATCATACCTACTGGAGTGTGATCCTTCACCACATCCGGCGCCCTCAGCCGGCGCTGGAAATAAAGGCTTGCACCCGATCCAGAGACAACCGGTTTTTGTGGAAGTGCAGATGGCCGAACAACCTGTCCGCCGCGAACCGAGCGGCGTTCTCAAGAACCGCATTGCCGAGGTCGGCGAACAGGCCGGGCAGCATGACGGAAGTCATGAGCGATGCGGTACTTAGCACGGACTCTGGAACTTCCACCCGTGACGGCTCACCGGCACCGGCCTGGAACAGGCGCAGGATCGCTCCCAGGGGAAGCAGGCCGGCCGTCGGCTTCAGAGGCGCTTGTTCTCGATTGTCGAACGGAACGGCGCAGGTGCTCCAGCCGGGTCCCACCGGTAGGGCCACGGCGAAATCATCTCCAAGGGACTCGCAGGGCTCGGTGAGGCGTACAGCCGTGGTCTTGCCTGCTCCGGACTCGCCAGCATAGATCCAGGTCTGCCCGGAACGACGCACCCCGGCCCCATGAAGGGCGAATCCACCGGCCATAAGTGCCAGCCTCGAGACCAGGCACCGGACCGCGTTTTCCACCGTCCGTTCCAGCGGCTCACCGGGGGCACCGCCCAGGACCAGCTTCCAGGTACCGGCATCGTCCCCGGCAGGCGCCATGCAGAAGTTATAGCTTCGGACCATCGGGCGCCCGTCCACCAGGGCGCCCTCCATTCGGTAGACTTCCCCTTTGCGCCAGGAGCCCAGGCCCAGACCGTCCCCCGCTGTGCGGTCGATGCAGAACAACTGAAGATCCGATCCGTCCAGGAGACCGGGCCGGGAGAACCCTCCCCAGCGACGGGTCAACCGGGCCGCCGTTTCGTGATCGAGGCCCCGGATTCCGATACTCCACGGGCCGATCGTCAGGGTCAGGGGGATCCGGCCCGGAGTCGCCGCGTCGGGGTAAGGTGGATCGGAACGGGTCATGACCTGAATTCTACGCCGAAACCGGCAAAAGAGGTGGGGCTTCCGTGACACGGTCGGGACCGCAGGTACAATGATCCGCCGTATCGAGAGGGCGAGGTGATCCGATGAGTGCAGCAGACCTGGCGATCCTGACCCGGCCCAGACTCCTGGAGTTCTTCAGCTCGGCGTTCAAGCCCGAGGTGGAGTGGCAGGTCGGGATGGAACTGGAAAAGATGGGGCGGATCGGGGACACCGGCCGCCCGATACCGTATGACGGCGAATCGGCGTCGGTGGTGGCGGTGCTGAAGCACTACCAGGAGATCCGGGGAGGGTTCCCGATCTTCGAGGCGGAACACCTCATCGGCCTGGACGGGCCGTACGGCACGATCTCCCTGGAACCTGCCGGCCAGGTCGAATGGTCTTCCAGGCCCCAGGCCACACTGGATGAACTGGAGCAGCAGCTTTTGAAGCACCTGGAGGCACTGGACCAAGCCGGTTCGGCCGCCGGTGTGGATTGGCTGGATGTGGCGGTGGACCCGGTGCACCGTGTCGCCGATATGCCATGGATGCCCAAGGCGCGGTACGGCATCATGAAACCGTATATGGGTGCCCGCGGTCGCCTGTCCCACCGCATGATGACCCAGACCGCCAGCATCCAGTGCGCCTTCGATTTTCGGGACGAGGCGGACTGGGTTCGCAAGTTCCGAGCGGCTGCCCTGACGGCGCCTGTCTCGGTTGCCCTGTTCGCCAACTCCTCCCGGGCCGACGGCAAGGACAGCGGCTATCGCTCCTACCGCCAGGCGATCTGGAAGGAGACCGATCCCGACCGTACCGGTCTGCCTCCTGTGGTGTTCGATCCCGGCTTCAACCTGGAAAGCTGGATCGATTTCATCTGCGACGTCCCGTCCATGTTCCACCGCCGGGCACGGGGTCTGGTCCCTGCCGGCGGCGTGCCGTTCCGCAAGATGATGGAACGGACCACCTGCGAAGCGCCCCGGATGGAGGATTGGGAACTGCACCTCTCATCGGTATTCACAGAGGTGCGGTCCTATACCTACATCGAGGTCCGGTCCGCCGATCTGTTGCCCGATGACGTTGCGTTCGCCGTGCCCTCGTTCTGGACCGGCCTGCTGTACGACGAAGCGAATCTGTGCGCCGCCCTGGAACTGGGCGCCGGCATCGACGACCAGGCTTCCTGGCGCCGGGCCATGGATTCGGCGGCGGAGAAGGGACTGCAAGGAGAAATCGGCGGCCGGTCGATCCGGGAACAGGCGGAACGGTTGCTGGAAATCATCCGTGCCGCCTACCGGGATGGGGACGTACCTTGCGGCGGCGGCAACGAGACCGCTCTGGCATCTCTAGCAGCCCTGGCGAGGCGGCACGGTATCCGGACTGCCGACTGAAGCGGTTCCCCTTGCTCCTCGGCCCGGGAGTTATACAATCGGGATTCCGAGCTCGTTCAAGTTCACCGATCAGGAGGTTCCCGACCATGAATCCCGCCATTGAATACGTCCGTGACAACCGCAAGCGGCATCTGGACCAGCTGACCGACCTGCTCCGGATCCCTTCCATCAGTACCGATCCGAAGAGGAAGGAAGCGATCGGGCAGGCTGCGGACTGGGTCTTCAAACGCCTGAAGGAGGCCGGCTGCACCCAGGTTAAAATCCACGAGACCGACGGCCACCCGATTGTCTACGGCGAGTGGCTGGGGGCCCCCGGCAAGCCGACCCTGCTGGTCTACGGCCATTACGACGTGCAACCGGTGGACCCGCTTGAACTCTGGAATACACCACCCTTCGAGCCAACGGTGCGGGACGAGAAAATCTACGCTCGCGGGGCGTCCGATGACAAAGGCCAGGTCATCATCCACGTCAACGCCCTGGAGGCGTATCTCAAAACCTCCGGCAGTTGCCCCGTGAACCTCAAGTTCGTCATCGAGGGTGAAGAAGAGATCGGCTCGCCTCACCTGGATCCGTTCATCGGCGCCAACCGCAAAATGCTGGCCTGCGATGCGGTGGTCGTATCCGACACCGCCATGTTCGCCAAAGGCGTCCCTTCCATATGCTACGGGCTGAGGGGGTTGGCGTACCTGCAGATCGACCTCACCGGAACCGATTCCGATCTGCACTCAGGCACCTTCGGCGGCGCAGTGGTCAACCCGGCCAACGCCCTGGTCACTATGCTCGCATCGCTCAAGGACGCCAACGGGCGGATCCAAATCCCCGGGTTTTACGAAAACGTCCGCAAGCTGAAGGCCAGGGAGCGCAAGGCGTTCGCAGGCCTGCCCCACTCCGACAGCCGGTACAAAAAAGCTCTCGGCGCGCCGGCGCTGTTCGGCGAGAAGGGCTACACCACCCTGGAACGTGTTTACGCCCGGCCCAGCCTGGACATCAACGGCATCTGGTCCGGGTTCACCGGTGAAGGCGCCAAGACCGTGATCCCGGCCAAAGCCCATGCCAAGATTTCCATGCGGCTGGTCCCCGATCAGACGCCGAAGGAGATCGCCCGGAAAGTGAAGAAGCACCTTAAAGCGATCGCGCCCAAGTCGGTGAATATCGAGGTCACGCCCCTCCACGGAGGTGAAGCCTGGCTCGCGGACACCGACCACCCGGCTCTCGCGGCGGCGGGCAAGGCTATGAAGGGCGCTTTCGGGCGCAAGCCGGTATTCGTCCGGGAAGGTGGTTCGATCCCGGTGGTCGGCACCTTCGCCGATGTTCTCAAAGTCCCTTGCGTCCTCCTTGGTGTCGGACTGAATGAGGACAACATCCATGCCCCCAACGAAAAAATGGACCTGGACCAGTTCTACCTCGGCAACGAGGCGGCGGTCCTGCTGTTCCAGGAAATGGGAGCCGGAACCCCGGGTGGCAAAAAAAAGAAGAAGAAATAGGGCGGCGGCGTTCGTACTGACGGCTGCCATGGGTGCGACGGCTGCCGCCGTTGCAGGGCAATCGGTGACGGTGTCAGCGGCGATCAGGATGCGTTACGTGCTGAACGAGATCTGGCGGCCGAAGGAAACCGAAGGCCGGCGGGAGGTCATCCTGAACGCCGCCGGGTCCGGGACTCTGCTCCGACAGATCATCCAGGGCGCGCCGGTTGACCTGTTCATCAGCGCCTCCCCCGCCGAGTTGGATGAACTGGAACGGAACGGTTTAATCGTTCCAGGCTCGCGATGCACGCTGGCCGCCAACCGGCTGGTCACCATTTTCCCGCTGGACGGGCCGATTGTGGATCGGTTCCAGGATCTCGCTCTCCCCGGCCGGGGGAAAATAGCCATCGGAAACCCGAAGACGGTTCCCGCCGGCCGTTACGCCCGGTCGGCCCTGGAATCGGCCGGGCTGTGGGAACCGTTGCAGGACAGGCTGGTATTCGCAGAGAACGTCCGGCAGGTGGTGGAGTACGTGGCACGCGGCGACGTGGACGCAGGCCTGGTGTACCGCACCGACGCCGCCCTGTTCGGAGAACGGATCGAAACCGGACCGGAACCGCCGGTCGGCTCCTATCCGCCTATCCTGTACCAGGCAGCCATCCTGACGGAAGCGGCTGCGCCGCAAGCAGCCGGAGAACTCCTGAAACAGCTCCTTGCTCCAAGAGGCAGGCAACTGCTCCGTCGATACGGTTTCACCACCCCGGTGGAAACGCCGTGATCCGCTCCGCCTTGCTCCTGAGCCTGTGGGTTACCCTCGTATCCACCATGGTGGTTGCCGTGGTCGGCACGGCCGCCGGGTACCTGATATCCCGGCGTCGTTTTCCGGGCCGAGGGCTGCTGGAAGCCTGCCTCAACCTGCCTTTGGTCCTGCCCCCCACTGTCACCGGGTACTACCTGATCGTGCTGTTGGGCCGGCGCGGCCTGCTGGGTGAGACGATCCTGAACTGGACCGGAGTCGCGGTGCCGTTTACCTGGATCGCCTGCGTCGCGGCCGCATCGCTGATGGCGTTCCCCCTGATGCTGCGCTCGGCACTGGTCGCATTCGAGTCGATCGATCCGCGGCAGTCCCTGGCCGCCGCCAGCCTGGGACACGGCAGGCTGTCCACCTTCTTCCGTGTTCTGGTTCCCATGGCCCGGAAAGGGCTCCTGGCCGGCGTGGTCCTGAGTTTCGCACGGGCGCTGGGCGAGTTTGGGGCGACATTGATGCTGGCCGGCAACATCCCCGGCCGCACACAGACACTGCCCCTGGCGATTTACGAAGCTGCCCTTTCCGGCGAGGATGGACAGGCGCTGCTGATGGCCGGTCTACTGACCCTGGTCTCGGTGGTGGTCATGATCCTGGCCGGCAGGCTGGACAGGAAATCTGCCTAAAGCAGTTTCTCCAACTCGGCCACCGTCCTCTCAAACAGCTTCAGGGCCGCTTCGATCGCCTCCGGCCTGGTGAGATCGACACCTGCCGATTTCAACAGGTCCAGAGGCGGCCTGGAACAGCCTCCCTGGAGCATACCGAGGTAATCCCGGACCGCCTCCTCCCCGCCCCGTTCGATCCGATCGGCCAGGGCGATGCCGCTGGACAAACCTGTGGCGTAGGAAAAAACGTAGTACTTGTAATAGAAGTGCGGGATGTAGGCCCATTCCATACCGTCGTCGGGGCCAATCGTGAAGCTATCGCCGTAATACCGGCGAACCAGGCCGGCATAGGTCTCGTCCAGCAGCGCGGCAGTCACCGGTACCCCTTCTTCGATGAAACCGTGGACCGTTTTCTCGAACTCGGCGAACAGGGTCTGGCGATAGATGGTCGTCCGGATATTCTCGGCCAGTTCGGTGAGGACGTACGCCTTCATGGCGTCGTTCTCGGCGTTCCGGACCAGATAGTCGCTGAGGAATTTCTCGTTGATGGTGGATGCGATCTCGGCCAGGAACGGCACATACCGCGAAGAGGAGTACGGCTGGGCCTTCATGGTCAGGCTGCTGTGAACCGCGTGTCCGAACTCGTGAGCCAGGGTCGACAGGTCGTCCAGACTGTCCTGGTAATTCATCTTGATGTACGGGTGCCGGCCATAGACGTTTGCCGAGAAGGCGCCGCTTTCCTTGTCCATGTGCGGGTACAGGTCGATCCAGCCGTTCCTGCTGTCCAGTCCTTCACGGACCAGTCCGACATAATCATCCCCCAGTGGCGCCAGCGCGGCGATCAGGGTCTCCCGTCCTTCGGCGATCGGCACCTTCACCGTCAAACCGGGCACCATGGCGACGTAGAGATCGTAAAGGTGCAGGTCGTCCACCCCGAGAGCCTGTTTGCGGAGCTCCACGTAGCGGTGCAACGGCCCCAGGTTTGCATTGACCGTATCGATCAGGTTGTTGAACACCGCCGGATTCAGCCCGTCCTTGTCCAGGTAGGCCTCGAGGGCGGTGTCGTAATTCCTGGCTCTGGCGTACGACACATCCAGCTTGAACTGGCCGATCAGAGTACCCGCCAGGGCGTCCTGGTATTGGCGGATAGTGGCCAGGAAAGCGGTCATCGCTTCCTTGCGCACCTCCCTGTTGGGCGAAGCCCGGAACTTCCCGAGATTCGACAGGGTCAGCTGGACTTCCTTCCCGGTTTCGTCATGGACCATCGGCCACGGAATATTGCTGAGCAGATTACGGAACGTCTCTTCGTGAGGAGAAGGGATCTCGTTCAGGTCGATTTCGGCCCAGAGATTGTCTCCCGCCAGGGACAGCACCCGTTCCGCCTCCGGGCTCAGAACACGATCACGGCGACGCAGGATGTTTTCGATATACGGCTTGTGAACCCGAAGGCCGGCGCGAGCGGCATACCGCTTTTCCATCTCTTCCGGAGTCAGGGTCAGAAGCTCGGAGCGGATGAACGAAGCGGCCGACATGAGGTCGTTCATCAGGGTCAGGCTATTTTGGCTCATCGCCTGGATCGCGTTGTCGGACTGGGCTGTCGCCAGCTTCAGGTTGGCGTAGAGCGTGACACGGTTGGCCCTGTTATGGAGATCAAAGTACAAATTGAGACAGTCTTCAAGTGCTTCAGGATCACGGAGTTCCAATTTGTATGCAGCCAGGCCAATGATCTGCTCGGCTATGGCGATCCGGGCTTTGTCCCACTCCTGATCATCCTTGTACAGAGCCGTCAGATCCCACTTGAAAACGTCGGGAACCTGGGAGCGCTGGACGGTGGCGTCCGGCTGATGGACCGGGGGTGGAGCGGAGAGCGCCGGTACGGTGCAGAGGGTCAGGGCCAGTACGGCCAACAGGGTGACGGTTTTCTGTCTCATCGCTTCACCTCTCAATAGTCAAGGGCGTAGACGAAACTGGCCTTGGGGTGGCGCAGGATCCGCTCGGAAATCAGTTCCAGCGGAAGGAAATCCGAATCGACGTATTTCGCCTTCAGTTCCTCGGCCGCCGCACGGTTACCGGTGGCTTTGATTGCGCCTGACTGCCGCATCATCGCAGCGACGGCGGCAGGCAGCTTCTGGAAATCGATGGTGAATGCGCCGTGGTCCTGACCGTTGGCGGCCCGGGCTTCCGGGTCGAAGGTCAACGCCCCATGGTCCAGCAGGAAGCCGACTTCCATCGCCGCCAGCTGGCTGTACGCCTTGGGCCGCCCGGATCCGGTGTACATCCCCCGGGAGATATGGTCCAAAGCCCACCTCAGAGAGTCCACGTAGGTCTCCCGGGCCAACTGTTCGGAGATGATTTCCCGACCCGCCAGCCAGTTGACGAACCACAGCGCCCCGTTCTGGGCCTTGTACTCCTCCATGGTGCTGGCCAGAGGGCCGCCGAACAGGTCGGTATCGGTCTTGCCGCGATAACGGTACTCGTGGGCCGGGCCGAAATTGTGGGTCGCCTCATGCAGGATCGTCCCCAGCAGTCCGGGCTCAGGGCTGTCGGAGAACCACTCCATGGTATCGGCGGTGAACAGCGAGGCGACCTGTTCACGCTGGATCCGGATACTGTCCGGGTCGGTGTACAGGTTGCTCATGGCGACGGTCCTGCCCCGGCCTTCGTTGGCTACCGGCCCCCAGTTCGGGAGGGACTGGCCGATGGTTGCACCCAGCGGGTCCCGGTCGTCTCCTGCGTTAACCACGATGTCGATGAAGTCGGGCAGGTGGAAGGAAACCTGGCGGGCAACGTACGGCGGGCCGATCAGTTCGGCCAGGTCGTTTTCCATGTTCTGACGGACCGGCAGGATACGGTCTTCCCACGCCAGGGAGGCGGTGTTGAGGCGGGCGAGTGTCAGGTGCATGCCGGCCTTCTGGCTGCATGGCTCCCAGTACACCTCGTCCGGCGCCACCCGGACGAACCATTTGGAATTCCTGGCGTTCATCCGGGACCAGGCTTCGTCGGCCGGCTGCCAGTCGTTGTCGGTGAACGCCTGGGCGGCGGCGGTGAGGTAGGTCCTGAGCGCCTCCTCGTCCGGGTCCTCCAGAGCCTTGGCGGCCTTGCGAAGCTCGGCGGCGATCGCCCCCATTTCGTCGGCGTAGGCGACGGTGTAAGGCACCGCCCGGAGGCCGCCGTCGATTTCCCGGACCACGGTGAACGGGTCCAGGAGCTCGCCGGCGTCGGGGCGAGATTCCAAATCGGCGCAGAACTCCTCGTCCGCCTGCAGGGATGCCGGGTACAGGTCGAACACCGGGGTCGCTCCACCCGGGATAGCCGAGCACGCCGGATCATCCTGGGTCCTGGGCGCGACGCAGTCCGGTCCCCAGTTCCGACGGAACAGGCTGCGGCTGGCGGCATCATCCGGCAGGTGCTCCGCCAGCGCCTCGGCGCCGATGTGCCGGGCGTAAAGTACATCGATGAGCCGCGCCACTTCCATCATGTGGCCCAGAAAGGAACGGTGATCTTCCGGCATCCCGCGCAGGTCGTTGTAAACCAGGGTCGGGATGCCATGGTCCAGCTCCAGGTACACCCTCTGGATCCTGTTCGATTCTGTGCCGGACAGCCCGGGAGGCAGATCCCGGGCGGACATCCGAATCAGTGCTTCAACGGCCGAGCGGTAGTCGTCGGTGAAGGCGCCGTCCGCCACCCACTCTCCGCGGGTCGGATAAAACTCCAGAGACGCAATCTCACTCGGGCCCGCAACGCCGTCACCGTCGCCGTCGGCCGACCAGTACAGCGGCAGATTGGCCCGCACCGCCAGGCGGTTGAATTCCAGCCGGCTCAACCCTTGGGTATCCGGGCCCGGGTCCGGCGACAGGCAGGACATCAGCGTCGCAACCAAGAGGAAGAAAAACGGCAGGACGAGCATGGTTTGCTGAAGGTTGATTCTGGGCATCACGGCCTCGACCTCCACGGACGAATTCGTCAGGGTGATACGATGGCATTGTATTGAATGCACGGGAAGATGCCATGAACCGCTTCGACATCGACCTCCGACTGGAACACGAGGGCACCGGTCCGAACCGGTTTACCCTGGATGTGGCGTTTCAGGCCGCAGGAGACACCACGGTGCTGTTCGGGCCGAGTGGCGCCGGAAAATCCACCCTGCTCCAGGCGGTCCTTGGTGGAAGGACACCGGATCGGGGACGGATCCAGGTAGCCGGCCTGACCGTGTTCGACTCGGAGCAGAACATCGACCTGCCGACCCGCAGGAGGGGCATCGGTATCGTGTTTCAGGATGCAATGCTGTTCCCCCACCTGAACGTGCGGCGCAACGTGGCGTTCGGCAGCCGAGTCGGAAATCGTTATGCCCTCGCCCAGGACCTGCTGGATCGGGTGGAAGGCGGTCATCTCGGGTCTCGCATGCCCGAAGATCTCAGCGGCGGCGAGCGGCAACGCGTCGCCCTCGCCCGGGCCCTGGCCGCACGTCCCTCGGCTATCCTTCTCGACGAGCCGTTTTCCGCCCT
>CALZKF010000050.1 GCA_945787955.1 uncultured Acidobacteriota bacterium | reverse complement strand
ATCGATGAATATTCCTGGTCTTCGACGAGAGCGGTATAATACAACGCCCGCAGCAAGTAACCTTTACCCTCGAATTCTTTCAGGAGGCGCTTGTAATCGATATCAAATCCAAGCGTTTTTGCTGTCGCATATAAATTGGCACCGTCGATGAACAGGGCAATTTTTTCTCGCGGATCGAACATTAACAACCTCGGTTAACTTTATTCAATTTTGGTATGTATTATGGCCAGTCAATTTGTTGATGCATCCACATCCTGGAAATTCAATATGATCGGGATGTTGGAAGTGGGGTCGAGGCGGGGCGGCCCCATTGCTTCCAGGCGGGCACGGTCCTTCATGAGTTCCAGGTCCGACGGCCCGGCGGTCAAGCGGTCGAGCTCACGGATCGCCTTGGTCATCTCGTTTCGGGCATGCTGGTTCCCCGGGTGCAGGAGCAAGGTCTGCTGGAACTCGGCCACCGCCAGCCGGAACTGGTTCGCCGCCATGTAGCGTTTGCCCTTCTGGAAATGCAGAGCAGAAGATTTCAACTTCGCCCTTTCCAGCGCCACGCCGTAGCGTACGTTGCCGGGATCCAGCGATTTGGCCTTGCTGTAATCCAGCACGGCCTGGTCCCAGTTCTCCCGCTTGCTTTCCTTCTCCGCCCGACGGAAGACCTTCTGGGCGGCACAGCCGGTAAGGAGGCCCAGAACCAGGCATGCCACCATGAGTGCGGTTGCTTTCGAAATAGTACCCTTGACCACGACGTTCCTCGTTTTCCTGATTACCGGAACAAGTTCAATGATTGGCTGAGCTTTTCGAATCTCGAGTCTGTATATCCCAGTACCACGGTTTCATAATCGATTTCCCGGACTCTGAACTGATCCTGCACCGTCTCGCCGACCCGCGCCAGAATGATGGTCTCACCCTCTTCGAACACGGCGATCCGGTCGTCCTTCGGGCCTAGATACCCGATGTACTTGAATGGTATCTGAGGCGGCCTGGGGCCGGTCGGCCGGGACGGCTGGGTTCTGGCAGGCGCCTTCTGGCGGGCGGTTCTGGCTTCGCGCTGCTTTTTGAGCGCCGCCTCGCGGGCCAGCCTTTCCGCCTCCAGACGCCGCCGTTCGGCTTCAAGTTCCTCCGCCGTCGGCGGCCGCTTCGCATATTTGAACAGGTCCCGGCCGTTCTGATCGTACGGTTCGGCCAGGCCGGCAAGCAGGTCCATCCGGACCCGCGGGGCGGCGCCGGCCTCCAGGGCGCCATGAGCCGTGTCCGCTTCGCCGGAGGCGGATCCTTCCATGCCCTTGCCGGCCAGGTACCAGACGTACCAGACACCGGCGGTCACCAGAACCACCGCCAGGACGATCTCCCGAATCGATACCTTCCGGGCAGCCATCACGACCTCCCGCCGTCCAGCAGCCAGGGGGCGTCGAAATAAGTCGCCAGGGTGATGTTCATCTGGAGAAGGACGCCGCCGTCCTTGCTCCGGTCCATGGCGACACGTTCGATGACCATGAATTTGTCGGAACTCTCCACCGCCTGGATGAAATGCCTGAGATTGGCGTACCCGCCCTGGAGCGGAACCACCATGGCAAACCGCTCCAGTCCTTCACTGGCCAGGTATTCGGTCTGGGTGTCCACAGAATCGTTATCGATGTTGAACTGCTCGGCCAGGTTGGCCAGTTCGAGCTGGACCTGCACCAGGCGTTGCTGTCCGGTGGAAAGTACGTCCTGGCGCAAAGACAGAAGATCGGCGGTGGTCTGCTCAAGTGTCGCCAGGTACTTCTCCCCAACCTCCACCTCGGCGTTGCGCTTGCGCAGCGCCTCAAGACGGGGCTGGCTCTGCTCGCGCAGGTTTTTCAACTCGCTGATCCGAGGGCGGACGGCCGCGATCCAGACCCCCAGGTTCAGCAGCATCAAAACCACGAGGCCGGCGGCGATCTTGCCCGCGGCCTGCCGTATATCGAAAGGTGCCCGCTTCCCCGCCATCAGCTCACCTTCCCGGCGCCGCTTGCCTGTTCGGCGCCTGCCTGCATGTCCTCGGTTTCCTCCGGCTGTTCAGCGCTGGCGTCGTCAGCCGGTTCCGGACCGGAATCCTCCTCCAATTTGTTCGGATAGTAATGGAAGCGCAGCGAAAACTCGGTCTCACCTGATTCGAGGGTGCCGTAGCGCTCCGGCTCCACACGGTCAAACCACGGATGTTCCAGCAGCGCGGTCTCGAATGCCAGGAACGACTTCAGATTCTTGGCGATTCCGTCCACGGTAACCATCACCGCTTGCTGTTCGAGCTGTCCGGTTGCATCATATGCGGTGCGTCCGCGTCCCCGTTTCTTGCCCAGACTGAAAACCGGCCGAATCGCCCGCATGCGTACTTCGTAGGGCTGGATCGTCTCCAGACGGTTGAAAAGCCGGGTCCAGGAAAACGCCTTGAGCATGATGACGGCGTTGGCCTTCCCGGCCTGGGAAGACAACAGTTCCAGATCATGGGCCTTGATCCGCTTCCGGGAGTCGATTTCCCGACGGGTCAGGGCCGCGTGCTGGGATTCGATGTTATCCACATCCGAGCGCAGACTGTGCAGGGCATCGCTCTCCGATTGCCAGGTGGTGTAATTCCACCAGCTCAGCCAGACCACCAGGAGCAGCCCGAGACCGAGGCCGGCCCAGATCAGGGTGTTGTTCCGGAACGGCCTTGTTCCCAGATTCAGGTCGAGGGGCTGGAGCATCACCGTCCCCTCCCCGAAGCCGCGCTGACCGCCGGAGCCAGACGCTGGGCTGTGGCCTGTTCCATCCGGAGACCGCTCACGATCTGCAGTGAAACCGCCGGATCCACCGGCCGGATCGATTCGAACCCGAAGCCCTCGAGGGCGGGCAGGATCGATTCGCTGCCGGCAACCGTCCGCACCATGAGGGTATGAACCCCGGTGCCCGACAGCTTCTCCTGGTAGTACGCCAGGGAGTGGTTCAGTTCACGGGCCAGAACGGAGGCATCCGCCACCTGCGCCCCTTCCGCCCCGGATCCATGAAGTGACTTGCTGCGGAAAAAGATGATCCGGCCTGCCCGGATGATAACCAGCGAGAAATAGCTGCCGGCGCAGTTCAGGAGCGCCGCATCGTGGCCCTTGCTGTTGAGCTCATCCAGTTCGCGGCGACACAGGTTCAAAAGGTTCGGTGTACACAGATCCACCAGGCCGGGCCGGGCTCCGGCGGCCCGTACCGCCGTTTCGAACTGCTCCACCACCAGGCGGTGCATCAGGGCGACCAGAACGTTCACCGCCTTGCCCTCCGCAGGAATGACCTGGTACGAGATGACGGAGTCGTCCATCCGGAACGGCACCGACCGGCGCAGCTTGAAACGCAGTATTTCCTCCAAATGCTTTCGGGTCGGCGGGCGCTCCGGCAGGGACAGCAGGCTGATTTTCGCCACATTGTCCGGGATAACGAGGGATATCTTCCCCGGTTTTGTGCCGGTCTTGGTGAACATCTCCTGGATGACCCCGGCTATCTCGGCGGCCGGTCTCAGGCTCGGCCGGAACATGCTGAGCGGCTCACTGGGCGCCGGCATCGGACTGACTTCGTGGGCCTCCAGGGTCGGCTTGTTGCGTCCCTTGCGTTTCAGCCGCACCAGCACCATCTCCGTGGCGTCCATTTCAAGGGCCACCTGGGGGTACACCGGGTGGAATGAGGGCATGCGTTGCTGGATAACGCCCTGGATCCGGTCGGTGATTTTCGAAATCGTGCTCATCTCTTGTTTCGTACCTTCCGCTTCGCCGTCAGTCGACGAAGGTCACCTTGTTGATTTCGTGCAGCGTGGTCTTGCCGTTGAATACTTTGGCCAGGGCGGCCTCCCTCAGGAACGTCATGCCCTCTTCCTTGGCGGCGCGTTTGATGTCCGCCGCCGGCCGGCGTTGCAACACCATCTCCTTGATGCGGTCGCTCATATCCAGGAGCTCTGCAATGGCGGTCCGTCCACGGTATCCCGTGCCGTTGCAGTCGATGCAGCCCTTGCCTTCGTAGAACGTGTAGTTCTGGTACTTGTTCGGCTCCAGTGCGGATTCGATCAGCTGCTGCCGGCTCGCCCGCACTTCCTGCTTGCAGGAGTTGCAGATAAGCCGTACCAGACGCTGGGCCAGGATGCAGTTCAGAGCCGAAACGAAATTGTACGGCTCGACGTTCATGTTCAGGAAGCGGCCGACCACGTCGACGACGTTGTTGGCATGCACGGTGGTGAATACCAGGTGGCCGGTCAGGGCGGACTGGATGGCGATCTGCGCGGTTTCCGCGTCGCGGATCTCACCGACCATGACCTTGTCCGGATCGTGACGGAGGATGGAGCGCAAGCCCTTGGCGAAGGTCAGTCCCTTTTTCTCGTTCACCGGGATCTGGGTAATACCCGGGAGTTGGTACTCCACCGGATCCTCGATGGTGATGATTTTGTCCTCTTCGTTCCGGATCTCGGAAACCGCCGCGTACAGCGTGGTGGTCTTGCCCGACCCGGTCGGTCCGGTGACCAGTACCATGCCGTACGGTTCCTTGATGAAACGCCGCAGCCGAACCATTTCCTTGGTCTCGAAGCCGCAAACGTCCAGGCTCAGGGAGGAGAACTCCTCACTGGCCGACTCCTTGTCCAGGATCCGGATGACCGCATCCTCGCCGTGGACACTGGGCATGATGGAGACACGGAAATCGATGGTCTTGCCCTTGATGCGGATCTTGAATCGACCGTCCTGGGGTATGCGTTTCTCGGAGATGTCCAGCTCGGACATGACCTTGATCCGGGAGATGATGGTCTGGTGGAACTTTTTGTCGATCGGCTCCATGGCCTGGTACAGCACACCGTCGATGCGGTATTTGATTACGACCTCGCGGTCCCGGGTTTCGATATGGATGTCCGACGTGCGGCGCTGCAGGGCGTTGAAGATGGTGGAGTCCACCAACTTGATGATCGGTGAAGAATCGGAGGTCAGCTTGTCGATGGACAGGACCTCTTCCCCGGTCTCCTCATCCTCGGTGACCAGTTGGATCTTGAACTCTTCCGTGGCCTCGTCCAACACGCGTTGAGACGACTCGCTCTTCTTCAGGATCTCCTGAATGGAACTCTGGGTGCCGACCGAGACCTCGATGTTGGCCCCCAGCAGGAGTTCCAGCTCGTCGATCATCAGGACATCGGTCGGGTCGGCCACCACCACCGAAAGGACCTCGCCTTCCCTGTGCCGCGGCACGAAGTTGTACCGGAACATCAGGTCCACCGGTATCGACCGGAACAGTTCCGGATCAATCTCGAAATTAGCAAGGTCGAGGTAATCCAGGCCGAGCCGCTCCGCCAGGCGCTGGGCCTGATACTCCTCGGACAGAATCTCGCCCTGGTCGTCCGGCTCGATCGCCGGCACCATGGCCTCTTCCGCTCTGTTCGGTTCTTGCGACATCAATCCGACCTACATATTCGCCTTGCCGTACACTTCGATGAGGGGAAGGTATACCGCCATGAGCATTGTCCCCACCACCAGGGCCATAAACAACAGCATCAGAGGCTCGATCAAGGCGACCAGCCGGGAAAGTTTATGATCGATCTCTTCGTCGAGAAAATCCGAAACATCGTTCAGCATCTCCACCAGCGCACCGGTAGACTCTCCGACCTTGACCATTTCCACGCCCAGCCCGGAGATGATGCCGGTCTCTTCCAGGGTTTCCCACAACGACTGTCCTTCCCGCACCTTCCCTGCAACCTGGATCAGTTTGCGCTCGAAGACCGCATTGCCCACCGCCTTGGCCGCCAGGTCCAGCGAGACCACCAGCGGGATACCTCCGGACTGCAGCGTCGCCAGGGTGCGGGTAAAGCGGTTCTGTGCGTAATCCATGAAAATGCCGCCGATCACCGGTGCACGGATCTGCAGGTTATCGAAAAAATACCGGCCGGCCGGTGTGCGTTGCCAAGCGGTCCCGCCGGTCACCGCTGCGATCACCAGCACCAGGATGATCTGCCAGTGCGCCGTGGAGAATTCGGCGGCGGCGATCATGACAACGGTGATCAGCGGCAGCTCGGTGCCGAAATCGGACAGGAACTCGGTAAACTTGGGGATGATGAAGAACACCATCAACGCTATCAGGGCGATGGAAAGCGTGAACAGGATCGCCGGGTAAATCAGGGCTGAGGCGACCTTCTTCTTCACCGTCATAACGCTCTTGGAGTAGGCGATAAACCGCTTGAGCACCGCCGGGACCTCTCCGGAACGCTCACCGGAAGCCAGGCTGGAATAGTACAGCGGCGGAAACAGGTCGCCCTGGGCCATGAAGGCGTCGGAGAGCGCCTCACCCGATTTGACACGGTCACGGATATCAAGGAGGGCGCGGCGGAAGACCTTGTTCTCCCTCCGCTCAAGAAGGATGTCCAGGCTTTGAACGATCGGCAGGCCGGCCTTCAGCAGGGCGGCCAGTTCCTGATTGAAAAACAGGAACTCTCGGGACGACACCCGCGGCCGCAGGCGGAAAGCGGAGACGATCTGCGAGAGCAACGGGCTCTTGCGCTTCATCTCGAGGACGAGATAGTCCTTTTCCTCCAGTTCCTGCCGCAGAGCCTCCTCGCTGGCGGAGTTGTAGTTGCGCTCTATGATCTCACCGGCGGCGGTGGCCAGCCTGCAATAAAAGTCGGGCATCGGACTACCTCGCCTTGACCTGGAGAGACAGGAACAACGCCTTTTTGGACCCCGGATCCCGGGCTGCGCCCACCACCAGCAACCTGCCCATGGGCAGGATGATGCCTTGAGTGTACTGGTTCTCGTAGCGTTCGATGCCTTCTGCGGTACGGATGATCTTTTGAAGGGTAAACTCGCTGAACTTGACCTTACCGAGCCGCTCTTCAACCGCGTCGACGTCAAAGACCACGCGATAATCTTCCGAGAGGTTTACCTTGACCCGGCTGCCCTCGGCACAGGTGACCGACCGGCTGCCGATCGGGTCGTAGGCGGTCCACTTGGTGAAATCACTCAAGGTTTCCGTGATCCCCCGGACCTCCCTGGAAATGGAATCGGTGTTGGCGTGCCGCCCCGCTTCCTCGTCCCTTCGATCCGTACCGATGAAAAGACTGACGGTGACCTCCACGTTCACGGGCGGCTGGTCGAAATCATCGAGTACCGCCCCGATGCGGTCCAGGACCTCGCGCCGATCCTGCACCACGAGGCGCTTGAGCCTGGGCTGGACCGAGACCGAACCCTGGTCGGAGAGCAGCCCCGAGATCAGGTCCAGGGCGTCGGGCAATGTCTTGAACTGGATCTGATAGGACCGGGCGGACATGTCGTCGACGGCGGCTGCCGGCATCAGGGCCAGCAGGAGCACCAGGATCGGGAGAAAATTTTTCATATCTCAAGCCTCGAATCGAAAATCATTACCACCTGGGTATCGCCCACGGACAAGTCGATGATCTGAGCCTCACCCGGCGTGGACAGGACTTCCACATCGGCAAGCGGATATGCCGCGGTACGAAGCGGCACCGCCGGCCGGTCCCGGAACAACCAGGCGGCGGATGGGGCCAGCAGCGCCGCAACCAGGAGCGCCGCAGCGGCCAGACTGTACCACCGGCCGGTGGGCCGGTCGGTACGGATATGCTTCCGGATGCCGGCGGACAACCGGTCCAGAACTTCCTGCTCCCCGGCCTCGCCTCCGGCCGGAAAATCCGCCAGCAGCGTAAAGATCCGGGAAGCGTCCCCCGCCGTCCAGGTAGCCCTGCAATCGGTACAACTCGACACATGGTTGAGCCATGCGGCTCGCACATCGGCTGCAGCCAGGTCCCAGTCTACGGGAGGCGGCGGATGGGTCATGAGCCTTGCCCTCCTTTGGCGGACGGCACCAGCCCGGGGTATTCCCGGCGGATGCCCTCTCTTAAAACCCGCCTGGCCTGAAGCAAATGGTTCCGCACGGTGGACTCGGTCACGTCCAGGATTTCCGCCACCTGGGCGGTCGGCAGGCCCTGGAGCTCCCTGAGAACGAATGCCGCCCGCTGCCGTTCCGGTAATCTGTCGGAAAGGCGCAGGAACACCTCCTGTAATTCAGTCCTGTTCAGCTGCCGTTCCGCCTCCGGAGCAGTAGCGAACGGTCCACCCCGAGCCTGGTCCGGCAGCGGTTGCAGTACCCCGCGGGGCCCGGCTTTCCTCGCCATGTCGATTGCTGCGTTCACCGTCACCTTGTACAGCCAGGTATCGAACCGACGCGTGTGGTCGTATCGATCCAGCGATCGCCAGAGGGTCAGAAAGACCGTCTGGGCCACGTCGTGAGCATCCTCCAGGTTCCCGAGAATTCGGAACGCGGCGCGAAGAACCAACCGTCGCTTCAGGTCCACGAGCCGCTCGAAGGCGTCCGTGTCTCCTGCCGCGGCGGCCCGGATCAGCTCCGCTTCACCCATATCTCACGTTCCCTGTTACGGACCGGAAGAATCCGCCGTCTATCCGGTCCGATGATTTAATAAAGGACATGTTCCCACAACGAAAAGGAAAGGCCGCCATGAGGCGGCCTGTTGAACTCTAAATTCTAGAAAACAAGGCATAACCGGTCAAGGCGCCTGGAAGCCTCAATGAGCGGTCTCTACAGGCGGCCGGGCACCGGATCTGCCGGCCCTGAGCTGCGTTCTGGCCTTGCCCCGCCTCTCCAGCGCCTTATCCAGCACCTGCCGGATATCGGCCACCAGGACGAATTCCATCTCCTTCCGGATCGATTTGGCTATCTCCTCGAGATTCTTCTTGTTCGATGCCGGCAGGATCAGGGTCCGGATGCCGTATTGCCGGGCTGCCAGGACTTTCTCCTTGATCCCGCCAACCGGCAGGACGTTCCCTCGCAGGGTGATCTCACCGGTCATGGCAACATCGCGGAGAACTTTGCGGTCGGTAAACGCCGAGATCATCGCTGTTGCCATCGTGATGCCGGCGGACGGCCCGTCCTTCGGAATCGCCCCCTCGGGTACGTGGATATGGATGTCAAGGCCGTCGAAGAACCCCTTAGGGAGCCCGAACTCGGCGGCGTGTGAGCGGGTGAACGAAAGAGCGGCCAGGGCCGATTCCTTCATGACATCGCCCAACTGTCCGGTCAGGGTCAGCCCGCCCTTTCCTTCCATGGTGGTGGCCTCGATATGGAGAATGTCACCGCCGGCTTCGGTCCAGGCAAGGCCGGTGGCTACCCCGGCCTGGTCCGTTTCCCGGATGTCGCTTTTGGTGATCGGTGCCGGACCGAGGTAGCTGTCCAGGCTGGAGGTGATGATCCTGACGCTCGCCTTCCTGCCCTCCGCCACCTGACGGGCAACCTTGCGGCAGATCCTGGCCAACGACCGCTCCAGGCCGCGCAGGCCGGCCTCCCTGGTATAACCGCTGATCATGGCGGAAAGGGTGTTGTCGGAGAACTCGATCATCTCCGCGGTGAGGCCGTTCTGGTCCACCTGCCGGGGCACCAGGTGCTTGCGGGCTATGGCCAGCTTCTCCTCCTCGGTGTACCCGGAAATCCTGATGATCTCCATCCGATCCCGGAAAGCGGGCTGGATCGGATCCAGCAGGTTGGCCGTGGTGATGAACATGACGTCGGACAGGTCATACGGCATGCCGAGGTAGTTGTCCCTGAAGGTGTTGTTCTGCTCCGGATCCAGCACTTCCAGCAGCGCCGCCGAAGGGTCGCCCCGGAAATCGGAGGCGATCTTGTCCACCTCGTCCAGCATGAACACCGGGTTCCCTGTCCCGCTCTGGTGGATGCTCTGGAGGATGCGGCCGGGCATGGAGCCGACATAGGTCCGGCGATGGCCGCGGATCTCCGCCTCGTCCTTGACTCCACCCAGGGCCAGCCGGATGAATGTACGACCCAGGGCCCGTGCGATGGACCGGCCCAGGGAGGTTTTGCCGACTCCAGGTGGCCCGACGAAGCAGAGGATAGGCCCCTTGCTCTTCTTTTTGAGCTTGCGGACCGCCAGGTATTCAAGGATCCGTTCCTTGACCTGGTCCAGGCCATGGTGGTCATCGTTCAGTATCGCCGCCGCTTTTTCCAGGTCCAGGTTGTCCCTTGTGCGCCGCCCCCAGGGCATGCCGATCAGCCAGTCCAGGTAGTTCCGGACCGTCGAGGCTTCGGCGGCATCCGGATGCATCCTCTCCAGTTTCTTGAGTTGGATGTCCAGCTCCTCCAGGGCGTATTCCGGCATTTTGGCCTTCCTGGCTTTGGCCCGGCAGGATGCTATCTCCTCGTGGAGTTCGTTTCCTTCACCCAACTCGTTCTGGATCGCCTTCATCTGGTGCCGGAGGTAGTACTCCCGCTGGGACCGGTCCATCTCGTCCCGGGCCATGGAGTCGATCTCCCGCTGCATGTTCAGGAGGTCCATTTCCCGCTTGATCAGGTCGTGGACCATCTTGATACGTTCCACCGGGTCCATGGCGGTAAGGATGTCCTGCGACTCCTCCACCTTCAGGTCCAGGTTGGATGCGGTCAGGTCGGCCAGACGTCCCGGGTCCTCGAGGTTGTTGGCAATGACCATAACCTCGGAAGGCAGGTTCTTCCCCAGACTGGAGGACCGTTCAAGCAGCCGCTTCACCGAGCGCATCAAAGCTTCTTTTTCGATGGAATCCGAATCCCAGGGCAGGTCATCCATCCTCACGATGTCGGCATGCATGTACGGCATCTCGGATGTGAACCTGGTGATCCGGGCGCGGCAGACCCCTTGAACCAGAACCCGGATGCGGCCGTCGGGCAACTTCAGCATCCGCATGATTACCGCCACGGTCCCGATTTCGAACAGGCCCGAGGCGGCAGGATCCTCTTCGTCCTTGTCCTTCTGCGCGGTGAGCAGGATCATGCGGTTCCCGGCCAGGGCCTGGTCCACCGCCTGGATGGAGATGTCCCTGGCTACCGACAGCGGGGCGATGATGAACGGGTAGACCACCATGTCCCTGAGGGGCAGCACCGGCATGTCGCCCGGGATATTGAGTTGTTCGTCCTCGTCACGGACGATCGGGGTCTCACTCATTATCGTTTCACCTCAATGCGGACATCCTCTCCCCGGCGGTTCGGCACCCTGGGGAACAGGACTTTCAACAGGCCGTCTGAAAGTTCGGCCTCGGCCAGACGGGTGTTAACCGGCACGCCCAGCTGGATGGAACGGTGGAACCGCCCGAACGACTGCTCCACCTGCACCATGCGGGCGCCCTTGCGGATGTCCGGTTCCCGTTTCTCCCCTTCGATGAGCAGGTTCCCGCTGTTCACCGAAAGACCGAGATCATCCTGCTCCACGCCGGGGAGCTCGATCTTCACGACCAGTGCCTCCGCGGTCTCCAGAATGTCCACGTTGGGGCTCCAACCGGTTTCAGCCGTTGGGTTGTTCAGGTCCAGGAGATTCTCGAACAGCCGGTTTATCTCACTCTGGATCCTGGCTACTTCGAGAAACGGTCCCACGGTCTTGGGCATGCCGGACTCCTTGATTGCGCCGGTTTCCGCGCGTCTTCTTCTTTTTTGTGCGTGGATCGGCGATCTTGCGGTACTCCAGAAGACCCCGCAACTCGGACATGAACTCTTCCACATCCTCAAACTGACGGTATACCGATGCGAACCGGACATAGGCGACCTTGTCCAGTTCCCGGAGGCGTTCCATGACCCACTCGCCGATCCGGCCCGCCTCCACCTCTCTGTCCGGGCTGTCGTGGACCATCTGTTCCACGTCGTCCACGATCTTGCTCAGCTCCTTGGCCGGCACCGGCCGTTTCTCGCAGGAGATCGACAGGCCGGTCATGAGCTTGTGACGGTCGAACGCCTCCCTGCGGCCGTCCTTCTTGATCACGAGGTACGGGATCTCCTCAATGCGTTCGTACGATGTGAACCGGCGTTCGCATTGCAGGCACTCCCGCCGCCGCCGGATGGCGTCGCCGGCTCCGCTCTCCCGGGAATCGACCACCCGGTCTTTCAGATGACTGCAGAACGGGCATTTCACGGCATCTCCTTTATCGGCTCGGCGCCAAGGCTCTTCACCGCCCGTATGCCGGACCGGATATCGGCCATGGAGTACTTCTCAATCCAGAACAACAGCGTCCCGAGGACGATTACCGGAATTACCGAGACCAGGTGCAGCAGGATGCCGGCGCCGACCGCCAGGACCTCCCCGACACCGAACAGGACCACCAGGCCGGCCTTCATCATGGCGTGGTAGCCTCCGGCGCCCCCCGGTGTGGGGATCGCCACGCCGATGGCGAGGATCGGTTGCAGGACGAATACCGCCATGAGGGAGATGTCCACACCGACCGCACGGAGGCCGACCCAGGTGGACAGGTTGATCATCAGCCAGCACATCAGGCTGTGGAAGACGATCGGTACAAACAAACGCAGGTCGCGGAAGGCGGCGGTGCCCATGGAAACCGAGATCAGCGTCCGGCCGATCCAGCGCACAAATCGACCCCGGCCCTTCAGGAACGATTCCACCGGGCCACGTTTCATCGAAACGAGTATCAGCGACGACAGCAGGGTGATCGCCGCCAGGAGCATGACCACAGCGGTGACCTGGATCTCGGCTGCGTAGGCCGCCGCCGTACCGGTGAAGGTGACGGCGAAAGTGCCGATTGCGAACAGCACGAAGATCGCCATCATATCCATGAGACGGTCGGCCAGGACCGAACCGAGGCAGGGGCCCAGGGGGACCTTCTCCCTGGCGGTCAGAAGTGCAGGCCGCACCAGTTCGCCGAGACGACCCGGGATGACCCAGGTGGTCATGTACCCCAGGATCACTGCGCTGAACATCGGCAGGAACGGGATGCGGGCCTTGACCGGTCTCAGGAGCGCTTTCCATCGCAGAACCCTGAAGATGTTGTGGGAAACATTGAGGACACCGGCCAGGATCAGGCCGACCAGAGAGGCTTTACGCACCGACTCGCCCAACAGCCCCAGATCGATCCCCTTCAGGACCCACCAGAACAGCAGTATGGCCAGAATCAGACCGGCCAGGTATTTGAATACTTCCTTCAACACACGGCGAATCTAGGACATCTGAAGACAAGGTTCAACGAAAACCGGAAATCTTTTGCATGAAAACGGAAATCTTTTGCCCGAGTCGGCCGATCTTTCACCGTAAACGGCTCAGGTGACCGTTTGAGGTGGTTCAGGGGCGTTCGGCCGGACCCGTATCGTCTCGAACCGCTTCAGGATCACCGTACCCGGTGCTCCTTTCCTGACCTTCCGGACGTATTTGCGCCGGGTCCACTGCACATCGACCTGGGCCTGGTTCCGGGCATCGCTGTACCAGGCGGCGGCGGCGGCGGCAACCTGGAGTGCGTCTTCTGGGGGGCTGCCTTTCCGCTCCGGATTCCGGATCACCACGTGGGCCCCGGTGACGCCCAGGGCATGGAGCCAGAAATCGTCCGGGGCGGCCAGCTTGAAGGTCAGCCGGGCGTTGCTTTTACCGTCCCTCCCGACCAGGATGTCGCAGCGGTCTTCCCTGGGAAAAATGCGGACCCCTTCAAGGCGGGCCTTTCCAGGCTGGGGAACGGCACGTTGTTTTCTGCCGGCCGGCGCCAGGCCGACGGCGAAGCCTGCTCGTTGCATCCGCTCTTCAAGACGATGGAGCTCCGCCAGCCCTTCCACCGGCTCTTCACCCTGAAGTTTCGCAAGCTCGTCCAGGAATCGGTTCAGGTCGTTCAGCCTGGCGGAGATCCGGTCTTCCCGTTTGCGCGCTGCAGCCAGACCCCGGACCGCCCGGCGATGCATCCCGAAATAGCTGTCGGCAATGCCGGGCAACGTCTCCCCGGCCTTGTCCGGGATGGCGAACAGTTCGCCATCAGGGTGATACGGATCAGGGACCAGCAGCTCGCCTCCGGCCCTCCTTACGACGCTGATCCCGGCCAGGATCGCTTCGCCCCAGATGCGGAAGCGATCCGGATCGGAGAACCGTTTCATATCCCGCCGGACCTTGTCCGACAGAGCCGCCGCCCGACGTATCTCCCGCCGAAGAAGTGCGGACATCCCATCGACCCGGTCCGTGAACCGGGCGGCCCGCTCCAGATCCTCGTGATACCTGCCGGCTACAGCTGCCGGACGGGAGTCGGGCCGGTCGGGACGCTCTCCTTCAGGGGTCCAGGGCAGCAGCACCGCTGCGGGGCCGGGGCCGGAATACCAGGTTACCGCCTGCCCGCTGAACACCTGGTCCAGCCGTTCCCGGCAGACGGTCCCCGGGCTGATACCGCGCTCCCGTGAATCCGCCTCGATCGCACCGGCCGCGCTGCGCCCGAGGCCGAATACCGTCCGGCGCAGCCGGTCGGCAGACTGCTCAAGCCGGTGATCGATCTCCCCGGCGGTGCAGGACTCGGGGAACAGCAGGTGGTGCGGGAGTCCGGGGAAAGTGTAGAGCGTTCCCGGCGCCAGCCGATCCGCAGCACTTGGAGGGGTTCGCAGTGAGTCCTGCACCATGTCGCCCGGACCGAGAAGAACGATGTTCGCCCGGTGCATGGTCAGTTCCAGGATCAGGCTGTGATGATGACTGAAATCGATCCGGCAGATCCGGTCCGGTCCGGGCTTGGCCACCCGTTCCACCAGGGAGGAGCCGAGCTTGCGGGCCAGGAGTGCGGCGAAGCGGGATGGCCCGCGCTTCCTGCCCTGCCACCGTCCGGCAGGCCGGCCGATCCATGGCGATTCGGGGCGCATGGAGATCAGGAGTGAGCGGTTGCCGTCGGGATGCTCGAATAGCAGCCGGAAGCGGTGCAGGTCCTCCTCCCGGACTTCGCGGAGGACGGAGCCTGCGAGAGTGCTGTTGAGATCGTTTGCTACCTGGAACAGAACCAGGTTATCCATGGCGTGAGCCCCGGAAGGTTCCTGGTATCAGTGTTCGACGTTGTCCTGAAGCCCGGCGAGGGAGTCTTCAAGGGAGGTGTCGATCTGCTTCTCCATGGCGTCGGGGGCCTTGCCGGCCGCCTCGGAAAGCTCGGAGACCAGCAGGAACCTGGCGCGATCCAGCATCTTCCTTTCCCGATAGGAGAGCGGCTTGATCTCGTTGAGGATGGTCAGGCTTTTGAGGACCTCTGCAACGGCGGCTATGTCGCCGGTGCGCATCTTGTCCGAATTGGCCTGGAACCGACCTTTCCAGTCGTCATAGGTGGCGACTTCGCCCTCTTTCAGGGTCTTGAGGACCTTGGTGACCTGTCGCTTGGTCAAAACCTTGCGCAGGCCGACGACGGTGGTATTGCCCACCGGCACCATGACGGTGCTGTCGGTGGACAGGATGCGCAGACA